>WTZU01000009.1 GCA_009889625.1 Candidatus Hikarchaeia archaeon HikBin5 | reverse complement strand
GGTTATGACGTCACCTTGACATGGTGGAGGTCCCCAGTTCAAATCTGGGCAGTCCCACTCGGTTTTTAATACGAATATTCCAGCGGTTCACCCGCGAGTGGTCCATTATACTGCAGCCAAAATGGGGGATGCCCCCTTTACTTCCACTCCGCATGCTTGCTAAAGCTACTTATGCTGGATACGTGTATGTTCTGCCAATATAGGCATGTCTCAAGCGATAAATCAGCAGTTAGTAGAGCGTTTTGAAGAATTTATAGAAGTTTATTGTGAAGAAGAGATAGGAGTATTACTTGAAAATTATCCAAAAAAGCAAAGATCCTTGAACATAGATTGGGGAGAACTCTATAGATTCGATCCAAACATGGCAGATGATTTTATCACGCACCCAGACAGTGTGACAGAAGCTGCAAAACAAGCTTTGGTAAACATCGGAGATTTGAGGTACAGAACAGATGACATGTTAGAGAAAGCCCATGTGAGAATTTACAACTTGCAGGAATTAACAGATATTCGTGAGATCAGATCCAAGGATGTCAATACACTTGTGGCAATTCAAGGTCTGATTAGAAAGTCGACCAGTGTTCGTCCGAAGGTAGAAATTGCAGCATTTGAATGTCAACGTTGTGCTACCGTGACAAATGTACCACAAATAAGAGGGTATCAAGAGCCATTTGTGTGTGGAGGTTGTGAACGTCAAGGGCCATTTGAAATTAAATTTGAAAAGTCAACATTCTCAGATGCACAAACCTTACTCATACAAGAATCTCCAGAGGGATTGAGGGGAGGGGAACAGCCCCAGAGTATAGAAATCCATATAGAAGATGACATAAGTGGCATGGTAAGCCCAGGAGATCGTGTTATTGCAACAGGTACGCTGAGATTGGAACAGAAGAAGAGAGGAGGGGAAAAGTTGAGAGTTTTTGAGGTATATATGGAAGGCATATCGATTGTATCAGAGGATCTAGAATTTGAGAATATAGAGATATCAGAGGGAGATGAAAAAACTATTATTGAGTTATCGAAACAAAAAGAAATATACCAGCAAATGATAGGTTCTGTGGCCCCATCCATATATGGGTATGAACAGGAAAAGCTAGCAATTGCATTGCAACTGTTCTCGGGGGTGACCAAGCACCTTCCAGATAGTACGAGAATTAGAGGGAACGTACACATATTATTAGTAGGGGATCCAGGTACAGGGAAATCGCAATTATTACAATATATTCGTCATATCGCTCCACGTTCGGTGTACACTTCGGGAAAGGGTAGTTCAAGTGCTGGTTTGACTGCTGCTGCGGTGAAAGATGATTTCGGAGGAGGTCAGCAATGGTCACTTGAAGCTGGTGCACTTGTATTAGCAGACAAGGGAATTGCTGCAGTAGATGAGATCGATAAGATGAGAGTCGAAGATAGATCGGCTATGCATGAGGCACTTGAACAGCAAACAGTAAGCGTGGCTAAGGCAGGAATCAATGCTACATTAAAAAGTAGGTGTTCACTTTTGGGGGCGGCGAACCCAAAATACGGGCAATATGATTCGTATGAATCAATTGGGGATCAGATAAATTTGGAACCCGCACTTATATCGCGTTTTGATTTAATATTCAGGATACTAGATGAAACGAATGAAGAATTGGATGAAAAGATAGCTGAACATATAATTAAAACTAATTATATTGGGGAGCAAGGGACAAGAAAAAAATACTCAATTGAAAACGGAGAGGAGCCAATAGAACTAGAGCAAATTGCAGAGGAAGTTAAGCCAGAAATAGAACCGGAATTATTTAGGAAATATATTGCATATGCCAAGAGAAATTGTTTCCCAATTATGAGTAAAGATGCACAAAAAGAAATCAAAAAATTCTATGTAGGTTTGCGTGCTGTGAGGGAAGTAGGAGGCCCGATTCCAGTTACTGCTCGTAAACTAGAAGCACTAGTAAGATTAGCAGAAGCAAGTGCAAGAGTTAGGCTTTCGGATGTAGTTGAAAAAGAAGATGCTATGAGGGTTATTAATCTCGTTCAATCAAGTCTAGAAAAAGTTGGAATCGATCCAGAGACAGGGATTTTTGATGCTACTGTAATTGAGATGGGCAAATCGAGGAATCAATTTGACCGTGTTAAATCTATTAGATCGATAATAGAAAAACTAACACTTGAGAATCCCAAAGATGGCGCGTCTATTTTGGACATTATTGAACAGGCGAAGGTAGAAGGAATTGATGAAATGCAGGCAGAGCATATGGTTAAGAAAATGTCAGAGAGTGGAGAGATATATCAGCCTTCTGCTGGTTATTATAAACTATTAAAAGGAAGATAAGGTCACATCAAATTTTTGATAGATTCGGCAATAGTAGACAATTTTGTCAAAGGTGGTTGTGGTTTTTCTAGAAGAGAATGAATTGACCTACCACCGTCCTGTGGAAATCTAGGTATAATGTGACAATGGACATGAGGGACCTCCTGGCCCGCTTCAATTCCATTGTTAAATGCGATTGTAGTAGCGTTTGCGCCGAGAGCCCGTTCTATGGGACCAATCAAAGAGTGGATTGTTTTGGTCAATGAAACTACGTCTTGTGGAGGGAGTTCATTTAGTTTGGAACAATGATGCTTGGGAATAACAAGGGTGTGCCCAGGAGAGATTGGGTTAACATCAAGGAAAGCCATGGTATCTTTGTCTTCATAAATAGAATGGCTGGGAATATCGCCTTCAATAATGGAGCAGAAAATGCAAGGGTCCATAATATTAGTTAGTCATATCACATAAAAAAATACTCGTTGCGAGGAAAAGAGATACAAAATAACATAAACAATTAATCTTTAGTTATAGAAGTAGAGGAACTAGATATGGAAAAAGATGCAGAGGTTGGTGGGAGATACAAGGCGCAAGTGTTGGAGGGAAAAATCAAGCAATATTGGGATCGTAGCGGGGCGTATGAGAAAACAAAAGAACATCGTGCCGATGGGAAACCATTTTTCTTTGTGGATGGACCACCATATACATCGGGTGCAGCTCACATGGGGACTGCTTGGAATAAAACATTGAAAGATGGATATCTTCGTTATAATCGAATGAAAGGTCACAGGGTATATGATCGTCCGGGTTTTGATATGCACGGATTGCCTATTGAGACGAAAGTTGAGGAAAAATTAGGGTTTGCAAATAAAAAAGATATAGAAGCATTTGGGATTGAAAATTTCATTGAGGAATGTAAAAAATTTGCAGATTTCCAACGAGAAGGGCTGCAGAATGATTTTATCTCATTTGGCGTTTGGATGGATTGGGAAAATGCGTATAAAACTGTGAGTTCCGAATATATGGAATCTGCATGGTGGGGATTTGCCCAGGCCCATAAGAAAGGGTTAGTTGAAAAAGGAAAACGGTCGATAAGTCAGTGTCCTCGGTGTGAAACTTCTCTTGCGAAAAATGAAATTGAGTATCACCAAGTTAAAGATCCTTCTATCTATGTTAAATTTGAATTGGAAGATGAAGAAGGATTTTTGGTTATTTGGACAACCACCCCGTGGACGCTGCCAGCGAATACATTTGTGGCTGTGAATGCAGAATTTAGCTATCAGCAGATAATAGTTGAAAAGGGAGATATAAAAGAAAAACTTTGGGTAGAGAAATCACTTGTCGATTCTATAGTTGAAAAGGGAGGATATACTAGTTTTAGAGTAGGGAGAGAGATAATGGGACAGGATATGGTAGGATGGAAATACAAACATCCATTAGAAAAAGAAGTACCTGAACACGTGAAAGACGGGAGGTCTTTGAGAGTTTATTCAGCTGATTTTGTAGAGAAAGATAGAACAGGATTGGTACATTCTGCTCCAGGCCACGGGGAAGATGATTTTCGTGCAGGTGAAGGGATAGGATTAGAATTGTTTTGTCCAGTTGGAACAGATGGCATATATACGGAAGAGGCTGGAAAATACGCAGGGGAATTTGTTAAAAATACAAACGATGAGATTATTGAAGATTTAAATAAATCTGGTTTGTTACTTGCAAAAGAGAAATATACCCACGATTATGGCAAGTGTTGGCGTTGTGATACAAATATAATCCAAATTGTTACAGATCAATGGTTCATAAAAATAACAGAAATAAAGGAAGAGCTTATTAAGAATATAGCTGAATCTGAATGGTACCCAGGATGGGCTAGAGACAATAGATTTTATGAATTTGTAAAAGCTGCCCCAGACTGGAACGTATCACGCCAGAGATACTGGGGCATACCAATACCAATATGGACCCCAGAAGATGCCACTCCAGATGAAGAATCCCAGGATATGATTATTGTGGGCACACGGCAAGAATTGGCCGAATTGGTGGATCAAAAAATTGATCCAAAAGAGATAGATTTGCATAAACCAACGGTGGATAAGCTTACGATCACCAAGAATGGGAAAAAATATACAAGAGTACCTGACGTATTTGATGTTTGGATTGATTCCTCAGTGGCAACTTGGGGTACTGTGGGATATCCATATAGAAAAAAAGAATTTGACATGGTTTGGCCAGCCGATTTGATTATGGAGGCGCATGATCAGACTAGAGGCTGGTTCTGGTCTCAGCTTGGCATGGCTAGTGCTGCCATGGGAGAATCTCCGTATAAAAATGTATTGATGCATGGGTGGGCCCTTGCAGAAGATGGGAGAAAAATGTCCAAATCACTAGGTAATATCGTTTCTCCAAAGGAGGCAATAGAAAAGTATGGAGCAGATCCAATGCGTTTGTTCCTCTTATCAGTGAATCCACAAGGAGAAGATATGAGATTTTCGTGGGAGGAGATAGAAGAAATGAATCGTAGGTTGAATATTTTATGGAATGTATTTCGATTTCCCATCCCATACATGGAAATTGATGAGTTCCAGCCACAAGATTTTGTTTTAGAAGACATATCTTTAGAAATTATAGATAAATGGATTATTTCCCGTTTACAAACGGTGAAGCAAATTGTAAACGAGGGGTGGGAAACATATAGGCAAGATCAAGCACTAGATGCTATACTTGGATTGATTGTAGAAGACATATCTAGATACTATATTAAAATTGTTCGGGAAAGGATGTGGGCAGAAACAGATACGGATAGCAAAACTGCAGCATATGTAACACTTCATTATGTATTACTAGATGCAGTGATATTACTTGCCCCATTTGCACCGTTTATATCAGAAGAAATCTATCAAAATCTGACAAATGGGAAAAAGAATCTAACAGTACATATGTGTGACTTTCCCATAGTGGATTCCCAGCTTCAACATAAAACATTGGAAGAAGAGATAGAAGTAATAAGGACGTTAGAAGAAGCCATAGCTCACGCGCGTCAAGTTTCTCAAAGGAAATTACGTTGGCCGATTCAATGTGTTGAAATAAGAACTAAAAATGATAAAATTGGAGAAATTGTAGAAGCTCATGAAAAATTATTATCAGAGAGGGTTAATGCTCAAAAAATCAAGTTGATACGCCCGGGAGAAGAAGGATTTGATGTCAGATATTCAATTGTTGGACGCATGAATATAATCGGTCCAAGTTATGGAGAATTGACGGGTGAGATTGTTAAACTTCTCAATGAGATTGAGCTAGACATACCAGACATAGAAGAACTATCTGAAATATTAAGCTCAAAGATGGGGAAAGAAATTTTGATCACAGAAGAGATGGTTGAATTCAAAGAGGTATTTCCGGAAAATGTTGCCAAGACCACATGTGAATTTGGAGTCGTATACATAGACACTACTTTAACAGAAGAGATAGAATCGGAGGGATACGCTAGAGAGGTAATTAGACGAGTGCAGGAGATGAGGAAGGAATCGGGTTTAGTTGTTGATGAGGAAATTTTAGTAAGCATACACATACCCAACGAAAGAATTTTGGGATTGATAATGCGACATGAAAATTTAATAAAACAAGAAGTCAGGGCGAGGAAAATAGTTAGTGAGAAAAGAGATGGAATGAAAGAATGGATCGTTGAAGGAATTCCTATAGAAATAAAAATATAAATTAGATCAAAGAAGTTTAGTAAGCAAAGGGGCTATGGAAATTTTAGTTTCAGGGGTTGCAATAGTATCGGTTGTATAGATAGCATCTACTCCAGAGTTAAATAGCATTTTTCGTGCGTCATTGATCAATAATGCATGAATACATGTCACAAATATTTTTTTTGCATTTCGATCTCTTAAGATACTAGCTGCCTTGCTGGTCGTCGTTCCGGTAGAGACGATATCATCTACGCAAATGACATCTCTCTCAGTTACATCCACACTACTAGGAGATACATCAACTTCGGTGCTAGAGATGCGTTTTTTCTCGAAGTAATCAGTATCGCCCTCCCCGTATGCGTTTCGCACGGATTCTGCTAAGTGAATGGCACCAGAATCAGGAGCCAAGAAAAGTGGATTGTCTAAGTCATTGGGTAGTGTTTCTGCTAGAACAGAAGATACATCTAGAGTTATCGCAGGTACTCCAAAATGATTGCAGACTGTGTCTTTATGTGGATTGACAATTATGATCTTGTCAGTTCCAGTTCCAATAGATTTTGCCATTGCACGTGCAGAAAGTGGTTGCCCTTCCTCAAAGATGGTATCTTGACGTGCGTAGCCCATGTAGGGTAAAATGGTGGTGATGTTAGTGGCCCCTGCTTCTCTGACAGCATCTTGAAGTTGTAGAAGTTCTATGTGATCTGAGGCAGAACGTGTTGCTGCAATGATGATTCCATCTTCACCTTTGAAATTTACCTGTACTAAAAATTCTCCGTCGGGGAATTCTTGACGAGTAGTTTTTGCAAGTGGCATCCCAGAATGAGAAGATAGAGAATCAGCAAGCAAGGTAGATGCAGATCCGCTAATAATCATACAACTATTCTTTTGCGCGGATATTTAAAAATGTGTGAACATAAATTTTGGCAGATTTAGTTAGAATTTCGGGATTGGAAGACCAAATATAGAAATAAAAAAACCGAACATATTTCCAGAATCATGGTACCAAGAGCAAACAAGTCGTGTTGTAAATGTTCAAGGATTGTTAAGATAGTAGTATTAGGATGTGAATGAAATGATAAACTTCCAGTAGAAGGATTGAAAATGGGATGTCCAAAAAGGTGCCACATGCAATATCCAAAGATGTGGATTGACATCATAGTTGAACAAAAAATATAAATTTGAGTAGAATGGACTTGATTTCTAAAAATAAATAATACAGACCAGATTGCAATTGCAGAAAGGGTGAGTGCATATGGCCTCCAATCGGTGAAAATTCCAGATTGGTAATATAAGAGAGCGCGGGGGGCGCCCCAATAGAAATGCAAAGAAGATGCAAAGATTGTAGAATAGATTGGAATTAGTCTAAAATTGGAGATTTTGTTAAAGTTCATCGGAGGTTATATCTTCAAGTTTGTGGTGGAAACAAGACATTTTGCCGGTATGACATGCGTGATTGGTTTGAGAAACAATATACAGAATAGCATCAAAATCGCAATCGACGCGGACATCGTGGATATGTTGGATATTTCCACTAGTTTCTCCTTTTTTCCAGATTTTGTTCCGACTGCGTGAAAAATAATGAGCCAATCCAGTTTTTTGAGTGAGAGATAATGCAGTAGAATCGGCATAAGCGAGCATGAGGACTTCATTTGTTTCCACACTTTGTGTGATAACAGGCACTAGGCCATTATCTCCGAATGATATTTCTGAAAAGTCAGACACAAGTAATTGGAGGAGAGGTGTGTAGAAAGATATTTCTCTTAAATCACAAAAGGTGGATTAACAGCAGAGAGAATGATAGATCAGATTACTCGGTTTTGTAGATAGTCCAAATGTTTGGCATTGAAAACTAGTTTTATTTCGTCGGATTCAGGAGACCCTATGCACGTGAGACGGACATTAAGTTCTTCTACTTCTTCGTCTGAAAGGATTTGTTGCATGTCCATGTTTATTTCACCGGTTTTAACTATAGCGGCACAATTAGCACAGGCTCCAGCTCGGCAAGAAAATGGCCAGTCAAATCCTTCTACCTCTGCTGCTTCAAGGATATATTCTCCTTCGTTGACTTCGAAAGTGCCATGATCTTCATTGGATAAGCCCGCACTCGCGGCTTTTTCAAAAAGGTCACTGTCGTCCAAGTCCCATTCATTGTCTGTTACTGCATCATAATTTAGATATTCAACCGTTGGCATCGGGTGTTTATTTTACGCGGGTATTGTTAGATCTTGCTGTTCTGATTTTAGTGAGGTAGAAAGCGGTGACTTTACCTGGAGTAAGACAAACCGAAACGCATGAATCCATTATTTGAAGTGATCCCGGCGATAGATATTCAAAACGGGAAGACTGTGCAGCTTGTGGGGGGACTAAGAGGGACCGAGAAATATTATGGAGACCCCATAGAGTGTGCCTTGCGATGGGAAGAAATGGGTGCAAAAACTGTGCACATAGTAGATATAGATGGTGCATTTGAAGGGGAAATTAAAAATAAATCAGCGATAGAGGAAATTCTAGGAAAAGTTGACATATCTGTACAAATAGGGGGTGGAATTAGAACTGAAGAAAGAGTAACAGAATTATTGGAAATGGGAGCAGAGAGAGTTATTTTGGGGACCGCCGCAATAGAAAATCCAACATTGGTGGAAATATTGAGTGATAAATATCCCAAATGCATCATGGTTAGTCTAGACTCGAAGGGTAGAGAAATCGTAGTGGAAGGTTGGGAAAAAAAGACCAGTTTAGACCCAGTGAAGGCAGCTGAAATGTATGAGGAGAGAGGTGCGGCTGGTATTTTATTTACAGATGTGGAAGTTGAAGGAAAATTAGAGGGAGTGCGAGGAGGAGTGATTGAAGAAATGGCTAGATCCGTGGAGATACCAATTGTTGCTAGTGGGGGAGTGGCTTCTTTGGAGGATTTGGAAATATTTCATCGGGCGGGGGCATCTGCTGCAGTGGTTGGGAGTGCGTTGTATGAAGGATCGATATCATTTGAAGAAATAACAAAATGGATCAAAAGTATATAATCCGCATATAGTGACCCCATACTATATTTATTAAGGATTTATAATTCGCATATAGAGTCCGCATGAAAAGAAATGTTTATGTAAGAGAATAACTAGTGTAGTTACATGCCAACTTGTGAATATTGCAATCGTAGTTTTTCAGAAAGGGGAATTGGAACTCACAAAAGATATTGTAAAGCGAGAACGGAGATTGTGAAAGAGGAAGGAAAAGATCTAGTCCAGAGAGATGGTTTGATAGTGAGAAAGGCGGAGTTATCAAGAGAAACTAATGAAACTAATATAAATCTGATATTGAATATAGATGGTAAGGGAAATGCAAAGATAGACACGGGCATAGGTTTTTTTGACCACATGTTAGAGGCATTTGCCACTCATGGGTTATTTGATCTATCTGTTCAGGCGATTGGGGATATAAATGTTGATTGTCACCATACTATAGAAGATGTAGGGATAGTGTTAGGAAAGGCATTTAATGCGGCGTGGGGAGATAAGCATGGAATAATCCGTTTCGCAGAGAGGAATATCCCAATGGACGAAGCGGTCGCTTCGGCAGTATTAGACATTAGTGGGAGACCATACTTTGCATTTGAAGGAACATTTAGTGAAGAGCAAGTGGGCGATTTTACATCGGGCATGGCTCCTCATTTTTTTAGAAGTTTTGCCATGAATGCAGGAGTGACATTACATTGTTCTGTAAAGGGCAAAAATGCACATCACGAAGTGGAAGCATTATTCAAGGCAGTTGGTAGAGGGATTGATGATGCGAGTCAAATAGATGAAAGAAGGGCGGGGGCCCCAAGTACAAAAGGTGGACTTTAGCCCATATGGCTAAGCCCCCAGGGGGATATAGATACAATAAATGTTTGATATAATTATGCGCAAATTCAAAGGAAGTCCCGGTCAACAGTCTGTAATCCGTCTGTTGTTAACTAGGGGTTTTTCTGTAAATGACATGGGTAGAGTGGTATCAGGCACCATAGAAATTCCACACACACAAATTGCAGGGGAATTGGGAATTGATCGGAGAGTGGTAGACTCAACGACCAATACGATACTTCAAGATGTGGAATTAAAACCCATTTTCCAAAATATTTCATCAATACCAAGTCTGAGAGATTTGGCTTCTGTATTGCAGCTTTCTGTGTTAACTGTAGAAGTAAATGATGCTGCAAACCCAGGTATTGTTTCAATCGTTACATCTATGATTGCAAATCAAGGGATATCAATACGCCAAACAATAAGTGAGGATCCAGAATTTACAGATGATCCCAAACTATACATAGTCACCGACGAACATTTGCCAGGCGAATTGGTCAATGAATTGATATCATTAGATTTTGTTAAAAAAATAGGAATTGAATAATATAATTTTTGAGAATTAATCTACAATTATATCATCACTACTAACGACTTGATGAGAAAGTTGCATTTCGGATTCGTAGCGGCGAATCCAAGAGGCAAAGCAATCGGGACATAATTGTTGAGAATCTACATCTCTTTGGTCGACTATCAATCGAACGGTTCTCGCAAGGGCATCGGATACGGTTCGAGAACAGCCATCGCAGGATTCGGAATTGAACATAGGGAGTAATTGATTTCAATGGGCATATGCCTTGCTACCAGAATGGGTATTTCACATCTCCGATGATTGTATCTTTTACCGCATATTATACATAAATAATGCGTGCGGAACATGAATTGTATTTTGAACAGGTGGAAAATCAGGTAGAGTTGTGTTTTTCCCTTGCGAGAAAAGCAAGAATGATGGGAAAAGATCCTAGTTCTGATGTAGAGATACCCATCGCGAAAGATATGGCAGGTAGAATAGAAAATTTACTTGGGATAAGTGGCCTTTCAGACCGGATTAGAGAGCTAGAAAAAGAGATGGGGAGAGAAGAAATAGCACTAGAATTAGCTAAAGATTTTGCAGAAGGAAAAGTTGGAGAATACAATACACGTGAAGGGATAATTGAAGGCGCCATTCGAACTGCAGTGGCTTTGTTGACAGAAGGTGTGGTTGCAGCCCCATTGGAAGGGATAGACAGGGTAGAATTATGTAACAATGTAGATGGAAGTGAATTTGTTCGTGTGTTTTATGCAGGTCCAATAAGATCTGCAGGAGGGACTGCCCAAGCACTATCCGTATTAGTTGCAGATTATGTTCGGACCATACTAGGTATTTCAAATTACAAGCCATTGGAAGAAGAGATTGAACGTTATGCTGAGGAAATTGAATTGTACGCTAGAGAAACAAGTTTACAATACTTACCATCATCAGATGAAACTAAATTTATTGCGCAGTATTGCCCCATAATGTTGGATGGTGAACCAACAGGGAAAATGGAAGTATCGGGCTATCGTGATTTGGCCCGTGTAAATACCAATAAGTCTAGAGGGGGAATGTGTCTAGTTCTCGCAGAGGGGATTGCATTGAAAGCTCCAAAAATAAAGAGATATACATCTCAACTGAAAGAGATTGAATGGCCATGGTTGAATGATTTAATTGAAGGTAAATTTTCAGAAGGGAATGGCCCTGAAAAAATAGAGGAGGTTGTTGATATTGAAAAGGGACCAATACGTGGAAAATCAGAAGATAAATATTTACGTGATATAATTGCAGGAAGGCCCGTGTTTTCTCATCCTTCGAGAGCAGGAGGGTTTAGGCTCAGATATGGCAGAGCTAGAAATACAGGTCTATCGACCATAGGGATACATCCGGCGACTATGCACATATTGGATGATTTTCTTGCACCTGGGACTCAGTTGAAAACCGAATACCCGGGTAAAGCGGCAGGAGTGGTTCCAGTAGATACAATAGAAGGTCCAACTGTGAGGTTAAATTCAGGGGAACTACTCCGCGTGAATGCTATTGAGATGGTTGAGGGAATTAAAGATCAAATAGAGAGTATTATTGATCTAGGAGAATGCTTAGTGGGATTTGGGGAGTTTGTGGAGAATAATCGGAAATTATTGCCCGCTTCTTATGTAACAGAATGGTGGATTCTAGAGGCAGAGAGGAAGAAGATAGATATCCGATTGTTGTTAGAAAATGAAGATTTTGATATTGAAGATCCACCTGCAGAAAAAGTAGTTGAATGGTCAAAAAAATGGGACATTCCATTACATCCTAAGTATACATATTTGTGGCATGATATAACTCCGAATCAATTTCAGGGACTTCGAGAGGAGGTTTCTAGGGGGAATATATCAAATGGTATTTTGCTATTGAAATTTGATTCTGGTATCAAAAGTATTCTTGAATCTTTATTAATAGAGCATAAATGTTTAAATGGAATTGAAATTAGAGATCCAATTCCATTTATTCTTTCGATGGGTCTTTCTGAAGATCTATCCATATCTAAATCCAGCATATCTTCAAAGGCAAAGGAATGGCCAAATGCCATTAAAATTATCAATGAGGTTTCACCATTTACGATTAGAGAACGTGCACCTACACGGGTAGGTGGAAGAATGGGAAGGCCAGAAAAATCTGAATCACGTGAAATGAGTCCTTCGGTTCATACTCTTTTCCCATTGGGAGAGGCGGGAGGAGATAGGAGGAATGTGTCTCTTGCATCCAAATCATTTGGACGTGTTTACGGGGAGAGAGGTTTAATAAAAACTGAAATTGGAAAGAGGATATGTTCTAGTTGCAAGACAGAAACCCATCACTTTTCTTGTCCAGAATGTGGTGATAAATCATTTCCAGTGCATATTTGTAGGAAATGCAAATCGAGGTGCATTCAGAATGTAGATGGCATGGAGATATCATGTCCAAGGTGTCAATCGGAGACGGTGCCAGAATTTTTTGGGGAGATTGGATTGGATAGAATATATAAAGATGCGTTAGGAAAAGTGGGCCAACGAGAAAGTGCATTTGATATTCTCAAAGGTGTAAAAGTCCTCACTTCTAAAAACAAAACAGCTGAACCAATAGAAAAAGGAATTCTCAGAGCGAAACACAATGTAACCACATTCAAAGATGGGACAATAAGATACGATATGACTGATCTTCCAGTATCTAGTTTTCGTGCGGCTGAATTGAATATTCCAGTTTCTAAATTAAATGAAATAGGATATGAATTGGATATAGAAGGGAACACATTGAAAGATGAGAATCAACTCATTCCAATTAGGGTTCAGGATCTTATTTTATCCCAAGGTGCTGCAGAACATTTAAAACGTACTGCAAATTTTGTTGATGAATTGTTGGAAAGATATTATGGATTGGATCCATTCTATAATATCAAAGATAGTTCCGATTTGATTGGAGAATTGGTATTGGGACTTGCACCACATACGAGTGCTGCAGTTGTTGGGAGAATAATAGGATTTACAAAGGCATCGGTGGGATATGCCCATCCATATTTCCATGCGGCCAAGAGGAGGAATTGTGATGGTGATGAAGATTGTGTAATGCTGCTATTAGATGGATTACTTAACTTTAGTAGAAGTTATTTGCCGGATAAAAGAGGGGGTAAGATGGATGCTCCATTGGTTATGTCTTCTGTGTTGAATCCGACCGAGATAGATGACGAAGCCCAAAATATAGATAGTGTTGAAAAGTATCCGATTGAGTTTTATGAGGCTACACTTTGTCTAGAAAACCCAGCCAATTTAAATGTGAGACTCGCTAGGAATTCAATTGAAAATGGAGAATTGTATGCAGATCTTTTACACACGCACGATACATCAAACATAGCATCAGGCCCTAGGTTATCGGCGTACAAAACTCTCGGACCTATGTTAGATAAATTAGAAGCCCAATTAGGTCTAGCAAAAAAGATTAGAGCAGTTGATGAAACGGATGTTGCAGAACGGATTATTGAATATCACTTCCTTCCAGATCTCTTGGGTAACCTGCGTGCATTTTCGCGCCAAGAGACTCGTTGTCCTTCGTGTAGTATTAAATATAGAAGGATGCCATTATCGGGTGTCTGCCGAGATTGTGGAGGGGACGTTCATTTGACTGTTCACCAAAAATCTATTTCCAAATATCTAGACGCTGCTATGGGCATGGCAGAAGAATTTGATTGCAGAGAATATACAAAACAAAGATTAAATCTAATTGAGAAATCGTTGAAAAGTATTTTTGAAAATGATAAAAACAAACAAAGTGATCTGAGTTATTTTACTTCCATGCCTGTTGAAATAAAGGGGGAAAATTAATCTAGATAGCCAAGATCTCGTAAACGGTTTCTTACTTGCTCGTCCATATTGGAAGTGGTGTCATGAGAGGGGCCAGTAATAGAATCCCAATTTGCCCCAACATCTAGCTCGAAAGAAGATAATGAAGTTACAAGATGTTCAATGGATGAATTATTAGAATGAATCTTATTTTCTAATTCACCAGGGTCTTCGTCTAGATGGTAAAATTCATCTTTGATTTTCTCATTTTTTATGTATTTTGTGTCTTTGGTTCGGATACCCCTCATTCTAGAATGGAAACGTGAAAATTCATCGATGGTGATATTAGATTTTTTTGCTTTTGATTCTAATTGTTGCAACTCTACAATCGGTTTTGAATATTCGATGAAAGCGAATTCAGATCCTTCGAAGTCTCGGTAAGAAGGTGAAAAAAGAGATCTTTGTTCATTGAAAGGGGTTCCATTATCTGCAACTGATCTTCCAGATGCATCCAAGATGGTATGATATAGATCAATTAATTCTACTTGGGAATTTTGAATTTTTTTGTTGATATTCTTGTGTTTGATCAGTAAAGGAACGTGGATAAGTTGATCGTAGATGCAAAATTCGTGCCCATATAGATTATGTTCTCCGTGTAGTTCCCCATGATCAGCGCATACAATTACCAACGTTTCATTCCACTTATTGTTGGATTTCATCCAATTGAATAATCTTCCGAGTTCAGAATCCAAATGATAAATTTCAGCATCATATAATTGGCGGATTTGATCCCATTCGTTTTCGGAAATTTCGCGGGCCCCGGAGTTATATTCTTTAGAATTTTGACAAACTAAATTGGGGTCGACATTGGGAGCGAATTTGTCTCTACATTTTTTGGGAGGATTGTAGGGCAAGTGTGCATCCATTAAATTGATGAATACAAAATATTGGTCGTGAGAAGATATGAAATTAATAGTTTTATCGATGACAGCGGGTGTTTTAGAATCGGATAAAGTACTTTTAGTTGAAAGGTATTCATGTATTTCATTTCCCATTTCGACTAATTTCGTCGAGAGAGAGTTAAGTCTAGATTGAGAAGTTATTTTTTTCCATACCCAAGCAGAAAAATCGGCTACTGGTTTTGATAGCAAAGGTTTTGGGATAATTTCAAAGAAGCTATCTACATCCCCAAATCCAGAGGTTAGACCTGTGTAAGGAGTGATCCAAGCATTGGAAGAATAGCAAGCAGTTGAATATCCATTTTCAGATAAAGAAGTGGCCAAAGTAGTGGATTTTTTTTCTAGATAAGGCCGTTCTTGATTCGCTCCGTGTTCACTAGGATAAAGTCCTGTGAATAAAGAAGCATGTACCGGGAGAGTCCAAGGAGCGGGCGAAACGGCGTGGTCGAAAACTAGTGCTTCTTCAGATAATTGATTCAAGGAGGGGCTTACTTCTTTATCATATCCATATACAGAAAGTCGGTCCCTGCGCACAGTATCCATAACTATGAGGATTATATTTTGTTTATTGGTTACCATAATAGCACATCCCATTCGATGAAAAGAAATTCTTCATTTTCATTTAGTTCCAAACATAAATTGTAGTTCTCTTGTTAATTCAGTTACGTATTCGTTAAGAATTTGGTTCAGGGTTTCATTATCGATTAAAATAGACCCCATCAATGCACCGGGGTTATCTGGAAGGAGTATATGGAATTCCCCATCTTTATATATAGGTTCACTTTCAACTAGAACTCCTTGGTCGATTGCGTGAATAACTTGTGAATCGAATCTTTCTAGCATTGTTGAAAAGGCATTTTTATAAACAGTTTCCAGTTCCAAGAGATAGTGGACATATTTATTTTCAAATAAATGTGGGTTGAATTCTGACATGATTATGATGATGAATTATAGAGTTGGAGTTCGAGTGTGGTTTTGATTTGTTCAAGGAATAATTTTTCTGTTTGCAAAGGTATGGTTGCACCAGCTGCTATGTCATGCCCACCGCCTTCACCTCCAACATGTTCTGCAGATATTCTCATTACTTCGGATAAATTTAATCCATTTTTGACAAGAATAGGAGTTCCGCGAGAAGATACTTTTAAATCGCCTTCTTCTGTTTTTGCAAAAGCAAAGATTGGTTTGTTTGGATCAGTTCCATCCATACCCAATACCATTCCAGCTACAATTCCTACAATTGTGTCTCGAATTTTATCTTGTGCATGGAACCATTGGAAATTTTCTTCCATTACAACACCTTCTCGGTTGAGTAAACCAATTCCCTCGGCTAGATTTTTTCTATGGACGGCTAATAAATTTTTAGCCCGGGTAAGAGATTTATTTCGATTGCCTAGGCAGATAGACAGCCCCACATCGGGGCGCCCGTATCTGGCAGTTGCATTTAATATAGTAGAAAATTCGGTGGCTTCGCGTAGTGCTGTTCCCGATAGTTCTTGTGTTAGTTCATAAACAGGAGAAATAAAAGAACTGATTTTGTCTATAGAAAGGCCACGAGATATGGCATGTTTGACTAGTTCATTTACTATTGCTTTTTTATCTGAGTGAGAAAGATCTACCCAAAATTTCCATTTTCCATTTTCACGTACATCGATGTCTAAATTTTTTAAGAATCGGATCGAACCAGAGGGATTATTGGAAATGCTAGGTATTCCGAATTCAGAAGAATACTCTAGTAATTTTGGAAGAGGTCTAGTTTGTTTCCCATAAAATGCTAAATCGAGTTTGATATCCAATACACCTTTATCCACTCCTTCTTGTGCGATAATTTTATTAGGCCCGATTAATCCTTTGTCTCTCGCCTGCATGTCTCCAATTGCACCTACAACTGCGAGGGAAGCTAAATCCCTATTGTCAACTGAGCCAGATTCCAATGCCCTGGCAAGGAAATAACAAGTTCCAGCGCCAGAGAGCTCCGAGGCCCCGTCGATTTCGAATAAAAGAGGATTTAAATGAAAATCAAGATCTATCAAAGTATGAGAATTACTAGAAGGTGCAATTGATGGTTGGTGGTGATCGCAAATGATAGGATTAAAATTACCTTTTTCACTGTATTCTATTATTTTTTCTATCTGTCCACTTCCAAAATCTGTGAAGAGAATCGTTTCGTGGTCTGTTTTTGTTAGTTGTTTTAATTCAGGTTCTCCTAAACGTTTAGAAAATGCAGTTTCCAAGGGTATATTTGCACGTTGGATCGCTTGTGTTGCTATTGCTGCACTGGTAAGTCCGTCTGCGTCTATATGGGAAATGCATAAAACAGATTTTGAATCTAATAAATAATTTGCACATTGGTCTGCCCTATTCTGTAGTTGTGAAATTGCCGAATCAGTCAAAATCACTCACCATCTTATTCAATTTGTTGGCTAGCTCTTTTGCAGATTCAAAATAAGTTCTGATGGGCAGATCTTGATGTAGATTGATATGTTTTTGAGAAGGATAATTGAATAATTGAATCATCACAGTGATGGCCTCTCCTTTTACAATGGCATGGATACCTGCTGATTGGATTATATTTTGATTAAGAGAAGAAGATATGATTTTTTCAATTATTGTTTCAACCCTGGCTCGGGGGTTGTCTATTAAATTATGGATATTAGTAGTAGATTTAGTATCGTCTATGGAAATGATTGAAAAAGTACCCTGGCAAGGTGCTGGGACGAAAGTTCGAGGGGGGAGGAAAAAGCCTTTTGTATTTTTTGAAAAATCATATGTGTTGAATTCTTCAGAGGAGAGTATTAGTGCTTTTGAAGAGGGATTGTTTGAAAACCAATCTTGAAATTTCGAATATATATTCTCGAATGAAAATTCTTGTTCGAGATCTTCACGGACGGATTTAAGTTGAAGACTATTTCGGTGGTTCGAAATCCCGACTATTTTATTAGAGGACAAATTGGTTAAAGATCCTCCATCAGTGGTAAGTAAGATATCCCGTACTACATCTTGTCTGATTGTACCAGATAAAATTAGTTCCCCAGGAAGCGTTAACGGGGCGTGAATCATATTATATGCTGCTCCATCGACTTCGGAGTTGAGGATTAGATCGTGTAGAGATTCTATAGATTGTTTTTGTTTCTGGACATACTCTGCTAAATTTTTTGAATTGGATGGATTGGGAGCTTCTATTTTTTGTAACTCCAAAGTGTAATTTCTGGATTCGAGTTTTGTTTTGATAATATTCAAATGTTGAATAGAAGAAGGAGAATCCTCAACTGCGAGTGTAATTACCTTCTTTTTTTTCATGTAAATAAATGAGGATTCCAACGGTAAACACCATTCGGTATTGAAAGTGGTAGTGATTTTGTCGGAATATCTTTGAATGTAGATAACCAATGTAGAGATGGATTTGTTTATGGCATCAACTTCTAGTATTTTCGTGCAGAACTTTTTTGCAGAGTATGGATATTTGGCTTTGTTTCTGATTTTTATATTAGAAGGTGCCATGTTGCTGTACTTTGCCCCTTCGGAGAGTTTAGTCCCTATAGCAGTGATTTTTTTGGCAGATTCCCCGATAGAATATGCATTTGTTATCGGGGTTGCTGTCTTTGGCGCCACTATTGGCCAATATGCCCTTTTTACCGTGGCGAAGAAGATTGGGAGAGAAAAATTATTACAGAAAAAGTGGTTTCGGGTTAAAAAATCCCATTTGGAAAGGTTTGATGGGTGGTTTTATCGGTGGGGTGCAATAGTAATACCAATCTCGAATACTATGTTTTTTACAAGAGGCATGTTGACAGTTCCTGCGGGACTATCAAAGATGGGAGATAAAAAATTCATAGTTTTGTCCGCAGTAGGAACGCTCATTTTTGAAACACTTCTCGCTTTGGCCGCGCTCAAGTTTTGGCCATTTATCGTCGATATTGTTACACTTTGGTGAGATTGTTAGTTATGATTGCTTCTGCTACTAATTCTGCTACATCTATGATTTCAAGTTGATTTTCGAACCCACCTGTTTTTCTACCATCTTCATACATTGTCATGCATTGAGGGCAAGAAACAACGAATTTCTCCACTAAGTCGGGAGTGTCTTCGATCGCCTCTCGTAGTCTTTCTTCGGATGGTTTTATTGTGTTTGGGAAATCCATCCAAATCCCGCCACCACCCCCACCACAACAAAATGCATTTCTTCGATTTCGTGGCATTTCATGTAAAATACAGCCAGTTTTTTCTATGATTTCCCGAGGGGCGTCGTATTCATGGTTATATCTACCAAGATGGCAAGGATCGTGGTAAGTAACTGAATAGTTTAAAGAATTGGGTATTTTTAGGATTCCAGAATTGACTAGGTCCTGTAAAACACCAGTGTAATGGCGAACATCTGCGTTGAATCCAAATTGAGGATATTCGTTTTTGATGGTGTTATAAGAGTGAGGATCTGTGCATACTATGATTTCAAAATCACATTGATTGAATGAGTCGATATTGGTTTCTGTCAACATTTCATATAATCCTTCTTCGCCTATTCTCCGGACGTCATTCCCATCATTTTTTTCGGAATCATATAAAATTCCGTATGAAATTCCAGTCTCATGGAAGATATGTGCGAGAGCTTTTGCTATTTTTTGATTACGTGGATCATAACTAGGTAAATCTCCGACATACCACAGATATTTTACTTTTGAATCGCGGGCATCGGGTATGGAGAAGGGGAGATCATTAGTCCATTCTGGTCTTTTTCTCTCAGAGATACCAAATGAATTTCCATGTGTGAACATATCCATCATAATAGATTGTAGATTCTCATTGATTTGTCCAGATTCGACGAGTCTACGGTTCATATCTGTAAATTGAGTCACATGTTCAATTCCAACTGGGCAGGCGTCCACACAAGCCAAACATGACATGCATGCTTCCATAGAGGTTATTGAGATGACACTCCCACCGTCTGCGATGATAGGACGTTTGGATTCTATCCCTAGATCTAGTTCGTCTTTGTAACGTTTTAGATCTAAAATCACATCTCTAGGATCTAATTCTCTTCCAGAAGCTTTTGCCGGGCAAACAGATGAACAACGTCCGCATTTTGTGCAGGCGTCGTGGTCAAGTAATTGTTTCCAGGAAAAATCTTCGATGCTACTAGGTCCTATTTCGGACGGCAAAGCATTTTCAGGGATCCTAGGGAGACGGATGCCGGATAACTCATCTCGAGCTATTACGTTCGCCAAGCTAGAGAACATATGGAATGGTTTTGCATAAGGAATCAATATTGTGAATAAACCGCCAATTAACACATGGGCCCACCAAAATAGGGGATATATAGATTGAGATGCCAGGGGCGAAATGCCGATTTTTGAAAGTATTAATGCGACAAACCAACCTACAAAACTGACTTTCTCAAATGGTGGAAATTCTTGCCCTAGTATCCGTATCCCTTCTAGGAGATACCCGCCCACACAAAGATAAAGTAATGAAAAAACAAACAGATTGTCTTCCAGGCTAGTATGTTTACCGTGTAGTCTTTTTGTTCTTACAAAATATCTACGATAAATGACCATCAAAATCCCAATGACCAAAAGAAACCCTAGTGCATCCATGACAAAAGAATAAACTAGATAAAAGTCACCAACAAAAAATGATTTTTTTGTTAAATTACGATATAAATCAATATCTATAGCGAGAATAGTAGTTCCGATCGTTAGAGTGAGAAATCCCCAAAGGATGAGGCTGTGCATAATACCTGCATAAAGATCCCTATCGAACTGGCCTGTGTTTCGTGCGATGAATTTGAGTGAATAAAATATCCTATGGGGAAGATTATCCAATCGGTCAATGGGGTCCTCACGCCCGGACGCATAACGATTTAATCGTAAGCGGATGCCATTTAAGAATATAATAGAACCTACGAGGGCCAAATAATAAAATAAAAGCTTCCCAACAGACCCTATCTCCCAAAAAATAGGCCTCGTAATTGCGTCTTCGAGAGGGAGGGGAGAAGTCATAAGATGTCAATAGTTGATATGGGTCGAGTTATAGATAATTTGACTTACGGTTATTAAAAGATAAGTTTTATCCAGGAAATGAAATGTTGTTGTCGAGCCAAGCCTTTATTTCCAAGTAATGGGACCCTTTTCGGATTATGATTGATTCGTCTATGTCCACTACTGTGCTTTTTCCACCAGGAGTCTGCTTTCCATCTACTATAGTAGAAACAGAATCCAATAATTCGGGGTCGATGTCAGAAACGTCGCATGCACCAGGATTTCCACTAATATTCGCACTAGTAGCAGTTATAGGGTGAAAATGATGTAATAAATCCAATGCAAGGGGGTGGTCAGGTACTCTGATACCAACCTTTCCATTTTTCGCCAAGGGGATTAATTGCGGATTCGTTGGTTCACAGAGAATAGTTACCGCACCTGGTAAAAATTGGTCTGCAAAATATTTGGTTTTATTGGAAATGTGCATGTGAGAAGATGCAGTGGTTATTGTTGGAAAGGCGAGAGATAGAGGATTTTCTGCATCTCTTTTTTTAGCTTGGTAGAGTTTTTTGATTGCAGAAGGATCTAGTGGATTTGCCCCCAAAGCATAAGTTGTTTCAGTAGGATACACTATCAAACCTCCAGATTTTATTGATATTGCAGCATTTTGTATATATTTCATTTTTATTTTTGCTATTGTAAGCACATGTGAGCCGAAAATATTTAATTTTAAAGATTAGGCAGAACCAAAGTAATGTTTAATATATCTTAAATATTAATTGAAATTGAATTTAATGTTCGAGGGATTATAGGATGGCAATGGGTGGGATTTTACTGGAAGTGGTACCTGCAAATTATTCGTTGGTATTAGTATTTGTGGCACTATTGATTGTCCTATTGGGATTATCTGGATTTTTCTCTTCTGCCGAGATAGCCATGTTTTCTCTTTCGAAACATCGAATGGATGCCATGGCGGCTGAAGAAATTCACAATGCAAACGTGGTTTTGAAGCTCCGAGAAAATCCGCAAAAATTATTGGTAACACTACTTGTGGGTAACAATGTGGTAAATATTGCAATGGCTTCGGTTACTACGAGTGTTTTGGCACTTTATGTCACAGATGGAATTGCGATTGCTGTGGCAACATTTGCTATTACAATACTAGTCTTGATATTTGGAGAAATAATTCCGAAATCGTATGCGATTGGAAATCCAGAATCTTGGTCAATAAAGATTGCCCGCATAGTGGATATTTTTGAATCGGTTTTGTCACCGGTGGTGTTCGTTTTTATTAAATTCACTAGATTGATCACAAAAGGCGACACGGAGGTAATTATACAGAGCCCATATGTTACTCGAGATGAAATTCAAGATATATTAGAAGTGGGAAAAGTGGAAGGAGTAATAGAAGAAGAAGAGCTTGAAATGTTACAAGGAATATTTGATCTTGATACAACAATTGCCAAGGAAATTATGACCCCTAGATTGGATATTGATGCGGTTTCTTCAGGGGCAAATGTCATAGATGGAATAAATATTTGTATGGGATCTGGCCACATGTGCCTTCCAGTTTATAGTGAAAATTTGGACAATATAGTAGGGATAGTTTCAATAGTAGATTTATTGCGGGAAAATAAAATAAAAGGGTCTGAAACTTCATTGAAAAATATTATAGAACCAACGATGCATATACCCGAGTCGAAAAAGATTGATGAATTGTTAGAGGAAATGCAAAATAAGAGATTGGGAATGGTAATTGTAGTTGACGAATTTGGCACCACGGAGGGGCTCATAACATTTGAGGACATATTAGAAGAAATAGTTGGAGAGATTCTTGAAAGTGAAGAAGAGGCCCCAATACAGAAAATATCAGATAGTGTTTTTTTAATCAGAGGTGATGTCAACATAGATGAGATAAATTCAGAAATTGGGGTTGAAATCCCAGAAGGAGATGAATTTGAAACAATTGCTGGTTTTATTATGGAGCAAGCGGGTAAAATAGTGGAAGAGGGAGAAGAAATTATCTACTCCAATATTAAAATTAAAGCAGAGCAAGTCGACAATACACGGATTTTAAAAACTAAAATAACAATTCTAGAAAAGAAGTAGCCTTATTATCAACAATTGACGTTTTGGACATAGACCATTGTAGTAATAAAGAACAATGGACTTAATTCCAACATAACTCTCTTATTAGTATGGAGAAACAAAAATACGGGATATTACTTCCCAATTTTGGTGAACACGCATCGGTGGAAAAATTGGTAGAAGGGACTAAAAAGGCTGAGAAATACGGGATCGATTCTGTATGGATTAGAGATCATTTAATATTCCAACCCCATGGAATGGAAGGGCAAGATACAACACATGTGGATACATTTGCCGTTTTGGCGGGATTGGCCACAGTGACCAAAAAGATTGAACTTGGAACTGCGGTGGCGATACCGGTGAGACATCCATTGCATTTGGCACATCAATTTGCAAGTTTGGATTGGATGGCGGGAGGAAGAACTATTTGTGGGATTGGGGCAGGGAATTTCAAACACGAATTTGACGCCATAGAATTTTCACCAGGATATGAAAATAGAAAGGGCGTGGTGCGAGAAAATGTCGATATACTTAGAGCGGCTTGGACTGAAGATATCTTTAGTCATCATGGAGATGTGTTTAATTTTGATGATGTTTGGATTAGCCCAAAGCCTGTGAAAGACATACCTATTTGGTACGGTGGTTCAACGCCTCTTGCGGTGTCCTGGGCAGCAGAATTTTGTGATGGATGGCTTCCAGGGAGGATCAATATGCCCACATTTGTAAAAGCAATTGCAAAACTTGAAAGAGAAGCAAAAGAGCACGGGAGACCAAGACCAACGGTTGGGGCAGTTCCGATCACAAGTCCAGATGAAGATCGTCAGAAGGCATTAGATTCATCTAATATTGATGGGCTTTTGGCTTCTTCAAACAAAAGAGACCGATGGGTCAAACCAGAAGGTGGGAAATTCACCAAGGTGGAAGATTTGGAAGGGGTATTACTAGCAGGGACCCCCGAAGATATAGTAGAAGGTGTGGAAAAATTTGTAGATAATGGTATGAATCACTTGGTATTTGATCTAAGAATGCGATTTGATGATTGGGATTATTGTTTGGATTTACTAGGACAAGATGTGCTTCCTAATTGCCCTAGGTAAAGAAAAAATTAACTAGAAGGTGGTTTTAGTTCTTCGAGTATATAGAATTCGTGCCTCTCGACATCATTTTCAATTATTTTTTGGAACTCTGGATTTTTGGCGCGAGCGGCCATTTCTTCTAGGTCTACATTATATCGCACTAAAATCGCTTTGTTATCACTGGCTTTTCCATATATAATCTCTCCAGAATCAACTAGATCTTGGTTATCTGCATGGTTCAACATTAATTTTTCCCATGATTCGTAATCACTTTTGATGTGTACTATTGCTGCTACATTGGATATAGGCATACTCACCATTGAGAGGGGGTGAATAAAAATTATATTATTTCTAGAATAACGATATAAGAATAGCGATTGTTTTAACAAGGGACAGGAGTTATAATAATTAAGAATGATAGAAGAAAATGTTACATTTTACAGTGAGGGTGAAAAAATTTCAGGCATACTCAGATTACCAGAAAAAATAAAGAATCCAGCGCCAGGGGTTGTCCAAGGTCCGGGTTTTTTGGGATTAAAAGGTGGAAAATTATACAAACAGTATCATGAATTGTTAGTAAAAGCCGGTTTTGTTGTATTGGTTTTTGATTATAGAGGATTTGGAGATAGTGAAGGTGAATCTGTTCTTTATCCAGAACGACAAGTAGAGGATATTAGGAATGCGATTAGCTATATAGAGACTAGAGATGAAGTAGATAATGATAGGATAGGATTGTTTGGTTCTGGAGGTACTGGTGGTGGAAACGCTGTTTTGGCTGCTGCGCGCGACAAGAGGGTTAAGTGCATAGTATGCAACAATGCGGTTGCCAATGGTGCAGAGTGGGTTCAAGGAATGCGTCGAGAATATGAATGGTTAGGATTGTTAGATGCCATAGCAGAGGATAGAAGAAATAGGGCCCTAACCGGCGAGAGTAAAATGGTCCCCTCAAGAGGCCTCGATGGGCTACAAATTCCAACTCCTGAACGGTTGCAAACTAATGTCAAGAGTGATGTAGATACAAAAATTCCACAAGAGTTGCCGTTATCCTGTGCGGAAGCGATAATAGAATATTGTCCAGAAGAGGTTGTAGATCGAATTGAAGGTGGGGTGTTCTTTATTTGTGTTGAAAATGATGACACGACTCCGGAAAGGCAGTCTATTAGATTGTATGAGAAAGCCACAGCTCCTAAGAAAATTATAATTCAAAGAGGGACTGGGCACTATGAGGCTTATGGAAAATACTTCGAACAAATTGGGCCGCAAATTGTAGAATGGTTTGAAAAACATCTAGTATTTGATGGTTTGAAAATTGAAGAAAAGAATTAAAAATTAAAAATCTCGGTATTCTTTTTTATCGATGTATTTCCCATATCCAGGATCTGCAGTTATTTCACCTTCATCGTACACAATAGTCCCTCTGACAATTGTCTGAGTAGGCACACCGGTAACATCATAACCATCAAAACTAGACCATCCCGCCTTTGCAAATGTTTTGGATTCATCTATAACAGATTCCCGGGTTAGATCCACGATGGTTATGTCGGCATCAGATCCAACTTGGATTGCTCCTTTTTTGGGGTAGATTCCTAAAAATTCTGCTGGGTTTTTAGAAGTCATTTTGACTAGTTTATTGATAGAAAGTCGGCCATTGTTAACTTCGGTGAGCATAAGAGGCAAGAAATCTTGTGCACCCAATAGCCCTGATGCGGCATCCCATACGTCGGGTTTGTTTGCTTCTTCTTCTAATTGTGGTGCGTGTTCAATCAACATTAGGTCAAAAACCTCATCGTCTAATGCTTCCCAAAGTTTTTCATGATCGGGGGTGTACCACCTTCGTTTCCAACTGATCTCTGGGTCGCGTTGTAAAAATGTAGATGCTTCTGCCTCTCCGTGGAGATCCCAGCCCCAACTCTTTAACTTTCTCACCAGATCGACAAGCGTGACCCGATTTGCAAAATCTAAATGGGGATTTGGCGTGATTTCATTAAATCCTAAGTGAAGTATGTTGAGATGTTTTAATCCAGTAATGTGCGCAAGGAATGCTGCTTCGAAACACCCGAGGGTCATATTCATACCATCTTTTCCTTCTCGCAAGGCGGAATAATCATCTGCCCCCATATCACGAAGTCGATAGTATAATTCGTCTGCTAAAGGGACATCAGAGGGATGTAAAGAGATGGGTATGTTTCTATCTAGTTTTGCGATAGAATCAAAGATGGAATAAAGCCTATCTGTTTCATAGACGGCTAATTCAGGGACATAGGGGTATTCAACCTCTGGGTGGCGGTGCATGAATATTTTGAAACCCAAATTCCCACTATTTTGGTATATATTAATAACTTCTTCGGGGTCGGTTGCGCCGGCCCAGCTATTATGGTCAATTAGAGATTTTTCAGATGCCAATTCACATTTATCCATATACTTTTCGAGTGTGTTTGTTATAGGGGTGCAATTTGGCATGTCCATGTACATTGTATATCCCCCTGCTGCAACTGCTTGAGATCCTTTTTCAAAATCTTCCTTGTGTGTTTGACCAGGTTCTCGAAAATGGACATGTTGATTGATCAGCCCTGGTAAAATCGATTTGCCAGAAGCATCAATTGTTTCTGTGGAAGGGGGCGTCGTGGCAGATGACCCAATGTGCACAATGACACCGTCTTTAATTGCTATGTTGGCTTTGTAGCTATTATCTGGAGTATGAATTAAGCCGTTTTTGATAACTAAATCTACAGACATGCTTGTATAATTCGATGGGCAATCTATTAACTTGCCGATGCAAGGATAAATTTGAATTGAGATAGTCCCACCCGGATTCGAACCAGGGTCGTCGCGCCCAGAACGCGATAGGATTGGCCACTACCCCATGGGACTAGACAGAATGTTTTGGTTCTGGTTAATGTTTAAAGTTTTTTGTTGAGAATGTGGAAAAAAATCGATACATACATGCAGTAACCAAAATGATTGAGATATATGTATATTGGGCGTTTTCTTGTTATTGGAGGGGATTTTTGTGGCTATTGTGTCTGTTCACGTTCGTTTCCCGATAGGTGTGTTGTGCAGAGGGGGGATCGCATAAGCATAGAGCTCAGACCAGATGCAGAACATACAGATAACCCATACGTGGCATATAATTGTGTGAGAAGGGAAGGGGATTGGGTGGTAATAGGAAATGGAGATCATGTGGATTTGATAGCGGAGGAGTTTGTGGAAGGAGGAGATCCAAATGGGGCATTGAAAAGTGGATTGGAAGAGATGGGGTATGAGAGGGATGAATACAATACCCCAAGAATTGCAGGTATCGTAGGAGAAAAATCATTCATTGGGATTGTTAAAGTAGAGGGGATCGTAGTGAGTGAAGTAAAAAATCCCATGTTGGTTGCAACGTATGGAAAGAATAGTCCAGAGATAGTTGATTGCAGACCAAATACTGCAGGAGAGGTAATTGAATTTATGTATGGGAATGGGTTTGAAAACGCCATATGCGCAGTGGGAATGAAGAAAGGAAATCCAATAGAATTTTGTTTAGATAATAGATAAAGGTAAAATAGCTAGTTACTTTCGAATAATTTTTGCACCACAGTGAGGGCTTCTTTGCGTTGATTCCAGTTAACAAAAACACCTATAGAAGTTGCACTTGTAATTAAATCATTAAGTTGGATTTTGTTCTCAGATAGGCTAACTAAAAGATCCATCAAAACACTAGTTTGATCGGTTACCACACCCCCGGAAATTCGAATCACTGCGATGGGAGATTCAGCAGTTACACTAGAAAGGGCAGGGATATCAATTACCGCTGTGTGTAGAATGGATTCAACATTTTTTCCGTCTGAATTGTCAACATAAAAAGTGATACTATCGAGCCCACTTGAGACGGCTTGGATATTAACATTTGAATTTCCCAAAATGACAGATAAATCTTTTAAGATATGGGGGGTATTTCTAACAGCCCTTCCTGCCACAGTGACGCCGGTTACTGCCCGTTCTCTCATGTCAATTAAATTTTGGAATTTTCCAGTGACGTCGGTTCCTCCAGTGAGGAGACCATCATTTTGGTAATGGAGAACACGGAGGCCAAATTTATCAGTTTTATAAGAAAGTGCAGAAGGTGCTATTACTTCAGCCCCTCGAAAAGACAGGCTACGTAATTCATCCACACTAATCTTTCCAACATTCATTGCACCTTCGACGGCGTTTGGATCACCTGTCATAACACCAGAAACATCTGTTACAATGACAACCTCATCCGCTTGTAGGTAATGGCCTAGCATTACTGCGGTGGTGTCACTTCCTCCACGTCCGAGAGTGGTCACATTACCATCAATGTCTTCGGCTAAGAATCCAGTTACCACAGGGACTGTGTCAGAAAGAATTTTTTGTAATTTAGAAGATCTAGATGTAGTTTCTTCAACAGACACTATTCCATCTTCATCAAGGATAATTGGCCATTGGGGGCGTTGTGGTTCTAAAAAAATAGAATTGATACCATAAGAAGTCAATGCAGCTTTTAACATTCTTACAGAAGTACGCTCGCCCATACTGACTATTTCTGCTTGGTCGGAAGGAGTCACTTCAAATGTAATCTGGTTGAATAGATCATCAGTGGTAGATCCCATTGCACTTACGACTACAATTGCTTCATGACCATCTTCAACTAATTTTGCTATAGAACCAGCTGCCCGTTCAATTCGATCGCCAGTTCCAACGCTGGTTCCTCCAAATTTTACAACTACACGCACTATACAACCATCAGGGAAGTTCGAGGGACTTGAATCATTCGGCTTGGGCCTGAAAGGGGTAATATTAATTAAAATTATGAAAATTTTCTGATAGTGAGGTTTAGAGTATCTAAATCTAAAATTGGTGCGTATCCAACATCAGGTGTTATGTTTGCCCGTTTTTGAAAATCTGTTTGGGATTGCCAGCAGCCAGAATTTATGACCAATACATTATGATATTTACCATATCCAAATTTGTGTACATGCCCAGAGTGAAACACGGAGGGAATTTTATCAATGGTCAAATAATCTTTGCGTTCAGGGGAGATCCTAGTTCTTGAGCCGAATTGAGGTGCAAGGTGTCTTTTTTTGAGTAATTGTATCATGGCATTATGAGGCTGCTCGTAGCTAACTTGAGGAGAAGGAGTCTCTGCTATTATTTCGTCTAAAGAGACCCCATGGTACAAGAGGATGGGGACGCCTTCGACTGTTACTGTGGAGGGGTTTGAAGTGAAATTAATTTTAGAAGATGACAAAATTTTCCTAATTTCAGGATCGAATCCGGGTTGCGGCTCTGCCAACCTAACCGCGTCGTGGTTTCCAGGGATCATGATGATGGAGATATGCCCAGGTATTTCTTTTAAACATTCGTTGAATGCTTCATACTGTTCATATATATTAATAATTTCAAGGTCTGTGTCTTGCCCAGGATAGACTCCAACACCTTCTACCAAATCGCCCGCGATTAAAAGATATTCAAGGGGTTCGGCTTCGGGTGTTGAAAGCCATTTTGCAAAATCAGACCAAAGGTCGGATCTGAAATGTTTAGACCCCACATGAATGTCACTTAGGAGTGCTGCTTGAACGGACCTAGTGGCAAGTTTTGGTCTAAAATTGGTGGGGACATCGGGGAAATATATCGATTCGGCGAAGAGTAGATCGGAATCGGGGGATAGTTTTCCTTTAACACCGATTACTTCATCTAAAAGTAATTCATCGGTTAAAGAGAAAATATCACTATTATTATTTACCAATATTGAAAACACCCCAGTAGTATCTTCAAGTTCTATTAAGATGTGGTTTGAAGTAGTTTTTTTGATATCAGAAATCATTCCTATTGTCCTTACATCCCCAGATGCAGTTTTAAGAGAATTTAAAGGATAAGGAGTTACACGATTGGATAAAATAGAAGATAGTTTAGATAGGCGGTCTTGAAAAATTTCAACAAAGTCGTTATAAGTTCCAGATCCAGTACTATTTCCAGTCATATCATTTTCTATCAAAATCGAAGGATCTGGGAGTGGGTTTTGGTAGAGACTAGATATATGGGACATATTGAAAGTGAGGACCCCATCGGGGGCATTTTCAATTAAGAATTGGATTGTAGAAAGAGGATTGGGAGTATTATTGATGAATTGTACCACATCAAGTTCGGCATTGTATCCATGTTTTATTAGTTCATGGATGATTTTAGAGAGATTTTTTGGTGGCACGTGGAAGGAGAGAACGGGGGGGGAAATAAAAACATAACGGCCCGGAAAGGTTGATGTAGGGTCGGTTGAAAGTATAATGTAACGTAAAGATTAAAAATGAATAAATGGGTTGATAAAATAATAAAATTATTTGTGAAGGGAGGGGCAGGGAGAGTTGTATTGAAAGATTTGTTTGTTGTTATATTAATAGGAGGATTATTATTTGGAATTAGTGGTGTTTGGCCACCATTGGTTGCTATTGAGAGTGGGAGTATGGAACCTAATTTACAAGAGGGCGATTTAGTATTTCTCATGGCAGTTCAAGTGGGTGAAGGAAAAATAGAAGATGTTAAAACGAGAAGAGAGGGGGAAAATTATTATAAGTTTGGGGAGAGGGGTGATGTGATTGTATTTAATGCAGAGGGCAGCGCTGACTTACCAGTTATACATAGGGTTGAATTTTGGGTGGATGAGGGAGAAGATTGGTATGATAGAGGAAACCCAAAATGGGTTGTTGGTAAAAATTGTGATATGATGCCCAACTGCCCATCACCGCATGCAGGTTATATCACAAAGGGGGATAATAATGGAAATTATGACCAGGCAGATGGGATTAGTGGGCCAGTCAGACCTTCTTGGGTTAAAGGAACTGCAGAAATAAGGATACCTTGGATGGGGTATATTAAATTAATAGTTAATGAAGTGATTAATTTAATTATTTAATTTGTGAGATTACTTTGGAAAATAATAGAAGTGTCCTCCAATCCCCCAAATAAATGTTGGTTTGATAATAATTCTTTCTCAATATTAATTTGAGGTACAGATAGACTGATTTGTTTTGTCCGACCATATCTACCTTTACTTACCACAATAGCATTTATAATTCCCAACATATCTAGTTCTGAAATTAGATCGGTGACTCGACGGTGAGTAAGTACATCAGAATTTCGTTCTTTACAATATTGGCGGTAGAGATTATACACCTCACCAGTGGTTATGTAAGGGACGTTCTTTTTAACTAAAATTAATATTGTAAATAATATAAATTTTGATTGATCGGGGAGGGTTCGTATAACTTCAATAACACGATCTAGTTCTATTTTTTCTTGCGCTGATTCGACATGGTTAGTGGTTACTTGACTTCCCCCTTCTCGCTCTGCCAATTCTCCCGCTGTGCGTAATAAATCCAACGCACGTCTAGCGTCCCCATGTTCCTGTGCGGCGAAGGCAGAGCACATTCTAATCACACCATCTTCCAATACACCTTTTTTGAATGCAGTTGTTGCTCTATTATGTAGGATATCATTTAATTGGTTGGCATTATAAGGAGGAAAAATGATCTCTTCTTCACCCAATGAAGATTTTACACGGGGGTCGAGATAATCAGTGAAAGTTAAATCATTTGAGATTCCTTTAATAGAAACTCGTGATTGATCCAGATCAGAATTCATACGAGATAAATTATAAAGGATATCATCTCCACTTTTCTCTACAAGTTTGTCTATCTCATCTAAAATGATAACAACAACACGTTCCCGGTAATCAATTGCACGGAGGAGGGTGGTATACACCGTGTCGGTGGGCCACCCAGTCATAGGTACTTTTGTGAAGGAATTTAGATCTTTTTTTAATTTAGAGATTTCATCCACGTGAGTGGGTACTGGGTTGGTTAAAAAATTATGTTGTGAATTAGATTCTAATGTTTGGTTATTTTGTGAAGCTTCAAGTAGAGAAATTTTTTCCAAGATATAATCTATATTTTTTTCTATAAATGTATTGGCCAATTCTGCTAAAATTCTGTATTTGGTATCAACCACTTCACAATTGATAAATTTAACATCACATGGAATTTCATATTGTGTAGAAGTTTGTTCTAGTTCGCGGCTAACATATCTAACACTTGCTGTTTTACCAGTTCCTGTTTTTCCATAGATAAGAATATTAGAAGGAGTATCTCCACGTAGGGCGGCCACTAAAATACTAGCTAAAGTTTTAATTTGAGAATCCCGATGTGGTAATGTCTCGGGAGTAAATGAGTGTCGTAAAAGTTCTTTGTTATTAAAAATTGGCTCTACATTGAGTAAACTTTCGAACAAACTATTATGATGAGAAAGATTAGTAGATGTGTTTGAAATGGATTGGATGTTATTTTTAGAGATGTCTTCCATATTTTTGCCTCGTTTGTTATAAATTATAGGTAATGTCTTCGTAAATCTCCAATTGAAATAAAGGTTTCTTTAAATTTTCAATTAATATAAATATAAAAATATAAAAATACAACAAAAATTTACAAAAATAATACATATAATAGACGTAAATATTTTTTAAAAACAAAGTTTAAAAAAATTCCAGTGGAAATGTTACCCCACCCCCCTTAGTTTCCAGTGGAATTTTGTATACTAAAAATTATTTATTTATTAGTTTTTTTTAAAGAAATATTTATAATCTTCAACGTCTATATAAGATAAAAATTTCACAAATAAAAACGTGAAATTAATATTTAAATTTATCATAAAAAATGAGAAATAAAACAAAAATATTTTTTCTTCACGTGAAAATTTTTAAAAATGAGATTCCACTGGAAATAAAGGGGTAACTATAAACATCTAATTAAATGGCTGACAAACGTCTGACATAAGTTTAAGTGATTGGACCGAGGATTTAAGATATAGATGAGAAGATACCAAATATGATAAATTTGGTTTCATCTGTGAGGCAATGTAAATGATGGGTTTACTAAAACAACTTAGAAATAGCATTTCGCGAGTGACAGATAAACTTTTTTCTGGGTCTAAACCAAAGCGTATTGGAATATATGGCCCCCCAAATGCAGGAAAAACTACACTTGCAAATCGTATAGTACGTGACTGGACTGGTGATATCGTTGGGGCCGAGAGTAAAATACCCCACGAAACACGTAGGGCACGAAGAAAAGAAAATATAGAGATCGAACGTAATGGCAAAGTAGTTACTATTGACATTGTAGATACACCTGGTGTGACTACAAAAATTGATTATCGTGAATTCTTAGATTTTGGAATGTCTAAAAAAGACGCAATACGCCGATCAAGGGAAGCGACCGAGGGCGTTGCGGAAGCAATGCATTGGCTACGTGAAGACATTGATGGGGTTATTTATGTATTGGATTCTACACAAGATCCATTCACCCAAGTGAACACAATGTTGATTGGTATTATAGAAAGTAGGAAGCTCCCTGTTCTAATCTTTGCTAATAAAATTGATTTGAAAAAATCAAATCCAACTTTGATAAAAGAATCATTCCCTCAACACAAAACCGTCCCACTATCTGCCCTTGAAGGGGAAAATATGGATGAAGTATATGATAAAATAGCGGATTATTTCGGGTGATTAAAATGCAAAAATTAAAACAAAAAAATGGAATACAAATCGATCTAATTAGTAGCCAAAAAATGGCAGAACTAACAACAATGGAAAAAATTAGAATGATTTTAGATGGAGTTAGGAATGATAAAATTGTTATTCTCGAAACGGGCCTTTCACCCGATGAAGAATCAAAACTTATTGAAATAACCATGTCTGAAATTCATCCAGATGGATTCACAGGAATTGAAATTGAAACACACCTTCAATCTACAGTTGGTGGTTCCACTTTTATTAATAAATTAATGGGGCGTAAACTTCCATCTAAATTAACTGTTATCGGACCTGCAAACCGAATTGAAACATTACATAAAGATGATAAGTTGATGACAACTTTCATATCTCCTAACTAATGCCCCATCAATGTACTAGTTGCGGCGAGCTTTTTTCAGATGGTTCTAAAAAAATGCTTGCTGGATGCACTGAGTGTGGGGGTAAAAAATTCCAATTCATTCCTGCCAATTCCAATCCTGAATTATTTATCAATTCTCCCATTATCGAAGCACCAATAGAAGATTCAACTCCACCAAAAAATTTAAATTTAAACTATCAATATACCCCACCAAATCCACCCGACCCCGAATACATAGAGAAACTCCAAACAGAACTCAGTACCCAATTTGAAAGTATTAAAATTCTTGAACCTGGGCAATATGAACTCAATTTAATGGAATTATACAATCGGGACGAATGTATTATAGCAATCCAAGAAGATGGACATTATGTTATCCAAGTCCCTGGGTATCTCTAATTCTCTGACCATTTTATTTAACTAATGAACTCCATCCTTTTCTACCGGAGGTGCCCCTACTATGAGCCAAATATGCTCTTTACTTGTATCGTTTATCACTTGTCTCCAAGTTTCAGGGGGGACGCTAACTATGGACCCTTCTGGAATTTCAACAATTTCTTCTTTATTTTCTCCAAACAACATTTTACCTGGGCCTCTTATTTGATAATATATTTCCTCTTGGACCTTATGTTTATGCGCCACTATCTCTTCACCAGGAGGAACAAACCAAAATTTACCTCTCATACTTTTTAATTCCAATTCATCAGTTAATCCCACAGTAAATGCCTCTGTGAACTTAGATTTCGTCCTATTCTGCTCTTCAATTGATGATATTTTATAATCTCCCATATTTCACAATGCTTTCCCACTCACTTAAAATAAACTTCTTTCAGGATTGACCAAAAGATAACTATCATTACTCTTGGCACAAAACTTAATGTATATGACCATTGAAGAAATTTTCCCAGGTGTTTATGATATCACCTGTCTAGTGGCTGAAGGAAATAACAGATATCGAGCATACCTATTCGACGACGATGTCCCCACTTTAATTGATTGCGCCCGTGGGGATACAACCGATGCTTTACTTAAAGGTATTGAAGAAACCGGACTCACTCCCGGTAGGTTGATAATTACACATGGTGACGGCGACCATGTAGGTGCTTTTGATACTTTAGTTGACACTTATAATGTAGAGACCTGGGCGCCTGCCGAATCTAATTTCCCTTCTAAACATAAACCCGATCACCGCTACCAAGAGGGTGAACAAATTGGTAGATTTAAAACAATATATTTGCCTGGGCATAAAAATGATAATTACGGATTAATCGATGAAAAGGCAAAAATAATCATACCTGGAGATGCAATTTCTGGGGCGGATCAACGCGGCCTCCCCGCGGGGGAATTCCATTTACCTCCTGCCGTCCATACAGTTGACTTAAACCAAGCAGAAGAGACTCTAGAAAAAATACTCCAATACGATTTCAATGCAGCATTACTGTTCCATGGATCAAATGTATTGGAAAATGCCCATTCTAAATTAGATAGGTATGTTAATTTCCCAGGCAAGCCCCCTTCTTCTTAAAAAATTGGAACTCCCATTTCTCCAAAATAATTTTTCTTTTACTTACCCTTCCTTTCTATAATTGCGGATTAACAATATAGATGCTGCCAACAATGCTGCCCCCAATCCTACCATGCCCATTGTGTAACCATAATGCTCGATTGCAAACCCCATGTATGCCGCACCCATGCCTCCTATTGTAAAAAATATACTCCTCGCAGCACCTATGTGGCTACCTGTAGATTTTTTTGGTGCAGAATCCATTAGAATGGCGTCAATAACTGGAAATTGTCCTTTATATCCTATCGCAAATATCGCAATGGAAATTACCACCCCAAAAACAGTTTCTGAAACTAATAAAAACCCAATTCCGCCCATACTGACTAGTAATCCTCCTATTGAAATTAAATACCTTGGAGCACGATCTGAAAGTGCCCCAATTATTGGTTTCACTACCATTCCTAGTAAAAAAAACCATCCAAAAATTGACCCCGCAGTTCTTAAATCGAATCCTTTCCCCTCTATTAGATACAACGGTAGGAAATTCACCATCGCAGTGGCTACAAAAATAAATAGAGCAAAAGCCAATACAGTCTCCCTCTGGCTCCTTTCTCCCACTATGTATATGATATCTTTTTTAACCGAGGATTTTATACCCTCCCCACTTTTTTCACCCCTACCATATCCTTCTTGATTTACTAGGATGAATGCCCCTATCAAGAAAAAACTAACAATTCCACAAAAACCAACAACAACCCTCCAATTTGGAATGCCTTCTACCAATACCAAATATGCCATTGCCAAGACAATTGAAAGTAAACCCGCAAAAATTCCACCTAGGTCGCTCCCAGCTGTGAATATCCCCATAGCCCTTCCTCTCCTTCCTACATACAAATCGGAAATCAATGCCCTCGAAGGAACATTATACATGGCTCTTCCCAACCCTAGTAATACCACTGCAAATATTAACATAAATGCAGTTTTTATTCCTGCAATGAAGAAAAAACTCAACCCTATCAAACCCATTCCTGGAATGATAATAATTGGCCTACCAACCCAATCTGATATTTTCCCACTTGGGTATTGAGTAATAGCATATACGACTTGCATAATCGTCAATACCACTCCCGCAATCACTACTGATATTTTAACCTCTTCCATTATTATCGGTAATAGTGGCGGTAGTAAGAAACGGCCAGTTTGGGTTATTGCCCATCCCATGGCAACAAGCAACAACATCTGCCCTCGATATTCCCCAAATATTTTGTCTATTTTCCTAGAATTATCCATTATTGTACCCTTTTTATTATTTCTATATCCAATTTAGATTACCTATTATTTAGTTTTAGGGTAAGATTCATGTCATGTGGACCATAATCTTCTCTCACTATGAGTTGGAAAGATATAGGAAAAGGAACTCTAATTGGGGAGTCTACACTGTCAAAAATGTTTGAAGAAACCGCAAAATTACACGGTGATTTGCCTGCACAAATGTATAAGGGAGGGGTGTATGATAGAAGTTTATCCAAAACCGCATTCCCTCCTGCAAATCCGGGTGAATTTGCCACACTAGACTATGCCACATTAAATTCAATTGTTCAATATGTGGCAACGGGTTTGCGCAATATAGGCCTCCGGAAAGGTAGTAAAGTTGCAATATTTTCAAATACTAGGATGGAATGGGCCCAGTCCGATCTAGCAATTCTCTCTGCAGGGGGCGTCACAGTTACTATCTATCCAAATTCCTCTCCTTCCATGATTGATTATTTACTTTCTGATTCAAAATCTATTGGGATCATAGCCGAAAATGAAGGATTGGTTAACAAAGTATTAGAAACAAAAGCATCCAAATCCCTCAAATTTATAGTCAGTATGGATAATTTATCTTCAAACCAACCAAAGAATGTTTCTACCCTCTCTGAAGTCTACATTTCTGGAAAAGAAACATTTACACCTTCTAAATATAACTCTTGGATAGATTCCCAATCTCCTGAAGATCTAGCAACTCTTGTTTATACTTCTGGAACAACAGGCGACCCAAAAGGGGTTATGCTCACTCATTTAAATATAAAATCCAATGTTGACTATTCCCAATTGAGATTCGGTCCGCGTGAGGGAAAACAAAACTCCCCCACTCTTGATAGTTCTACCCGCATTCTCTCCTTTTTACCACTATCTCATATCTTGGAACGTATGGCAGGACATTTTTTAATGCTCCAAAGCGGCGCGACTATTGCATATGCAGAGAGCCCTGATACACTCAAAGAAGACTTTCTCCAGGTCCGTCCAACCGCGGGGGCCAGTGTCCCCCGTGTATATGAAAAAATGTATGTTGCAATGCGAGACCAGGCCTCTGAATCTCCAATAAAGCTACGCATTTTCAATTGGGCGGTTAAGGTAGCTAGACAAAAGGCATATTCTTCCACGATCAATCCCATTCTCTCCATTAAACATCGCATCGCCAACCGCCTTGTTTACTCTAAAGTTAAAAGCGCCCTCGGTGGTAACATACAATTTTTAATCAGTGGCGGGGGCAAACTTTCTAAAGATTTATGTGCATTATATCATGGGGCTGGAATTCTTGTTTTGGAAGGATATGGGCTGTCCGAAACGTCACCTGTTATCACTGTTAACCATCCTGATTCTCCCCGTATAGGCTCCGTTGGACCTCCTTTATCCAATCTCGAAGTTAAAATAAAACCCGTCCCACATGATGGATCTAAACTTTCTAACACAGGCGAAATTGGTGAACTCCTTGTTCGTGGACCGAGTATTTTCTCCGGTTATTGGAATAAACCAAAAGAAACAAAAGAATCCTTTGATGATGATTGGTTTAAAACAGGGGATTTGGTATTATTAGAATCAGATGGATATGTGACATTTTTAGAACGTATCAAAGAAATAATGGTGCTCTCAACGGGAAAAAACGTGGCACCAACACCACTTGAAGATGCACTAACCCAACATGAATTAATAGAACAAAGCATTGTAGTTGGAGATGAAAAGAAATTCATAAGCGCCCTGTTAGTTCCAAACACCGAGGCCTTGCAATCTTGGATGGGCGACCCATCTGCACCTTTATCAGATCTACATAAAGATCAAAAAGTGATAGACAATTTCTCTACAATCGTGGATGAAATAAATTCTAATTTCGAACCACACGAACAAATCAAAGATTTCCGCATCATAACCGAAGAATTTACAGAAGATAATGACTTATTGACGCCATCTTTGAAAAAGAAAAGAAGAAATATATTGAATAAATATAAAAAAGAGATCGAAAGTATTTATTCTTAGACACGACCTTTCTATTTTATACAAAGTCCTTCCACCTCTGCCATGATCGAATCAAATTTAATTACTATCTTTTCCATTGTAATCGTAGCAGGTGTAATCGCCCAACTAATCGCAGCTAGATTTTCAATACCTAGTGTAGTTTTTCTTCTCACTTTCGGCGTTTTACTAGGTCCGCATGGAGTTGGCCTTTTAAACCCCATGTCATTTGGTTCTGCTTTAAACGATATTGTTGGAATCTCCGTGGCAATAATAATCTTTGAAGGGGCATTTCATATCCGAATACCTAAACTTCTTAGAATCCCTTCGGAAACTGCACGACTTCTAACTATCGGAGCCGGAATTTCTTTGATAGGGACTGCTGCACTTGTACATTACTTACTCCATGTAGATTGGATAGTTTCATTCCTCGTTGGATCTTTATTAATCGCAACCGGTCCAACGGTTATTATGCCAATTTTAAAAGTTGTACATGTGAGAGAACGTGTGGGAACACTCCTTGAAACTGAAGGAATTATAAATGATGTCACAGCAGCGATTCTAGCTATTGTTTTCTTCGAAGCAATATTGTTGAATACCACTAGTCTCTCCGACCTCTTTCCAATTTTCCTTCTCAAGTTTGGCGTTGGATTGTTAGTCGGTTTAGGAAGTGGGTATGTCCTATTGAATTTCTTAAAATTATCTTTTATACCCCCTTCAAATGCCCCTCAATTAACTAGGTTATTAGTTTTAACGATAGCTATTGCATCCTTTGCAATTTCAAATTCCATCACCCCGGAATCTGGGATAGTTGCTGCAGCATCAGCTGGACTTTTATTGGGAAATTCTTCAATTTCTTATGAGCGAGAAGTTTCTGAGTTTAAAGGCGACATAACCCTTCTAGTTCTGTCCTTTATTTTTATAATTCTGGCAGCGTTATTAGACATGAACATTCTATTGTCTCTAGGCTTGTCTGGCGTATTGGTTGTAGTTTTGATAATGCTGCTAGTTAGGTCTTTATCAGTTTATGTTTCAGTAACTGGAAATAGATTCACCTTTGCCGAAAAAATATTTATGATGGCAGTTGCCCCCCGTGGAATCATCCCTGCATCAATATCTATGTTATTTGCCATACATCTACAATCAGTTGGATTCACCCGCGAAGCTAATGTATTGGTTGGAACTGTATTCTTGGTTATTTTCACAACAGTTTCATTAGAAGCTGGCTTTTCTAGATATATAGCAGAATATTTAAATGTGATACCTATGCGTGTAATAATCATTGGAGGTGGAAGAGTCGGGCGTTCCCTCTCTTCCCGCCTTTCCGAACGCGGCGAAAGTGTTTTGATAATTGAACAAAACGAATCTCAAATAGAATCTCTTTCTTCTACTGGATTTTCCGTATTGTTTGGAGATGGGACTCTTAAAAAGACCTTAGAACAAGCAAAGTCATCAAATGCAAAAATCTTAATCGCAGCCACTGGGGATGATGGTAATAACCTTCTAGTATGCCAACTCGCCAAAAATGAATTCGGCATCGAATCAATATTTGCTAGAGTTAATAATCCTGATAATCTACCTCAATTTGAAGACTTAGGTGTAGTTGCAATATCCTCTTCTCATGCAACCGCACTCGCGATTGACAATCTCATAGAACGCCCTGCATTAAACGCATGGATGACTGAATTAGGTGTATCTGGAGATGTTCAAGAAATAACATTAACTTCCTCTCAATTTGTTGGAAAAACTGTTGGGTCCCTCGCATCAATCTTGCCTCCTAGCTGTTTAATCACACTAGTCAAACGCGAAGATGAAGATATCATTCCACATGGCGATTTTATCCTAGATCTCGAGGACCGACTGACTTTGATCGGAAGAAAAGAAGATGTAAAAACCGCAATAAAAATATTCCATCCCCACGATTAGATTTTCTCATTCCAATTGGGCAATGATGTCTTCATGAAGCTGACCATTAGACGCTATTAATTCATTCGGGCGTTCCAATCCGAAGTTTAATTTGTAATCCTCTCCCTTTTTATCGGTAACCTTTCCACCTGCGCATTTAACAAGTAATACGCCCGCGGCAACATCCCACGGACTAGTATCCCATTCCCATACTATATCCGCACTTCCTTGTGCCAAGTATGCTAGATTGATTGCAGCAGAACCATATCTCCTTACGCCCTTTACTTGTGAATATAAACTAGATTTAAATTCACCATCTGGATCATGCCCAGTTATCAACATACTCTCCTTGAAAATTCCCCTATCAGTTGTTTGAATTTTATTACCATTTACTCGTGCATCTCCTCCTCTCCTTGCTGAATATAATTGATCAATTTCTGGAATGTAGATGACCCCGATTATGGGTTCGTTTTCTTCCAATAACGCAACCGAAATAGAATAATTTGGATTGCTATGTATGAAATTACCAGTGCCATCTAATGGGTCTATTACCCATTTGTATCTCGCACCATTATCTTCCCAAACAGTTTCTTCTGATACTATATCATGATCTGGAAATTCTAAGCGGATTAGTGATGTAATTATTTTCTCGGAAAGATAATCCGCTTCCGTCACTGGACCATTTCCATTTTCTTTTTCAAATATTTCCATCCCATCTCTCCTATGCAACTCCCTGAGAACATCACCCGAGCCCATACAAACATTCTTGGCCAATTCTAAAGCCTTCTCCTCAAAACTATGTTTTATTTTTTTATTATTTTCATAATTTCCTTCATTCAGGTGCCTCAATCCCCATCCTAAATTTTCTTCCAATCTAGAAAAAAACTCTCTACTAACTGAGGTTTTAATCAAATATGCTGGGATATCAGCACCTGTAATGCTAATCTTATTTTTAGTTTTGATAAGGTTTGTTGCCCTCCCTCCGTCAACCAAGACATATACTTCGGTTTCAGGAATCATCTCAAGTTTTACATCTGCACCAAACACCACTGGTCGAACTCCTATAGTGTGTGTATGCAATGGAGTCAACTGAACTGTTTTATTTAAATGTGGGTGGTGTATTGGTCCTCCGGCAGAAAGAGAGAGTCCAGTTGAACCTGTTGGGGTCGTAACTGCCACCCCTGTCCCTTCATACTTGCCCATGTATTCCCCATCTGCAAATATATTGATGCAGCTGATTTTTCTTTCAGTTGGTTTTTTTGGCCAAATATGTCCTATGACTACCTCATTAAGTCCCTCTGACTTAAATGAATCAACTTCTATCTCAACCCTTTGGCGTTGTTCAATCTTTCCCCTCCCTTTTGTTATTTCTTCCAACGCATCAAGGATCCTTTCTGATTCTGTATTGGCTAAGAATGATAACGTTCCTAGACCGACTCCAACAAATGGAATTTTATTTGGGGCGAACAATCTCACGCCCTCTAGAAATGTCCCATCCCCTCCTAATGTTATCCCGACGATTTTCCCCCCTTCTACCAAATCTTCATCTTTTAATTCATCTCCAATTTGGATGGATGAAATTTGTAGTCCTTTTTCTATTGCCCAATCTTGTATCTCTTTAATTTGATTCTCACAACCAATTTTCGATATAATAATTAACCTCTCTGTAGCAATTAATCTATTTCCATCCATTAGTTATTCTCTAGAAAATGCCATCGAAGCACCTTGGCCCAATCCAACACACATGGTTGCCAACCCCATCTTGGATTCCCTTCTACACATTTCATGAATCAGCGATACTGACAATCTGCAACCACTACTTCCTAGTGGATGCCCAATCGCAATAGCACCACCATTTACATTCAATTTTTCATCTGGTATTTTTAATTCATTTTTACAATGTAATGTCTGAACAGCAAACGCTTCGTTCAATTCAATCAAATCAAAATCCCCAATCTTGAAACCACATCGAGAAAACAATTTTTCTGTAGCTGGAATGGGGCCGATGCCCATTAATCGAGGATCTACTCCCGCAATAGAATGGCCTTCTATGGTTGCTAATTTTTCCAACCCATGTTCTTCCGCAAATTGCTCACTTGTTATCATAACTGCCGAAGCACCATCAGAAATCTGAGATGAATTCCCTGCAGTAACTGTCCCATCACCTCTAAAAACAGGGGACAAACCCTCGAGTTTTTCTATAGTAGTGTTTCTTCTGATCCCCTCATCTTCATCTTTTATCACATTTCCAACTTCTATTGGGACTATTTCCTCTCTAATTTTCCCACTATCCGTCGCATCCGCAGCTTTTCTATGACTACTTAGGGCATATTTATCTTGATCCTCTCTAGAAATGCCATATTCCCTTGCAACCGATTCCGCCGTCATTCCCATCTGTAGTTCAAAAATATTATATTTCTGCATAAATTCTGGATGTATCTTGCTAAATGAAGACGCTTCATCCATTGGTACCCGGGTCATATGCTCAACCCCTCCTGCAATTATGCAATCCCGCTGACCCGCCCGAATAGAATCACTCCCTGACATTATGGCTTGTAATGAAGATGCACACCACCTATTGATTGTAGTTGCAGGAACTCCTTCTCCTAGCAAAGACATCAATCCAATTATTCTAGCTATGTTGTTATCTTGCTCACCCCTTTGCAACGCACATCCCCACATAAGATCATCAATTTCATCTGGTCTGACCTCTGTAGAACGGACGATCTCATCTATGATGCTGACACACATATCTTCTCCTCTTATGTCAGAAAAAATACCATTCCTCTTTCCCTGAGGGGTCCTCAAAGCAGAAACAATAACGGGTTTGTTCTGCGCATCTTTCATAATAATTTAAGTACGCCTTCTATGCATATACATCTCTCCTTTTCACCATATTATCTCGATGTGCTTATCGTTACTTGGCCACTACTTCCTGGAGAATGAACGATAGCACCGTTGCAGTCATTGAGTTATTATTGACCGCAAAACACTATACAGAGCTACCTAATTTGACCCCCGACGATCTCCCCCCTCAAATTAGAAAAGCGTTTGATAAAAAAGGAATCATAACTCGCCCCTTGGAGGCAACAGAAAATGTAGCAAAAAAAGCCACAGGAGTCGAATCGCCCTGGGCTTCTGTTAAAGATCTGATGTTTACAAATAAGGACAATTTCACTAGTGAAATGACCATAACTCAAATGGATCTAGCAGAAAAGTGGTTCTTAAAGAATACAACTGCAGATTTTATTCTCACAAATCCCACTTTGGCGTATGTTTTTCAGGAAAATGATTCTCTAGGTATTTCATATGAAGAATCTAGCACTTCAAACAGGCCCATCCAAGCGGACCGCTTCTGGATAGATAGCCTACTATCTGAATACTTCACCGAAGATGATCAAGAAATGTTGGATTTGGTTGATATAAAAGCCCCCGAAGAAATAGAAACAACCCTCTCTGATTTAGTCTTAACAGAAGACCAAACCGATGAACTAGAAAAAATACGATTGGCAATCAAAAACCGAGATTATCTAGCTGAAATAGGACTTAGGGAGATCGGAAAATTATTATTTATCGGTCCTCCTGGGACTGGAAAAACTTCTGTAGCTCGTGCTTTGGCCCATTCTCTCAACTTGCCTTTTGTAGAAGTAAAACTCTCCATGATGACGAGTCAATACCTAGGTGAGACTTCAAAAAATATAGACCGAACATTTGAAGTTGCAAAACGCATATCTCCTTGTATTCTTTTTGTAGATGAATTCGATTCTGTAGCAAAAACCCGAAGATCCGATGAACACGCAGCATTAAAACGTGCTGTAAATACATTACTTAAGAGTATAGATGATATAAGCCTCATACGGCATGATGTTCTCTTAATCGGTGCTACAAACCACCCTGATCAACTCGACACAGCAGCCTGGCGGAGATTCGACGATATCATTCACTTTCCACTACCAGATGCTGACATGCGCAAAAAAATATTCGAAGTCACAACAAAATATATGGTCATCGAAGATTTTGATCCTTCAAAACTTGCAGCTTTAACAGAGGGACTTTCTGGAAGTGACATTCGACTCGTATTACGTGAAGCGGTATTGGAAGCTTTAGGTGAAAATAGAACTATACTTGCCCAAAAAGATCTAGTCGAAGCAGTTTCTGCAATTGAAAAGCGCGACATACTCAAAACCATGCCACTTGAGTAGTATTCCCTTTGATATTTCCTATGTGTATCCTACCAACAGCTAGTTATATATTTATAGAAACTCTCTATCACTTTGGGTAAGGCTACGCAATCTTCCTCTCCCCGGACAGATTGGGCCATATCCAATAACGAGTGACTTGGTAGAGTTTTGTCATGATCCTCTTCCATTTCTCGTCACCCGTTAATATTTATCATCAGACAGTTCTTCAAAGTTCGAAATCCTTTTTCTTCCTCTCCCCCCATTCAATATTAAGCCGGTTTAGCTCAGCCTGGGAGAGCACTCGACTGAAGATCGAGCCGTCCGTAGTTCAAATCTGCGAACCGGCA
>WTZU01000008.1 GCA_009889625.1 Candidatus Hikarchaeia archaeon HikBin5 | reverse complement strand
TTCATTTTTACTTCAGTAGCATTTCCGTAGTGACCAAACACCGCAGCGGATCTACTAGTGGTTTCCGAAAGTAATTCTCCCCGTTCGTAAACATCCACTGAAAAACTCCCCCTTTTCGATAGATGATATGCTATGCTGGCACCTGCAATTCCGCCTCCTATAATTGCGATTTTGGGCATAGATTCAAGTAACGCATCTAAAAAATATAAAGCTTACTCCCTTTTTAGCCATACCCAGATTGTGGTGGCCACTACCCAAATAGCTGGGCATAGATTCAAGTAACGCATCTAAAAAATATAAAGCTTCTCCCCATACTCAACTTAAAAAATATTACTCACACGAATCAATCCGAATACCCAGATCCAAGCTGTCACTCGATTAAACCTGCCTCAATCTTGAAAATAGAAAACTCTCATATAAATGGACATCCTATCCACTATTGTGGCCCCTAGCCGCCAAGATTTCACGTTGTTTTTGCATTCAAAAAATTCTGATTATCTGGTATCTGGATTTCATAATGGGGAAGTACTATTCAAATCCGTTCTAGAACTCAAAGAAACAAAGGCAGGTCCAAGACCTCTAAGATTTAGAATACAAGGACGGACCAAAGAACAACTACGCCGACCCGAGGATTTTATTGATATAGGACGGAAAGCAAAAAAAATAAGAATATCGAGTCAAACAAAAAAGGAAATGAGGGCGGAGATTAAATCCCTTTTACATAGTTATGGACTTCAGGCAGAGGTCGTTCGAACCTGTCACCATTGCTCTTCAAAAGGTCATTTTTCTCCACTTGTTGCTTCTAATGTTATTGTTTCTCATTTTCATGAAATCTGCTTATCATGCGCCCTTTCGGAGCTAGAATCTGACTATTCTCCAAATGGAAACTGGTCTAAATCAACTAAAAACCACCTTCAAAAAATACTCATGGATTTACAAGATCTAGATCATGTAAAAAAAACATTTTCTGGAGAACTCGACCCCGGCCTCACAGCTTTTGATCAAATACAATCTGAAATATCATCCATCGATTCTATTGACATTGGGGATCTTGATATCCATGAACATCTCAGGGAATCTCTTCTCGCGAGATTCGAGGAGTTACAACCGATTCAAAATCTTTCTCTCCAGCATGGGCTATTGACCGGATCCGACCAATTGATAATTAGTTCCACCGGGACTGGGAAAACCTTAATTGGGGAAATAGCAGGCATCAACAGGGCCCTCAATGGGGGTGGGAAATTTTTATTTTTAGTCCCCCTGGTCGCACTTGCCAATCAGAAATACGACAGTTTCAAAAAACATTATGGACATCTGCTCAATATCTCTCTTAGAGTGGGATCAAGCCGAGTCCGAGGGGATTCTTACCCTTTCAATCCCAACGCAGATGTCATCGTAGGAACCTATGAAGGTATAGATCACACTCTTAGAACTCATAAAGATCTCTCTAATGTCGGAACCATTGTAATCGATGAAATCCATATGTTGGCGGACCAATCTAGAGGGCATGGAATAGATGGACTTATCACACGTTTGAAACACCATTGTACCAAATTTAACAGCGGAACCCAATGGATCTATCTGTCCGCAACTGTGGGTAACCCAAATCACCTTGGGTCTGCCTTGAAAGCAACCACCATTGAATTTAATACTCGCACAATTCCTCTCCACCGCCATATAGCATTTTCTCTTCCTGGTCAGAAACCCCACTTGATAAATGAACTTATCGAACGTGAATTTATCAATAAATCTTCAAGTGGATACTTAGGACAAACAATAATATTCACCAATTCTCGACAAAGATGTCACGATATATCTAATAAATTAACATCCTCTTCTGCGCCTTACCATGCAGGTTTGGACCACCACCAAAGAAAAACAATTGAACACAGATTCAGCGAAGGAAAAATAGCTGCAGTAGTCACCACTGCTGCTCTATCTGCTGGAGTAGATTTCCCAGCATCCCAAGTTATTTTTGATTCACTAGCAATGGGAACTAGTTGGCTGACTCCCCATGAATTCCAACAAATGCAAGGTAGAGCTGGACGTCCTAGCTATCACGACAAAGGCTTAATCTATCTACTGGTGGAACCAGGAAGGGTTTATTCAAATACCATGCGCCGAACTGAAGACCAAGTGGCATTTGAACTACTTACTAGTGATGTCGACAATGTATATATTTCCTATGACGAACAAACCGCAATGAGTGAAACCCTCGCCAACATAGTCGTAGCACCTGACCAATTTGCTCAACTCAACTCTTCCATGATTGGAGAAATTCAAACAGAACTAGCATTGAAAAACCTCATTAAATTTGGTCTAGTATCTGGTCAAAAAGCAACATCTCTCGGTAAAATTATATGCCAAAATTTCTTCACACCAGAAGAGTCGAATGTACTCATAAATGCACTAAATGGCGATAATCCGCCCTTGGATGTAGTAACTCAGATCGAGCTCATGAGGACTGAAAACTAACCCCTTCATAATCTAAAACACAAAGCGATAATTACGAGTATCAAGGGCACTTTTAGTTATGCATGCATGATGTGCTTCAAGACCTATCCGATGGTAAAATTACTATCGCCGAAGCCGAAGCAAAATTATTAGGATATGCCACTAGCGAAGCTGGTAGGTTTGATACAGCTAGAGAACATAGGCACGGCGTACCTGAAGGTATTCTATGCGACGGTAAAACTATGGAAGAAATAATAACATTTGCTTCCATAGCGATAGAAACAATTGGGCGGGCAATTGTCACTAGGACAACTCCTGAAATTCAAAAGGCAATCCAAGAACATTTCCCACAATCAATCAAAGTAAAGTCCCATCCTCTCTCCCGGACAATAATAGCAAAGACCTCTGAATTTGAATCTCCCACTCTCAATGCCACTGTCGCAATAGTAACTGCAGGAACTAGTGATCGTCCTATCGCCGAAGAGGCCGCCATAATCGCCTCCGAAATGGGTGCAAATATAGTCCAAATAAATGATGTCGGTGTCGCAGGTTTACATAGATTACTAGATCAAATTGAACTCATTAGATCTGCAGATGTAGCAATTGTTGCCGCAGGACGCGAGGGCACTTTACCATCACTAGTCGCAGGACTTGTAGATACCCCCGTAATTGGGTTGCCCGTTTCTACTGGTTATGGTTTCGGCGGATCTGGAGAAGCGGCCCTGACTAGTATGCTACAATCGTGCGCAGTACTTACAACTGTAAACATAGATGCCGGTTTCATCGCAGGCGCCCAAGCAGGAATGATTGCAAGATCAATTTCTGCCGCACGCGGTAAAAAATAGAAAGTTTCTCATCCCGTCTTCTTCATTTTCCACCCACTTGCTATCAGGAATATTGATATCATTGTGGCAATCAATTGCAGTTCTTTGAACCAATATGGAATTTCTGGGAATACCACTCTCACTATGAACAACAAATCCGAAATTAAAGGAATTTTTGAGCCCCTTGATTCTATCTCTATGGTCTCCTCTGAATTCCTATGATTTCTTATTTCAAATCCCTGACATTCTCCATTTCCGCATAGTTCGTCTATCCCACTTATTTCCCCATATGGTAATCGATCCGCTTCATATGGGATATGCTGAGTCCACACTCCCCACACAATCTCTCCATCAGAATCTACTTCTATAATCCTCTTGTTTAATGTGTCTGTAATCAGTATATTACCATTCGGCAATTTATCTGCATCTCTAGGCCAATTTAATTCAATCCCTCCTGCTTCATAAAGGGCCCACACCGGCTCCCACTTACCCACTTCATTTCTATTCAATTCCACAATTCGATCGTTATCACTATCTGCCACCAATATCTTCCCTTCTCCCAACCACTGAGGATTATGTTGGTGATTAAGTATATCTGGATCTCCACATCGTATATTTCCATCACCATTTGTGTCTTCTAGTGCTCCCATTCTCTTACAACTATCATCGTCTTCATCATCATAATCTTTATTTATAATCTCGATTACTCCTTGGTCTCTCTCGATTATTAGAATTTGATTGGCATTTCTCACCGAAACTAGATATCTCCCCTCTCCTATAACATCTACATCGTTTATATGAAGCCAATCTCGCCTTGTAGGATCTTTCGGTTCATCATAAATAGACTTCGCCTCCCAACTCCATGTAACCTCTTCATCTTTCACAGTAAACACACGTTCTAGGTCCATATCAGATATTAGAAATTCTCCAGAAGAAAGTACACTCACGGCATGAACTTCACTATCCTTTCTCGTCCTTACCTCGAAGCTATATTCTTCAACCACTTTCGGATCTTCTCCACCCTCTATGATTCTAAACCCCGTGTGGACGCAGTCTCCTTCTTTCAATTCACAATCAGAATATCCGCTATGCATAAATCCTACTAATATTCTACCATCTTCTAAAACTGTTACATCAAAATAACTATCTGCACTATCTTCTTTCCATCTTTGCTCGGCACCTTCTAATAAATATACACTACCCAATTCATGCCACCCAGGTCCTCCCCCTTGTGACCCAATTATTGTTACTCTTTCTTGATTGGAATCTGCACTCATCACTGGGGCGAACATAAAACTCAATACCATGGCCGAAACAAAAAAAACAATACCAAATATTATGACCCATTTCCCTTTGTTCTCCAAATCAGTCATCATACGAGGTACTTCAACTACTAAAATAAAATTTCTGTTTTAACCACTTTCTCTTTTTTCCGCCATTTCATCCACTTGGTGTTTTAAATTTCATCCTGAAAATATAGATGGTCCAAAAATGGCAATAAAGAGGCAAACAACCATTATTCCACTGATTCCTCTACACACGAAATTAACCCTTTGCGGAATTTCTTTCTTTGATATTCTATGGGTCACAATTTCTATATATTTCCGTAGAATATGTCCTCCGTCCAATGGAGCTGTAGGTATGCAATTAAACAGTCCCAAATTGAAATTTATCCACCCCGTCCAAAAAAGAATATTTGCCAATTTAAACACGATCCAATCTATATTTTCTAGCGAATTGTCCACTGAATAAAAATTAATATTATCTGCCGTGAAACCTGCAAAATTAAACGAAATATTATCACTAGTAGCACCCAATATCGGTAATTGCAAAGCAATCATCAATCTAGCACCAAAAGAAACTTGTTCGCCATTCGGCGTCTCTATATCCTCTCCTCCTAAAATTTGCAAGTACGTTTCTGCTGGGTATTCCACTATTCCTATGTCGTCAAATTCAATTCCACTTATTCCTCTAGATGAAATTACTCCCAAAAAACCCGACCCGATTTCCGAATTTGGACGCTTTCCTAGTTGAACTTTATGCTTCGCTTCCCCCCATCTATTTTCACTTTCTAGAAATTCATAATATTTTATTTCCACAACCATTCCAGGTGTACTCTCTCTTAAAAAACCTGTAAGGCCCTCGCTATCTATCACCCTAAATCCATTAATCTCTGTAACCACTATATGACCGAAAGGTGGCCACTGAGTCTCATCTGCTTCCATCCATGGCCCCCCTTCCACAAGATTCACTAGTGCCCCCATGGGAATGTGTTGTGCCTCTTCATCTCCTATTTGAACTAACACGACGTCATTGGCTCCAATTAATTCTTTTAACCCACTTATCGTTTGTACTTTTTCTCCCTCAATTAACAACTCATTTCCATACCCTGTCACCGAATCTCTGTGTTTGTATGGCCCATTTCCATCCACGCCAATTATACCAATCTCCCGATCCATAGTTATCCTTAAAACTTCATCAGAATTTTTTCTCTCAATTGACCATGATTCTGCCCTTTCTCCTTTCTCCACTTCTATCAATCGGTCACCTTCTATAATGCCAGCTTGTTCTGCCGGAGACCCTGGCAATATGCCCCCAACTGCTATCCCTTCCTCAACCCCAATTCCTCCCGCAATTGGGCCAAATAGTAACAAAAAACATACTATGGCAACTAAAAAATTATTTGCAACTCCTCCTGAAAACATTCTTATCTGTCCTATCCGACTTGCTCTCTTACGACTATTTTCATCAGGTTCTACAAATGCCCCTATTGGCAGAACCGCAAATAGGGCAATCCCCATACTTTTCACTTTGATTTTCTCCACTCTACACATTATTCCATGTCCGCCTTCGTGAACGACTAGCCCTATTAGCAGTCCCAAAAATATCTCTAGAGCAACTTTCCACGGAAGAAATTCATTCACACCTGGGATTATGAGCACATTCCTAGGTTGGCTCAACGCAGTAGGAGTTGGATTTTGTATAACCATAAACGCAGAGGATATCAATAACACGAATGTGGCGACCATCATCAAACTAGCAACAATCACTCCTATGTTCCCCCACGCTCTCCACAAACCTTTTGCAGCTGCTAATTTTTCTAATAACTTTCTACCTTTCTCTGTATGGATGGTATGTATCGGACCTTGTGATCTAATATACTTTGGAATGATGTCTTTCTGCTCCAACCATCTTATTAAAATAGAATAAATTAAAACCCCCCATAAAATGGTCCAAATTGAATATTCCATAGAACTTGTTCACCCCTCTCTCCGCAAACGCATTACTACAAATTCCCGATCTAGAGCTGCTAGTAATGGTCCCAACCGTGGTCCCCTCTCTTGAGCAAACAATAATCTGTAATTCACCTCGAAGAATTGGCCTATTTCAATTTCATTATTTTTTGCAATCTCATAAATTGCCTCTTGAATTTCAACCTCATTATGGCCTTCTTCTACAAAACTAGCCAACTCTTCCAAAGCCCGTCCAATCTCCCCGTCTATTTCTATTTCTGGAACTTTTCTTGAAAGCTGATAATTATATTCATTTTGATAATTTTCGGCCCATTGTCTTCCCCTTTCCACACGTCCAATAGCCAAAGAAGTAACCCAATCTTCCATATCTTTATCAATAATCTTCCTCCTATTTGCAATTTCAATTTGCAAGTTTCTGTCATCATTCATCCCTAATGCTGCAGCAAACCTATATGGTATCCTTCGACGTGATTTAAATGCCCCTAGATCTCCCTCGCCTACCCATTTTTCGACGGTATTTTTTACTACCATGGGATATGCACTCATCGACACATTTGGTGATATCTTCTGACTATTTTCGCCATAGTATTCTCGTTCAAATTCATCAAATTCATCCACTAATATGTCTATTTTCTCTAGATTGAGATCTCTTTGTTTATTCGGATTCTTGGCAAAAAAATAACGCACTATTTCTGGTTCCACTAGTTCGACCAGATCTCTAATTGTAACGATATTTCCTTTAGAAGAAGAAAGGGCCTTTCCACCTATGGTAAACCATTCATATACCATTGGAATTGGGGGTTCTATTCCAAATATTTCTCTAGCAATTTCTTGACCACTCGGCCATGAACCCTCTGCATGGTCTTTCCCAAATGGTTCGAAGTCAATTTTTAATACTTTCCAATCAGCAGGCCACTCAAATCTCCAAGAAAGTTTTCCTTCTCTAAATGTAGCAACTCCCCTGTGCCCACAACCACCCATTCGTGATCCCTCTGCATCTGCAAAACCTTCGCATTCATATTCTATTACCTCCAACTCCATATCTATTCTTTTTACACCAGTTGTCAATCTTCGACACTTTTCACATTGGGGTATGAACGGAATATAATCTTCTGACACATTCCTTTGGTATTTGCTAAGAATTTCACGGACTTTTGATAAGTTTTGTAAAGCCTCTCTCACAGTTTCATCAAATGCCCCTTCATTATACATGTCTGTAGTAGAAATGAATTCTATAGGGACCCCTGCCATCTCTGCACTTTCTTTTAATAACGCTGTAAAATGATCTCCATATGATTTATATTCACTATTAAATGGATTTGGAATTTCTGAATACGGGACACCTAGGTTTTTACCAAGTACCTTTGCATCTATATCTCCCAATCCTACAAGATCCCAATTTTCATCAGTCAGAATATTTGGAATTTTCCTTAGGGCATCTTTGTCATCCGACGTAAATATTTGCCTCACACTATATCCTCGCCCACGTAGCACCTCTGCCACATAATACCCTCTCATAATTTCATTCAAATGACCTAAATGCGGGGATCCAGAAGGGGACACTGCGCCCTTTATGACTATCGGATCCTCCAGTTTCCTATTTTCTATTTCATCCGAAATTTTTTCTGCCCAGAATCTTCGATCTGCCTCTTTACTCATAATTGAATATCAAATAATTATTTACCATCCGAATTAATCACCGTGCCACTGTATTCTCCCTCAAGGACTGCACTTAAAACATTAGTAGGATTGGATCCATCAATTACCACTGTTTTGATCCCTGAGCGTTCAATAAGTTTCGAAGCTAACAGATCGACTGGAGCCGGATTTCCTGCCACCATTTCCATACCAGAAATAATCTCTACCAATTCTCCCGGAGTCAATTCATCAAAACGAGTCGCATTTGGATTCAATTTGGGGTCTTCATCATACACCCCATCCACACTAGTGGCATATATTAACAGATCTGCATCAGTATATTCTGCTAGTGCTGCACCAACCGCATCTGTCGTTTGCCCCGGGGCAACACCCCCCATTACCACCACTCCTTCTTGCTGAAGTATCTGTTTGGCAGATTCATAATCTTTAGGTGGTAACTGTCCAAATTTATGATTTATACCTAACATTAGTAGTTGGGAATTGACACGTGTAATTGCTATTCCCATCTGGTCCAATTCACTCTCATTAGAACCAAAATCCCTTGCAATTTCAATATAATCTCTCGCAATTCTCCCGCCCCCTACGACTATTCCCACCGAATGTCCATTTTCTATGATTTGATCCACCACTCCCGCATACTCTTCAATCCTGTCTTTAGATAACCCTGGAACAAGAACACTCCCCCCAATTGAAATTACTATTCTCATCATCCGATTTGAAAGCCCTTGACGGATATATCCTTTCCTTTATCTAAGCATTCAATCTCCCGTACCATAGTCGATGGATACAAGCCCTTTCTTTGCCTTTCCAAGGGCATGAGATTAATTGGCATTGCAGCTCCACCATCCGATTTACAGATTTTAGTAGACAAAGTAGCTACTTTCCTGTCTACTCAAGGGTCGTTAGCAATAATTTCTCCCTTGGCCATTGAGAATTCACCAAAACAAATTTTTTCCACTTATCAATTAGACGAAAAAGGCAATTGGTCGGCTTCCGGGGGCGGGTTAACCCTTACACACCTTTTTGAAAAGATAGCAACAACACATGATTACGCCATTATTAGCGGATTCGAAAATGCCAATTTGCCTTATTTATCAATAAAAGGATCTTCTCATGCTGGCACTTCTTTGATGGAATTGACCTCTGTCGACAATCTCGACACAGATCAACTATTTCTCAAATTAAACACGACAGAACCATTTGAAACCCTAGATTCTCTTATCCATCAAGCGATCACCTCTCCAAGAGCAAATGAGGCAGGGGCAATAGCAACCTTCACTGGGAGAGTTCGTGAGTTCGATCACCCTTCCGATTCGCCCACAACAAGACTTGAATTTGAGAAATATGCTGGAATCGCCGAAGATAGAATGGAACAAATATGCTCTGATCTTCGCAAGAGGGATGGAATTTTTGAAGTTATTATGTATCATAAAATTGGACATATTGAATCTGGACAAAATGTTGTCTTTGTAGTCGTTTTAGGCGCACATAGAAGTGAAGCCTTCAAGGCAGTCCAAGATGGTATAAACCGGCTCAAAGATGAAGTCCCTATATTTAAAAAAGAAATAAAACTCGATGGATCATTTTGGGTACACGATCGCCCATAATGGGTTGATTTTTGGAAAAAATATGAATTTTTATATGCCAAATGTCTTACAACGTCAGACTTTTTATACAATATATCGATACTTGAAATAATCTATTTTAGAGCTCTATGAAAGATATAAAGCATTTTAAGGACTTTATGAAAACAACAAAAAAGTATTCATTTTTCTAAAATAATCAAAAAAAGAATGGGAGATCGTTAGTATATATACCAATTCCCCTCCTCTACCTACTCAATGGAGCAAGATTCCTCTTTAACAACAGAAGCAAAAACAGAGTTACTCAAAGATTATCTCCGCAACCGGGCAGAAAGTGGAAATCTCTATTTCAAGAGCAAATTCATTGCAGCAGATGTGGGCCTATCCCCTAAAGAAATAGGCGCGCTATTGGCTAAAATTAGGATTGATTCCACCAATGATTTCCAACTTGAAAAATGGGCGTATACCAGTGCTACAACTTGGCGTGTAATACCTGCTCAAGCATAATTCTCTCTTCCCCTCAATTATCCTTTCCAATTAGAATGCTTATGTTCTCCTATATCCATTCTACGCTCGATGCCTAATCCTCCTTTTGTTGGGCCCTCCATCGACTCATTTTCTTCTGTTTTCCAGGTCTATGAAGTCAGATTTGAAAATGGATCTGTGGCCTATTATGGCGAACCCCTTGAACATCCCAATTCTGTAATTGAATTCACATGGCCAATTTTTAGAGAGTATGGATATGAAATACAACTAACTCAACAGCTCGGAGAATATGTCCTCATCGCCAAACCAATCCATAGCCCCTCTCCTGAATTTCCCTGGGTGCAACTATTGCTATTTTTTGCAACTATTATCTCTACCCTCTACGCAGGATCTATGTGGTATTATATCCCCGATCCTCTCTCAAACCCATTGTCACTTCTACAAGCATGGCCTTTTGCTGTAGCTGTAATAGGGGTCCTAGCGATCCATGAATTAGGTCACTATGTTGTAAGTAAATACTACGAAGTAGACGCAACTTTGCCTTATTTTATACCAATGCCAACTTTCATCGGCACGTTAGGGGCAGTCATCCGGATCAAAGGTCATATTCCCACTAGAACTGCTCTTTTTGATATAGGAATTGCTGGGCCTATAGCTGGACTTATAGCAACTATTGTCATAACTGCAATTGGATTATCTCTTGCCCCTATTACAATTCCAACTTGGGTGGATCCATCCCAACCAGGTGTATTCCAAGTAGAATTTGGCTATCCTATCTTATTTAAATTAATTGCAATATCCGTAGGATCGCCTGGCACCGAAAATGCATTTGCAGTTTTGATGGGGACGCATAAAATAGGTTATTCTGACCCTTCTCTCGCGTTCAATCCAGTTGTCTTTGGTGGCTGGGTTGGAATGTTCGTCACATTTCTTAATTTACTTCCTGTGGGTCAACTCGATGGGGGGCACATACTTCGGGGATTGATGGGGAAACGAGCTGCAACCATTTCCGCTATAGTGCCCGGACTTTTGTTTGGGCTGGCTGCATTTCTATATTACTTTGGAGAAAATATCTTTTCAGCTAACGTAGAGAGTGCAGTTTCGATGTGGCTGTTTTGGGGAATTTTAACCCTATTTTTGGCTCAATCTGGGTATGCCCGTCCAATTAGGGATGCACCAATCGACACAAAAAGAAAGCTCCTTGGCATTTTGATATTTATAATAGGATTCCTCTGTTTTACTCCCATTCCTCTGCAGTTCTTAGGATGAATTCTATTCATATCTTGCCCCCTCCATGAGTATATCCTTCATTTTTTACCACTTCCCCATCTACCATTATTTTCTCTTCAACAACCTCTCCAATAATTGTTATGTCCGTTTTGGTATGGTCTCTCATTTTTCCTATCTCTTCTTTCGCGGCTGTAAATACTAGTTCAAAATCTTCCCCATACGTCATCGCAATTCCAAGAGCATCTCCATCTACCATTTCTCTGAGCGTCTCATTTATCGGAATTAAATTTGAGTTTATGCTAAATCCACAATTACTCGCATTTCCCATTTCATACAATGACCTAACAAGCCCGTCACTTGAATCCATCATAGAAGTTGAATGCTTAGCTATTATTTTCCCATCCGAAATTCTAGGTTCAAATCTAAACATCTCATTTGCCTTTTCAGATTCCCCCACCTCAAATAACTTTTTTGCCGTAGCACTTCTGCCCAAATCCCCTGTAACACAAACCACCTCTCCAATTTCTGCCCCCCCTCGAAATATTGGACTGGTAGATGTCCCTACTGCGGTAGTCACTATGCTAAATTCATTAGAAGTATCTAGATCCCCCCCTACGTACTCCGCTCCAACACCTCGACAAATTTCCTTTGCCCCTCTGATAAATTCACCTATCTCATCTCTTTTGAAATTAGGGGCAGAATATGCTGCAACCACTGCTATCGGACTTCCTCCCATGGCTGCTATATCTGAAAGAGAAACCCCTACCGATCTCCACCCCGTAGTATAATGCGTCGTACCTTTTGGAAAATCTGTTTTTTCATGCAACATATCTGTAGTGATTAATAAGTTCTGTATAACTGCTGCATCATCTCCGCTCCACGATACTTCATTTTCTATAAATCTGAGAGCATCTTGTTCATCCATTGAATTTCACCCTTGATCCTCCTTCAGTATGAGAACAGTACTTCGACGGACTTAAAAACCGAGGAAGGAAACTTCTACACCAATGGTAACTCACTATGACGTTCCCGTGGATGCGTTCTTGAGCGCTCTTGCGGAGAAACTTTCAAACCAAATAGAACCACCTGAATGGTCTGAGTTCGCCAAATCCGGACCTGATAGGGAACTCCCTCCTGAACAAGATGATTTCTGGTTCGTAAGGGCGGCTAGTATCCTCCGAACTATTTCTATCGACGGCCCCGTTGGAGTCGATCGATTATCAACCATGTATGGGGGCGGAAAAGCAGGATCCAATCGTTATCGAGTAGGACCTGTTCACCACGCTAGTGCAGGCGGAAAAATCATTCGAACAATATTGCAACAACTAGAAACTGCAGGATTATTGGAAAAACCACCCAATTCGGTTGGCAGAGTTATTAGCCCCCAAGGCCAGAGTCTCTTAGATAAAACCGCCGGCGAGGTCCTTAAGAAACTCAATAGAGACGATCTTAATCGATATATATAAACAATTTTTGTAATCTTATTTTTCAAATCACTCTCCGCAATCGTTTTGCTATGTGGCGTTGAATCCTATTTATATGAGTGGCAATGATGGCGATCTCGATGCTATCCGGCAACAGCGAATGGCAGAACTCCAAGCGCGCCAACAAGCAACAGCACAAGATGCGGCCCAAGAACAAGCAATACAGCAAGCAGAAATGCAGAAACAGGCTATTTTGCGGCAATTTCTAACAGATGGGGCTAGGACTCGATTAAATTCCGTCAGAATGAGTAAACCTGACTTCGCATCTCAAGTAGAACAACAGATAATCGCCTTGGCACAAAGCGGAAGGTTGGGTGATAAGATAAGTGAATCACAAATGAAGGACCTACTCCAAAAACTCTCCCCACCCGCACGAAAAAGCTTCGACATCAAGCGACGTTGATGGTATATTGGACAGTAAATTTTTATTTATTCCTATCAAACTACCAATCTACCCTATGGAGAAATCCCTTTTCAAGACGTCATCTTGACAAAACGGAAGAATTCAAGCGCATTCAGAAACAAATAGGTCTATGCACGACCGTCTCAAAGGTTTTCGAGAATTCTATCCTGAAGAGATGGCAAGTCGAAGACGTGTGTTCAATTCAATTGAAAACACTGTACGTAGTTATGGATTCAAAGAAATTGGGACTCCCTCTCTCGAGCACACTCAACTATATATAGACAAAAGCGGAAGCGAAATTGTAGATCATCTGTACTCGTTCACAGATCAAGGTGGGAGGGATATCACCCTAACACCTGAACTCACCCCTACAGTTGCTAGAATGGTAGCCTTACGCGGGAAGTCTCTCCCAAAACCCATAAAATGGTTTTCAACAAGGCCTTTCTGGAGATACGAACAAGTCCAACAAGGTAGATTCCGAGAATTTTACCAAACAAACGTTGATATTTTTGGATCATCTTCTCCTGCCGCAGACGCAGAAATCATTGTATGTGCTGCACACATGCTATCAAATCTAGGATTGGAAAAAGGAGATTTTACTTTCCTAGTTTCTCATCGGAGCCTTTTATCTGATATTTTGAAGTCATTTTCACCCACAGTCGATTTCATTGCAGCAATTCGTGCAATAGACAAAAAAGAAAAAATAGAGAATCAACTATATGAAACATTACTATCTGAAGCCGGCTTTCCACTTTCTTCTATAGACGATTTAGATGATATACTCTCACTCACCGATCTGTCCGAAATAGCCGAATTATCACATGGAGACTCTATTCAGTCTGCTATCCAAAACTTAGAAAATATATTCGATATCATATCTAATACATCTGCGGAAAAACATTGTTCTATCTCTCTTAAAACAGCACGAGGTCTTGATTACTACACCGGATTCATTTTCGAATGTTTCGATGCATCCGGTGAGGTAAGCCGTTCTATATTCGGCGGCGGGCGTTATGACAATCTGATCCAAGATCTAGGTGGTCCTTCTATTCCTGCAGTGGGATTCGCTTTTGGCGATGCTACTCTGGAAAAATTACTTCTTCGAACAGGGACCTGGCCCTCTAGTAATCTCCTCACTGATTATTATATAATTCAAGTTGGGGATAATACCCACGAATCGGCTATTCAATTGGCCCATACTCTTCGAGACCGCGGAAACACGGTAGAAACTGATGTTTCTGGAAAGAAATTCAAGGCACAGCTAGATTATTCCAATTCAATCAATGCCGAAACCGTGATAATAGTTGGAGAACGTGACTTAAAAGAAAATAAGATAACTATCAAAAAAATGTCCACAGGAGAAGAAATTCAAGTCTCACTAGATCATTTCCCCGGAACTAATACTAGTCCAAAATACGAAGATTACGCAACCAAATAATTTCAGGTATGGTGAATGAAGCAAGCCTTTCGAGTCGCTTATGATGGCAGGAATTTTCACGGTTTTCAAAGACAATTACATGTCAAAACAGCCGAACACGAAATATCTTCTCATCTCTCTAAAAAACATTCGAAGATTTCGAATATATTTGATCTAATCTCTCAAATTTGATTCATCCTCGTGTTTTTCTCTCTACGATCACTAATAACATCATTGAAACTATTATTAGAATTACACCATAGAATCCAGAAAATGAATCTATCCAGATGGCCATTCCTCCAAGTGAAGAATTCCCTTGGTGACTATTTGGATCTAATATAATTAAACCCACAAAAAGAGCAACCATGAATCCATATCCTGCACATGCCATCATGAAATCACCCCTGCGGGAATTGATCCCCCTTTGATGCCTATTCGAAACGACAAATGTCGGTCCAAATAATGGAATTATTATGGCTAACAATATCGCCCCTAAAAGTACTTGTTCTCTAAACACCGAAGTCCCCGTTCCTAATGGTCCTTCTCCTATCGGATTTGCAGTCCATGTAATCACTGCCATGGTTATCAAAAAGACAATGAATATGCCTACTATTGTGCTGATTATAGCATAGGATTTAAACACCCACGAAGAACTTTCATTGAAGGTATACTTGTATTTCTCAACTATTCCTACTCCATTTTTAACCATCTTTGATTTGTATCTATTTCTTCGATTGAATTATACTATCTGTTTTCACATTTTTTATGCTTCTACTATTCTAAATCATCCGTCCTTGAACCAAAGCAGATTTGACCCTGAAAGCCACAGAAGAATATATGCGGATAGATATTGGCAATTGCATGGATACAGTTGCATCCCCTGGCATATCTTCAGAATCCCTGGATTCCCTGGCAATTCAAGTCTCAGAGATTCATATGGATATAGGACCAAAAATTACCAATAACACTTTTGGGTATGCTGCTCTCAACCCCCCCTCCCCCGAGGAAATGAAACAATTGTTCACAATATCTGATTCTTTTTTTAATTTCTCCAACGTACTTACAATTGGAATTGGTGGGAGTGCATTGGGCTCAAAAACACTTTCAACAGCACTTGGAATTTCTGGTCATCATGTACTTGATAATGTCGACCCCTTTGCAAATCTAGATGTGCTCAATAACCTTGATTTAAGTGACACTGTTGTAAATGTAGTTTCACTTTCTGGCACCACTATTGAAACCATATCCAATTTTTTAATAGTAAGGGATATTATGGAAAAACAAAATATAGATTGGACTTCTCAGACATTTGTAACCACTGCAAGTAAGGGCTATCTCAGTGATCTTTCTGATAAATACTCACTCCCTATCGTTCCCTTCCCCGAGTCTATCCCTGGGCGATTTTCTGCACTGTCTACAGTGAGCCTAGCCCCCCTCCTAATCTTGGGGGGCGATGTCGAAGAAATAATTAAAGGAGCAAGAAGTGGATTGGAATCACTTTCCAGATCTCTCCACAACTCTCCTGGGTATGCCTATGGCGCCCTTACCACTGAGCTATTCAACCTAGGTATCACTTCCAATTCTATCATGCCATATTCTGAACGCCTAGAAACCTTCACGGAATGGTTTGCACAACTTTGGTCTGAAAGCCTAGGCAAAGATGGCACTGGCCAAATTCCTCTCAGGGCCATGGGCGCCACAGATCAACATTCACAACTCCAACTTTACCGAGCTGGAAAACGAAATTTAATGGTCACTTTCCTCGATGTTATTGATCACAAAACAAAGTTAACTATACCTCCTCCTGATTTCAACACCTTCGATTATCTTTCTAATCTCAATATGGACGACCTTTTGAGAACTGAATTAAAAACGACAGAAGCGAGTTTGGCAGATGTCGGATGCCCCTCTGTTAAAATAGAACTGACTGAAATAGATTCTTTCCAACTTGGGCAGCTTTTACATGGGTGTATGGCATCTTGCATTATTTCTGCAGAGTTACAAGGAATAAATGGATTTGATCAACCCGCAGTTGAATGGGGAAAAACAGCCTTAAAAGACATCCTAACTGGGAAATCTAGTTCTGAATCTAGCTCTACTCAAAATAAAAATTCACATTGGATTGAAAAATAAAACAATGTTATCTAATTCTCCATTTCTAACCTCTCCCTCGACAGACCAAAAACAACGATTAATGGAATTCATATCTGCCGCATTCATCGGCGTATCCACTTTAATTGCGATAGCATTTTGGACTGTGGTACTACACGGAACCACTTTGTTTATTTTACCTATCATTGGTTTGGATTTCTCACCCACTAGTTCTCTCCTTAATATCTTCATAGGCTTACTCGCCTTTTCCATGGGGATATTGACAATCTTTGTATTCTACATGCGCCGAACAAAAACACCTCTCACTTTCCTTGATATTAATCTCCCTACACGGAATGATATTTTATACATTTTTGCTGGTTTGATCTCCCTCTTTTCAATACTCCTGATTGTTGGTTTCACATTCCAATATTTCGGTGTAGAAACCACTTCCCATTCTGTTGAAAGCATAGTTTCTTCCACACCCGAATTGATACTCTTACTCGTCCCCGTTTCTATTTTAATTATTGGCCCACTCGAGGAACTCCTATATCGAAATATTATTCAGAAATCCCTCTATCGATCATTTTCTCCATTTGGTTCTATTTTTTTATCAAGTGTCATCTTCGCAGCCGTTCACATGCCCGCTTATTCTGGAGAATCTTTATTTCAAAACCCCCTCCCTGCGCTCAATACTCTCTTTATAATTTTCATTCTATCATTCATTATTGGTATTGTATATCACCAAACTAAAAATCTAGTCGCAGCCGCATTATTACATGGTATCTATGATTCAATTATTTTCTCAATATTTTATATCAATGTCCTCTCTTATGCCACACCATCTCTATATCTTCATTTCCTATCCTAAAGGATTTTTTCTACTCATCGCCCCTCCACATACTCTACATCTTTCTTGAATAGTTTTGCTCACTTTGCCACAACTTTCACATTGGAATATCCACTTTCTCCTTTGTTTGATGCCATCCATCACAATTCCTTCTATGTCCAACCCCAATTCAGTAGCCGTATTTTGTATCGCATAATCATCTGTTACTAATACTCCATCTAGTTCTATCGCAGCGGCAATCAAACAAACATCTGTCATAGAAAGAACACCACTATCTCCTGTTCTCTCCGCCACATGTGACACTTGTTTAATCGTTTTTTCTTGTGGAATTTGTATTTTCATTCCCTCTCCCCTCATAACTTCAAAACGTAATTTGGAGTCCCCAACCAATTCGCTCGATACTCCTGGAACAGTAGCAGTATCTCCTTCTTTTATATGTCCTCTAATGAAAACCGAAGAATCCAAAATATACATGCACTCGATGTCTAAATCATTAAATCTTTGATATCTTTAACCATGATATTATCTGTAACCGATTCTACCAAATTCACTGGGACTAGAAAGTTTCCCTCAGCATCTTTGCTATATCCTTCAAAATCACTAAGAACAATATCAGGTTTTGGTTTTACTACAATGGATTCGAGTTTTCCTGTTTTAAGATCCACAGTTATGTTCTCTAAACTTCCCATCTCTTTTCCATCATTTCTCATAACTCCCTTCTCAATTAAATTCTGTGCTAGTATGTCTGTCATACTCCCTATATCTTTTCCACAAGCATAATACTCACGGAGAAATACCAGTTTAATATATGACTCTAATGTTTAGAACATGCAGATACTACTAAACATAGTCTGAGGAGCCACGGATGTCAAAAAAGATCACCAATAATCAAAATACATTGAGAACTCCTATCATCTCTGTCCTTGGGCATGTAGACCATGGAAAAACCACTCTTCTTGATAGCATTCGTGGTTCTTCTATAACAGATACTGAAGCTGGGGCAATCACTCAACATATCGGCATCACGACCGTCCCAATTGATATAGTTTCAAATATAGCCGGTTCGCTTGTTAATTCACAAAGTCTAGAATTACCTGGTTTACTTTTTATAGATACGCCCGGACATCAATTATTTACCACTCTTCGTTCTAGAGGGGGATCTCTAGCCGACATAGCAATTCTAGTTGTGGATATAAATGATGGGTTTCAACCCCAAACAAAAGAGGCATTAAACATCCTCCGAAATTCCAAAACACCATTTATTATTTGTGCCAATAAAATAGATACCATTCCTGGGTGGAATTCACAACCCAACATGGCCTCTGCGACCAGTTATGCATCTCAACCAGAACGTGTTCGATCAAGTATGGATCAAAAATTCTATGAATTAGTAGGTGAGCTTTCCCATTTTGGATTTACTTCCGATTATTATTGGAAAATTTCAGATTTCAGTAAAACTTTAGGTATAATTCCAACCAGTGCACGAACTTGTGAGGGTATCCCTGACCTATTGGCCGTACTTATGGGATTGACGCAGAAATATATGCGAGAATCAATTTCAGTGAATATAGATGGACCTGGGAAGGGTATGGTACTCGAAGTAAAAGAAGAACGGGGACTAGGAACTGTCATCGATGCAATCCTATATGATGGTCGTCTTTCTGAAGACGATAAAATAGTCGTTGGTGGGGTGAATGGTCCCATTGCCACAAACGTTAGGGCCCTTTTCAATCTCTTGCCTTTATCCGAGTCCAATTCTAGTAATCGCTTCAGTCGATCTTCATCTGTCACCGCAGCCTCTGGAATTCGAGTGGCAGCACCAAATCTTTCTAATGTCCTGGTAGGATCTCCCATTCGTTCCACTAGTGATTTAGATCTCGATGCCACCCTCGCCGAAGTTGAATCCGAATTAGAAAAAGCCAAGATAGACACGAAAGATTCAGGAGTTATAATTCGCGCGGATACGCTTGGCAGTCTTGAAGCCTTGGCAAAGGCCCTTTCTGACATAGACGTCCCTGTAATGCGGGCATCAGTGGGCGACATAGCCCCCCGTGATATCTCCCTGGCTAGCACAACAAATGAAAAACAGCACCGAATAATTCTGGGTTTCAATGTTAATTTAATAGAAGATTCAGAGCGCCAATCAAGAGAGAAAGACGTGAAAATTCTTATAGACGATGTCATCTACCATTTACTTGAAAACTACGAATCTTATGTTGAAGAATTATCGTCCAACAGGAGGAAGAATCTCTTCGATAAATTAACAAGGCCTGCTCACTTTCAAATCCTAGAAAATCATATTTTTCGACAGTCAAACCCCGCAATCGTTGGAGTGGAAGTACTATCTGGAACACTACAGAAAGGTTCTCCGGTTGCAACCCTTTCTCAAGATGAATTCAAACGAATTGGCTTTGTCAAAGACATCCATTATCAAGGAGAATCAATTGAAAAAGCACAGATTGGAGACCAAGTGAGCGTTTCTCTTGATGGGCCCACTGTAGGGCGCCAAATCAATGAAAAATCTGAACTCTGGATAGATGTACACGAGAAACATGTCAAAGCCCTAGAGGACACATTCTCTGATGAATTGAGAAACGACGAACGTGAAGCACTCTCTATGTTCGCTCAAACCAAGCGTATCAACGATCCCTTTTGGGGAAAATAATTTTTATTTCCGAAACATACTCTCACTTTCTCCATATATTCCTATTACTACTGACGTAACAAATTCATTTTTATTTTTATTTGAACATTTTATCTCCATGTTCGTTTCTCCAAATTTCCATTTTCTGAGCTCTTTACAGGATTCTATTCCTTGAATTAACTCTTCCCTCACTTCGTCTTCATTCCCCCCTCCTGAAGATTCATAGAATATGCCGGCATTCTCACTCTCTACCCACGCCAAGCCAGCCACAGCGTCGCCCTCATTTTTTCTCCTAGTAGTTTTCGCTTGAACTACCCATAATCTATTACCAAACGGTCCTAAATTTGGCATTTCGTTGACTACTTCTATTTTGGCATTTTTTGGAATGACCGACGAAACTTGCACTAAGTTATAATTACTTATCCCTGCATCATGAAGGGCAGCATCATACGATGCGATTTCTGTCGGCCCAACCCCTGATCCACATGTAATTCTTATTATCAATTTCTCTTTTGACATATTTTATTCACTTTCTATAATTGATTCCATCTCTGTAAGGTATTTTTTATAAACCGATATGGAATTTTCAATCGGTTTTTTCGAGGTCATATCTACTCCTGTTTCTTTAAGTAAGTCTATAGGGTATTTACTCGACCCCGATTTGAGAAATGAAATATACTTCTCTCTTTGATTTTTTTTACCGTCTAGTATATCTCGAGCAAGACTCACTGCAGCTGAAATCCCCGTTGCATATTGATACACATAATAATTATAATAAAAATGTGGTATTCTCATCCATTCCCTTTGTATGTATTTATCCATCTCAATTGGTTTGTAAAATTCATTTTTTATATTTTTGTATATTTCATCGAGCCTATCCGGAACTAATGCACCACCCGATTCTACAACTTGATGAATTTGGTGTTCAAAATCAGCAAACAACGTTTGCCTATACAATGTGCTTCTAAATCTCTCTATGGCTTCATCAAGAATATAAGCTCTAAATGATTCTTCTTCTGTATTTTCCAGGAGGTATTCAGTCAATAATGCTTCATTCACAAGAGACGCAACCTCTGCCACAAATATGTCATATCCTGAATATATATATGGTTGAGCAGTATTGGTCAATTTAGAATGCATCGAGTGCCCTAGTTCATGGGCCAAAGTAAACATCGATTGAATGTCATTCTGATAATTCATGAGTATGAATGGTTTTGTATCATAAGTCCCTCCACTATATGCTCCCGAATATTTTCCACGGTTTTCATATACATCAATCCATCTCGAATTAAGACCCTCTTTGAGGACCTCTCCATATTCTTCCCCCAGTGGAGAAACTGATTCGATTACGTGATCTATAGCTTGATCGTACTTTATTACGGGACTATCTCCACTAACCATTGGCACATACAAATCCCACATTTTTAATTTTTCTATAGCTTGACTTTTCTTCTTTAACTCTATATGTCGGTGTAAAACATCAAGATTCTCTCTAACTGTTTCTACCAACCCATCATATACTTCCGTTGGTATATTTGAATCGTTCATAGCAGCCGACCTAGAATTTTCATAATTATGCGCACGAGAACTCTTAACATCCACGATGATATTATTTTTCAACATGGCACCTATGGTATTTCTAAACTTCCCAATTTCTCGATAGAATTTTTGATACACTTTCTTTCTAGTTTCCCTATCTCCTTCTCTCATGAATTTTGTAAAATTCACGTGAGTGATCTCGATTAATTCTTGATCATTTCCCCTCACCTTTGGAAATGACATATCTGCATGCATCAATAATCCATAAATCTCGTTTGGTGCTGAAAATATCTCTCCCATATCTGCCAATAACGTTTCTACCTCTGCCGAACGAACATGATCCTTCACCCGTATTATTTCTGATAGATAATGACGATATATTTCAAGTTCTCCATTCGATTTTAGCAACAATTCCAGCCCCTTGTTACCCAATTCTTGAATTTCTGGTTCAATGAAGCTAGTCAATCCACCCAATTCTGTTGCCACGGACCTAGCTTCAATCAACATAGATTGAAATTTCTGGTCTCTTTTATCCACATCAGAATGCATCTTTGCATACGAACCTACTAATCTCATTTCTCTCGCTACCACTTCTACCAATCCTAGTATCTCTAGTAATGTTTCTCCATTATTGCAGACTTTTCCTTTATATGGCTCAAATTCACCTAAACGATTCCTTACGTTTTCTAGTGAATGTCTCCATTCCTCATCCTCTGAATAGATACTTTCCAAATCCCATTTGTATTTTTGCTCAATTTCTGATCTTTCTGGGATTTTTTCCATAACACTACTTGGTATCGATCAACCGTAATTCTTGCCATTCTTTTCACCAATATTTTATAAATTCGTTGTAGGAAGCTTTATGAGCTCTAACTAACACCGCTAATTCGTATGTTTGAGTTCAAAGTCGAATCTTTTAATCTCAGAAAATATTCGAACAAGCAACTCATCACTCTACCGTTGACTCTTCTGTTAGTTTCAATTTTAATAATAGGTAGTTGGTATGCAGTAACTGGATCCCCCGTCAACCCCGGAATTGAATTCACCGGTGGAACTGAAATTACCATAATTTCAGATGGAGGTGTTGATCCTATTTATTCAACATTCAACTGGCCTATCGATTCAATCCGCCCCATAGCTAGTCAAAACAATGCGTATATAGTCACATTCCAAGCATCAGAAATAGAACCAGATCAATTAGAACTCATTTCAACCAATGCCGGTTTCGATGTTTTAGCCGTTCAGAGCACTTCTCCTAGTTTTGGAGCAGAATCTCAAAAATTAGCCCTCTTTGGCCTCGCCATTGCATTTTCTGGCATGGCTATTGTAGTTTTCTTTTTATTCAGAAAAATAATCCCCTCTATAGCGGTAGTACTTTCTGCTACAGGCGATATCCTAATCCCTCTTGCAATTATGAATGTGATTGGGATTCAATTATCTTTAGGTACTGTTGCGGCACTTCTAATGCTAGTCGGATACAGCGTAGATTCTGACATTTTACTCACAAATCATATATTAAAACGCAAAGGAAATTTCTATGAAGCAACTTACAACGCTATGAGGACCGGGCTCACTATGACCTTTACTTCTCTCTCTGCAATCACTGTAATGACCATTGCCTCCTTTTTATTCGGAGTCGACCTTTTGACTTCTATTGGCATCGTATTGATTTTTGGCCTAATTGTAGATTTACTCAACACATATCTATTAAACTTCAGCCTCTTACGCTGGTATGTCGAGGGATCTCCATGAATATTCGATCAAATTGGCGTATTATCGCCCTAGTAATCCTCCTTATGGCTAGTGTGTTTCTCATCTCGCCGATAGGGTCTGGCACTTCTTCTAATTCTGATAGTTTAGATCTAAATTTAAGTTATGGATTGGACCTTTCTGGTGGCACTCGCCTACGCGCACCCATAGTTGGTTGGACTGCCGAAGATGTATCGTTTGTTGGGCATCAAGAGTCTACTGTAGAAGAAACTATTTTAAGTCAATTTCCCTCTCTATCTCGAAGCGACGTCGACGCTAAGATAGGACCAAATGGAATTGGAACATTTGAAATATTTGCAAACATCCCCTCGGCAGATTTCGAAACTTCCCTTGATAGTGCCAATCTATCTTTTGGTGACATCCGTCCTGGTGTCACCCCACAAACTCGTCAAACCACTATTGAAGTGCTAAATAAAAAATTTGATGAGTCGGGCCTTACTGGCGCAACTGTGCAACAATCAACGACACCATCTGGTCAAAATTTTATCATAATCGAGGTTCCAAATTACAGCAGCTCTGAAGTAAAAAAACTAGTTGAAAAACGTGGGTCAGTTGAAATAGCAGTTCAATTCCCCATCGAATCAGGAGAATCAAAAATTGCAGTTGTATTGACGCAGAAAGACATAGCAACAGTTGGAACTGTTCAGGATCCTACTGTTGCTATTTCTTCGCCCCATGTCCCTGTAACTCTGACAGAAGATGGCGCTTATAATTTCCAGACATATCTGCAACAATATGGATTTTCTTCTCAAAGCAACTCAAATTCATGTATATCTTCAATTCCTATATCTTCCAGATATTGTATCCACACAGTTCTCGATGGTGAGATAGTTCATTCAGCATCAATCTCCTCTGGGCTTGCAAACACCATGGAAAAGGGGGAGTTCGTTAATAGCAAGAATTTCGTTATGACTTCCCACAACCGAACCAATGCAGATTCCCTTCGTCTCAATCTCCGGGCTGGGGCATTACCCGCACCACTAGATTTAGATTCGGGGACTATTAATTTCGTATCTCCTAGCTTAGCCGAAAATTTCAAAATTTATTCATTCCTTATCGGGCTAACTGCCATTTTAGCCGTGGCCATAGTCGTTTTCATTCGTTATGGTGATATAAAAGTGGCTTTACCCATGGTGGTAACTGCCTTATCCGAAGTTATCATCTTATTGGGATTTTCATCTGGGATTGGATTGGCATTGGATCTCTCTCACATTGCAGGATTTATCGCTGTCATTGGAACTGGGGTGGATGATCTAATAATCATTGCAGACGAAGTCATGGCAGAAGGTTCTGTTTCTTCTGCTAGAATCTTCCAAAACCGTTTCAGAGCAGCTTTTTGGATTATAGGGGCTGCAGCTATCACAACGATAGTAGCGCTTAGTCCCCTAGCCGTACTTTCACTTGGGGATCTACGTGGATTTGCAATAGTGACTATCTTGGGCGTACTCATAGGGGTCCTCGTAACACGTCCTGCATATGGCGATATCTTGAAATTTTTACTTAAACTACAATAAGGTCATCCGTCATCTCCAATCTTCAATTGATTTTTGTCCCGTTTTTGCTAATAAATCTTTACTCGTTTTCCACGATCTACGTGCACAATCGGGCAAACTCCCGTTATCATTGATGTATTTCTCCAAAAATTGTCTAGTTATGGCGTCTGAAGGATACCCACTCCCCACGTTCCCATAGGTTTCTGTCAAGTCTATAATATGGGCATCTCTTATCACCTTTGCAAGTATGCTCGCCGCACTTACAATGGGATAATTCATGTCTGCCTTGTGCTCCGATATTATTTCAACTTCCACATCTATTCCTTTTAAAACTCTCTCAGCAAAGCGCTCTGGATTGACGTCAGCCGCATCCAAATATATGCAATCTCCCTCTTCAACAACTCTTGATATGGCCCTCGCATGAGCTTCTGCAGTTAGTACGTTCATATTAGAGCTCGGGAGGTCGATTTCTTCAATTCCCACCTCTTCTACACCTCTCGAAAAAAATTCCAACCCCATTAGCTCTTGCGCGATATACTCTCGGCGTTCAGGCGTTAGTTTTTTGGAATCTAGTACATGATCTGGTATATCTTCTTGCGCTCTGACTCGGGCAGCCACAACAAACATTGATCCTATCACCGGTCCCTTTCCTGCTTCGTCAACACCAATTATTGCCATTATCTTTCTAAATCCCCCATTTCATTTCTTTCTGATTATATATTCTGGAACATCAAAACTACCTTCCTCTGCCACTACTGAGATCACATCTAATGTTTCTACCATGGCTCCTACTTTCACTAATTCTGCCAAATTAGGTTTTGTCCTACCCCCGTCTCCGCTCACTAATTCTTTTATATATAATCCTTTTTCACCGTGAATTTCCAATTCTGCTCCTGTACCGCCCATTGACTTGCCCTTTGCAGAATACACTTTCCTCACCCTCGTTTTATCCGCCCTTCGATGGACCACTCTTGTAGGGGTTTCTTGTTCAACTTCAACTCCTTCCAATATCCCAAGGGCATCTCGCAATATCTCCTCCTCGACTACCTCTTCAAATTTAACTCCAACTGTGTAGGTTTTTGATGCAGATAGTTCTTTTATATGTGATACCATTTTTCTATTCACAATCCCTTCTAGTTCCACTTCTATCTTTCCAACTGCCATTTTATTTATTCTATTTTCCAGTATCTGGAGATCTGCAGATCTCTTCTTGGGATTTTTAATCTCCACTACAAATGGCCTCCCCGTGCCCAACATTTTTGCATCAATATCTTCTCTACCTGCTCCATGAAATGCAGAACTATTTCCTTCTAAAATCTCATTTATACTTACATCTATTAATTCTTGCACACTCTCTTCATATTGTTTCCCCGACCCCTTACATCTCTCACATACTCCCTCTGCATTCCTACCACTTCCCTTACATCTTCTACATGGCCATCTAGTTTGAGGGATTCCTCTAATTAATTTTTTATACCTTCCATATATGAGTATTGGGTTCACTTGGATTTCAACTGCCCTGCTAGAAACATCTAACAATATTGTCACATCTGGATTTTCTGCTGCAAAATTTTTCCCTGTTTTGTCTCCTATTATCTTCCCAACTTCCCGATTCATTTCTGTTTTGAGGAATTCTCCAGAATCCATAGGGATGCCCACAACTTCCCTCAATAATTTACTATTCTCCTCAAGTAATGGGGACATTCTAGTACCAATTTTATATGTTTCAAATTCAATTTCCTCCGCCTCTTCTATTGCCAACTCAGCCCATTCGTCAAATCGATAAGCCTCCCCTAAACAAACCCAACAATCCATTTCTCTATCCACCATCTCACCATTTTCCATCGCGAATATAGTTCTCCAAGCATTCCCTCTCTCCCTATTAGTTAAGCCATGTCCCCTATCTGCAAATATTTGTCCTAAACACGAATCACAGATCTCCCCTTGATTTATTATCCTCCTAGCTTCTTCAAATAAATCCATTTCCTATATACCACTATTATTGATAAAACTTAAGTAATTCTGCATTCGACCCGGTATCTTTCTACAACCTCTTGTATTTACACCGATGAAGATTTACCCCTTGTAATGAAATTATTTTTATGCGGCAATTTATAGTAGTAAGCCACACCGCAACAATAGACCCTGGCTTTTCCCTTAACGATCTGCCCGGAAGCGGAGGGCGGATGGATCTACTTTGTAGGTGTGTTGGAAGTTCTCTCTTAATTTCACACGCTTCACGATCCAATGCCCGCATCTATCTTTTGCTACAAAACCAAATTACTATTCGAATCGAGGGCTCTGAAATACGCTATCTACACCCTGACGAGAGATGCATTGCAGCTTTGATAAAAAAAGCATTAGAAAAAATACCGGACACAATTGGTCAAATCGAAGTAGAGAGCACTCCTGGGATTTATATTTCCAAACGTAACTTTCGATCTCTCCTAACTTCTATAGAATCAAGTGGAACTTTCATTCATCTAGATGAAGAAGGATCCTCTTCTCATACATTCTCCCTCCCTCAAGAACCCATATTCATTCTTTCAGACCATCAAAATTTCTCCCCTCTCGAGACTGATATATTAACAGAATATGTTGAAAAAACCATGAGTTTGGGTCCTATTTCTCTCCACGCTGACCATTCTATCACCATTATCCACAATCTATTGGACAACAAAACAATCTAAATCCTGGTATTTCACAACTCGTAACTATAATGCATCTGGACCGTTTCTCTATATTATGAACAGTTCTCCTCCCAATTATTCAGCCATGGCTAGTGAAATATTAGGTTTCACTATATTCGGACGAAGATATTTGTCTTCTCGATGGTGGCAAATTATAGCCGCAGCAGTAATGATGGGCTTGGTAAGTCCTTATCAATATGTTTGGTCTTCTATTGAAGGTCCCATGGCATCTAGCTTGGGTGTTCCTCTAAGCGTGTTAGGCGTAGTATTCACTCTTTTTGTTATATTTCAAGCAGGATCTCAATTCCCCGTTGGATGGTGGAGAGATAGATATGGCCCGCAGAAATTGACTCTTCTTTCAGGTATTCTAGCTGGTGGAGGTTATATTGGAATTTCTCAAGCAACTGAAGTATGGCAGATATATATCCTATATTCTATAGGTGCAATAGGCGTAGGTATCATCTATACCATCGCTGTAAACACGGCCTTAAAATGGTTTCCAGACCGAAGAGGACTCACCACGGGCATTGGAACAATGGCATTCGCCGGTGGAAGTGCACTTTTCATACCCTATGTCAGGGTAAATGCAACAGCAGCTGGCTATCCAGACGTTCTCCAAAACATGGGTCTATTGATACTAATTGGGGTTATGGTAGGGGCATTGATCCTCCGTGACCCTCCTGAAAATTGGCTCAAAACAAAAACTACTAGCTCTCCCCCCGAAACAAAATCTAGTCCCTCTCCATCCACTCCTGGTGAGTTCACATCCGGACAAATGATCAAAACATGGCAATTCTGGTTAATGTATTTCATGTTTGTTGCAGTAAGCGGCGCCGGCCTGACCTTAACGGCAAAAGTAGTCTTACTAGCTGAAAATCTAGGCTTGACATTTGCCGCAGTAACTGCATCTGCAACTATACTTCCCATCGCGGGCGGAGTCGGAAGATTAGTTGTGGGATACATATCCGACGATCGCATCCCTGGAATCTCACTTGGTTTCAGCCGTGAACGTGCAATGGCAATTTCATTTTCTCTCTGTGGATTGGGTCTCCTCGGGACTCTCTTTTTTGGCTACATGAGTTTTAGTATTGGGTTTATTTTCTCAGTTTTCATAGCAACATTTTTCTGGAGTCCTCAATATACACTTTTCCCTAGTGTCGTAGCAGATTATTATGGTTCAAAAAATTCCTCTGCAAACTATGCACTTCTCTACTCGGGAAAAGTATGGGGGGGCATATTTGGCGGAGCCGTCGCGGGATGGCTTGTTGTCTCTGCTGGTTGGACTGCAACTTTCTTAATCGGTGCCGGATTGGCTTTGGTTGCAGGTGGATTCGCATTGCTTCTTCGCCCACCTTCAACCTCTTAAAATCAATATAGATTATGGACTCATTCATATCTCTTTTTGGAAACAACCCCTCTCCTCTAATCTGGACCTATGAGCTCGCTGCAAAACTCTCTTCTTTTAACACGATCGAAATGGAATATAGTGAAAATAATCTTTATGAATCTCTATATAATGCCGCAGATCTGTTTAATCTCCCTGTCATTTGTACCTCTTTTGACACAACACTAGAGGCAACTGCGATGGGATATTCTCCTTCTCAAGAAGACGGTCCCATAAAAACTATCGAAGACGCTTTAGATATCAATATAGATTCTATCTTAACTAGCGGTAGAATCCCCCAAATTTTATCTGTAATATCCAGATTAAAAAATTCTCTCAATTGTCCTATTATAGCTGGAATTTGCAGTCCTGAAATTATCTCAAATTCTCTACTTTCTACTTCTGCTAAAAATGATCCATCTATCCATGAGGAGGTCCTCTTCGTCATAGAAGAAACGCTATCTCTACTTACTAACTCTTATTTAGAATCTGGAGCCGATGGGGTTGCAATTCTTGCACCAAATGGGCTACCTGTCCAAGATTCACTTTATACCCAAACAGTCTCTCCCTTGCCCAATATCCTTTCTCATTACGAAGCCATTGGAATAGTAATAACCAAGCGAACTTCTTCTCACCAAATTAAAATTGCCGCAGATTTGGGATTTGATTTGATAACTGGATCAACCGATTCCCTTCAAGAATGCATGGAATCTGCATCCCTTTCTGATATCTATTTTGGATTTGGAATCCCCAATTCCATCTTATGTTCTGGATCTGAACCTTTCCAAAAATTCCTTAATACACTCCCCAGTGATGCACTTCTATCTAGTGAATGGACTATTTCTCCATCCGCCCAACCTGAAACAATTCATGAATTGATGGGGTCTCTTTAGTCCCTCTTCCCTTTGATATATGGTCTAAGATTTAATCACATCGGATCGCTTTGATCCTATGATTCCATTCCCGATCCCATCTACCCACAAGAATGTTTTTTCCAATATCGGTATTGTCGTGTCTGTCGATTCAATTATTGCCGGACCCTCTACAATTGCACCTTTATTTAATTTTTCCAATTCGAATATAGGGGTATCGATTATCTCATTTCCCCATATAACTTCTCTATTTCCAATCATGGCAGATGATGGATCTGATTCCCCGCACACTTCCCGAGTAAATGTGGATATCGGAGTTTTTCCTCTAGCATGAAGTCTCAGTGTCACTGATCCCTCTTCTTCCTCTCCCTGTGCAGATACGAATTTATCAATGCGCCCCTTCGAATCATAACTTATCGCATCTACCTCGAATTTTATATCCTTTGCGACAAATCCTTCTGATTTCATATCTTTTTTCGCCTCCATTTCCATCTGAGAAATCAAATCCTCCACACGCGATCCTCTTAATAAAGGTCGCGTGTATGTGTGTAGAACTCCCATCATAGATTCGCCAAACGCTGAAAAAACAGCTGAATATGGCGTAATTATTAATTTCTTTATGTATTCTTCTTTGACCAAACCTGTCATATGCATGGGACCTGCCCCTCCATATGCCACAATAGTATCAATTCCATTCAATCCTAATTTTAATATAGATTCTTTGATATCTTGTTCAACTTTATTAATTATTTCATCCGCAGCCATCTCTATCGAAATTCCTTTCTCAGACGCTACGTGTTTTTCAATTGCAATCTGAGCTTTCTCCTTTGATAGTTCTAATTTCCCCCCTAGGAAAAACTCTGAATCTATCCGACCCAGGACCACATCTGCATCAGTCACAGTTGCCATCTTGCCTCCTTTTCCAAAACAGGCTGGACCTGGATTTGCTCCAGCAGACTCAGGACCTATCTGCAGCCCCTCTTGCGTCACTTTTGCAATAGATCCTCCTCCTATCCCCACGGTCTTGACTTCTATCGCTGGAATGTGTGTCGGCAATCCTTCTATTCTGTGGCTTAATTCAAATGGGAGGTTTCCATCATGTACAATACTAAGATCTAAACTGGTACCTCCCATGTCTGCCCCCATGATACTAGTTTGATATTCATCAGAAATGGATTTAACCCCAAATACACCTGCGACAGGGCCCGAATTCAAGGTATCTATCGCCCTAGTTTTGGCCACTCCCGCAACGCCACCACTAGAGTGACCAATGAATAGGGGCCTATTGTATGAGTGAGATCTTATTTTATCTTCAGCTCTGTATAATGAAACCTTCATCGGACGATGTATATAGGCATTTCCGACCACTGTATTCAATCGGCGATAATCATCTGGCCGTGAAGATACCTCATACGAAGCTAATGTGGGAATGGATCCTAAATAATGCCGAGGATATTCTTCTTGAATTAATCTTTTCACTTCTCTTTCGTTAGCATCATTCCAATAACTATTCTTCAATGAAATAACGATCATCCTTGCACCGGATTCCTGCAATTTTTTCACAGCACCTATGGTCTGATCACTATCCGGAATTTTGACAATATCCCCTTTTATATTAATTTCCTCTTCTATCTCCTCTATCATCCCCGGCCCAATAAAATAATCACTAACTTTAAGTTCATCTTTCACAGAGTAGAGTCTTTCTTCTTCTCCAGACGTAACCAATAATCCAATCTTCATTCCCTTTTTTTCTATAATGGCATTCGTCCCCATGGTAGTAGAAAATCTAACCATATCTGCTTCTGCTAAAAATTCAGATAATTCCATTCCCATTTTTTTAGCCCCATTTTCAATACATTCCATAAAACCAATTGTTAAATCATGTCCAGTGGTTGGGACTTTGGCCGAAGAGGATTCTTTTCCCCTTACAAAAAAACCATCTGTAAATGTTCCTCCTACATCAATATTTAATGTAATGAAATTTTTCCCCATCTTTATTCTCATGTATTTCTTTTTTTTAATTATACAAATCCCTTCCGCACTTGAATTTTTCTCTATCATGCGATCTCCTCTCGTATGATTTACGAACCATTTTTCACCCATAACAACTTAGATTGATCAAATGACACAGGGACTTTTTGATATCAAAGATTCTGATGCTAATGGTAGGATTGGGAATTTTAGAGTTCCTAGGTCTAATGTAATAGTCGAGACGCCTGCATTTCTCCCTGTTATTAATCCAAAATTACAAACTATTTCTCCATCTGAACTTGCCTCTAAATTCAATGTTCAAATACTCATAACTAACTCTTATATTATCCGCCAAACTGATCACTTACACCATGCAGCAATTGAGAATGGATTGCATAAACTTTTAGATTTCCCTGGTGCAATTATGACCGATTCTGGATCTTTCCAACTTGCAGAGTATGGGAGTGTGGATGTAACAACTTCTGAAATCATACATTTCCAAAATGCCATTGGGTCTGATATAGCCACGCCTCTAGATATCCCTACTCCTCCCGATGTCTCTTATGAGGTTGCCAAACTAGATTTACAAACCACCTCCGAACGCTTAGAATTGTCTAAAACATTAGTCGAAAATGACATGCTAATCTCTGCTCCAATCCAAGGATCTACTCATATCGATTTACGTGAAAAAGCTGCCTCGGATGCATATGCCCTTGGATTTGATGTATTCCCAGTTGGGGCGGCTGTACCTCTACTCACGCAATACAGGTTCCAGGATGTAGTAAATATTATTATGGCCACTAAACGTGGCCTCGGCCTCGATGCCATAGTTCATCTTTTTGGGGCCGGACACCCAATGATGTTCGCCCTAGCCGTAGCCGCTGGGTGTGATCTATTCGATTCAGCAGCCTATGCGCTATATGCTAGACGTGGGTCTTATCTTACTACTGAAGGTACCAAACAACTTTTAGAAATGGATCATTTTCCTTGCCACTGTCCCATATGCTCCACTTATACTCCATCTGAACTCAGAGATCTTTCACCAAATAAATGCGAGTCTCTGCTTGCAGAGCACAATCTCTACGTTAGTCTTAGTGAAATAAATAAAATCAAGGTTGCAATTAAAGAGGGTAGCCTGCTAGAATTAGTCGAACTTAGATCTAGATCTCATCCCGCCATGCTCGACGGGTGCAAAGCTCTATTTCGACATTCGATTCAATTAGAAAAACAAGATCCAGCCGTCAAAGGAACCTTTTTTCACACTTCTGACCTAAGCCACTATAGACCGGAGATAATCAGGCACCATAAAAATTTATCTAGATTTCGCATAGGAAAAAATGTATTATTGACAACCAATACTTCTTCTTCAATTCTTTCTAACTATGGTGAGGTTTGGTATGTAAAACCACCATTTGGACCTTTCCCAATTGGTCTCTCTCATACCTACCCCCTCACTGCAGAAATTCCTAATCATATTGACATAAATGCCCTTCAACAAGCAGTAGCTGGGATTTCAACTCTGGTGTCTCTACACCCACAAACCACTTTCACATTTGCACATGAAAATTGGCCCCAACTCATTTTAGAAACATTGCCAGATGCTGTAAAACTTATCAACTTATCCTCCTAATATAATCTAATTATAATTTTCACAATGACCAAATATTTCGAAGTTACACACAGGAATGGGGCCGCACGTTTAGGGAAACTAAGATTCCCTACTCCTCGTATGACTCCAAGTTTTTGTGATGATTTCATCCATAACTCTGGCAGTTTATGGGCAAACGAACAAGAAATCCCTTCTCCCCCTCCTCTCGATAACCTCCTCATTTTACCACATAGGGGAGTTCCCCCTGGGGCTGGGAATCTACTTGAAGAAGCATTTTTCGTAAAACCTCCCGATGTCGATTGCCCAACTGCTGCCGTAATCTCTCCAAAAATGGCTTCAGATTTATCCACTGATGCCTACATACTATCTACCGCTCCATATTCTACTGGATCTCCTCAGAAATTCTGTAATGACATAATCAAAACTAGGAGCTCAACACCTCCTGATTCTGCACTTTACCTACCAGGATTCGCAACGCCTCAAAATTTATCATTCTTGATCTACATGGGAATTGATCTTTTTGACACGACCCGGGCATTTCTGTTAGGATTGCAAGGAAAATATCTATTGCCCACTGGTGAATATCTCTTAGAAAATTTGGAGGATCTACCTTGCAATTGTTCTACCTGTTCTGTTTCTATAGATGACTTCACAAATGAACTTTGTGCTGCCCATAATGTGGGAATTCTTCAGAATGAATTATCTCTAATTGTCCATATCATTAAATCAAATAACCTCCGAGACCATCTCGAAGGACGAGTCCGCCACAATACCTGGCTAACTTCTGCCCTTCGCTATTTAGATTCTCAAAACGATTATTTAGAACAAAGAACTCCAATCGCACGCAAAGAGGGATTCATCTCCACCACTGATGATTCCCTCAATAGGCCCGAAATCCACCGTTTCCAACAACGCCTCATTAAACGATACGAGACACGTTTTAAATTGCCTTTGATATTGGTTCCCTGTTCTGCAAAAAAACCATATTCAAAATCAAAAAGTCATCGATTTCTCCACCAATCTATTCGTTTTCGTGGACACAAAGTTTCCATTTCATCCCCCCTTGGAATCGTCCCTCAGGAATTGGAATTAACATATCCTGCGCAACACTACGACACCGCATTGACAGGAGATTGGAGTCCCACTGAAATCCAACGAATTTCCAATTTATTATCTCAATTTCTTAAATTGAATAATTACTCAAAAATTATTGCACACGTCCCTCCGGGGGGGTATATGGACATTGTTAAATTGGCCACCACTGATTATGGAAATCCAATTGAATATACCGTTAAAGACCATGCTTTGTCTCCCGATTCATTAAAAAATTTAGATGGGGCCCTTTCCGAAGAATCTCCTTATTCTCGACATGAAAGAATGCTTTACCAGGCCCAAGCAATTGCAGACTATCAATTCGGAAAAGGAGTTGGGAATTTATTATTTGAAAATTGTACCTTGAAAGGAAAATTCTTTGCGCGAAGAATATTTGACCATAACAATGATCAGATCGCAACTTTATTGCCCGAATATGGAATTTTCTCTCTCACATTGCAAGGCGCGAATAAATTACAAAATTCAAAATTTGGGATGCCTACTGTCATGATCAATGACTTCGTCCCCCGCGGAAGCGTACTAGCTCCTGGAATTGTTAGTGCATCTGATACAATACGACCTGGAGACGAGGTTTTTGTTCAAGGCCCGTTGGCGTTAGCTGTTGGGCGGGCAATTATGAGTGGACCTGAGATGGAACAAAGCTCCCGTGGAGTCGCTATTGATATCCGACACGTACAAAAATTTTAAACCACCACTGCCACTTCTCCATCCTCTCTGATTAATACATTGTATACTGGTATTTTTCGCTTCAGTACCGGACTTTCTCCAGTCTCAAGATTAAATCGCAAACCATGCCAAGGGCATTTGACCATTTTCAATTCCAAGTCTATCCCACCGAGAAATGATCCTCCGCACTTTTCACTATTATATCTATTTGATCCTGATTCGTGCAATGGGGCATGTTTGTGAGGGCAACTATCATGAATAGCATACAATTTCCCCTCTAGATTAAAAACGGCTATCTTCAATCCCCCTAAACGAATTTCAGTTCCTTCTCCTTCTGGGAAATCCTCTATTTTCCCAATAACCTTTTCTCGCATATTATATCCCAAATACCTCTTTTGCATTCCCACTACAAATTCTAGTCCTCGTCTCTTCGTCTATACCTCTGTTATTAAATAACCAATTCGGGGGGTCGAATGTGTTATGTGGCCAGTCACTTGAATATAGGAACGTCTCTGCAGCCCGACACATCTCAAACATGGATTTAACATGATTTGGATCTCTTGGCAATGCGATCGGTTGAGTAGTGTAATACATATTCTTATAAAAATATTCACTCGGCATATGGTTTAAGTATTGATTCTCATCTTCAAACATTCTGTGAGAGAGCATCACATCTTCTGGCAATGCGTAGTAACATTCATCGGCCCTCAGAGATGCGAATGGAATCCAGTTTGTCCCTGCTTCTTGTATCACCACCTTTAGATCCTCGTGCCGATCAAACGTCCCTGTAAAAATTAGATTCAATATGTTGGCCATTGCATTATATGTCCAAGATAATGTTAACGCCTCTACAACCGATTTCATAGAATTTCCCAATAAATCAAATCTAGATGTAAAACCACTACCATGTAACACTAGTGGCAATTTTTCTTTTATCAATTCTTCATACATATCTTCGTACTCCATGGCTCCAAACAATGTCTGAGGACTATACCAACCTTGAACTCCCACGATCCCCTTTTCAACTTTCATCCTCTCTATCTCTTCAACACACGCCGCTGGATCCCATTGAGGTATGATGGCCAGTCCATAAATGCCTCTTTTTTCATCGATAACTTTGTCCACTATGTAATCATTGTAAGCCCTTGCTATTGCATTTTTAATCACAGGATATCTGGCTGTAGGTAAGTTAATCATTCCTGGGCCAACAATCACTTCATCAATAGCATACTGCTTTTTTAATCCATCTATTTCTTCTGAAACCAACGCCGTACCTTGTGTATTAAGTGAATCTGCAATGTGATGTGCATACGGGAACACCCAACCCCCAGTAACTCCCTTTGGAATGCCTCCAACTTCTATTTTTTTCCTCAAACGAGGGTCATCAATATATTCTAAATAGGATTTAGAGTCAAATAGATTAAGGTGGAAATCAGCATCAACTATCCACTCATCCCATGCATCTTCCGGAACATTCCTCCGTTTACTTTTTTCTGGTTTTCCTTCTCCCATGGCGTTACCTAGATCTACTATAAATAGTATTTTCCGGTAAATCTACTATTTGTCATTTCTATATTCTCCTTTTCGCTTCTGTTTTACATCTCCACTTCTCATCTCTCTTATGGATCAACCCTCGTACGATGTGTATGAACTTGAAAAAGGCATGGACGCACACAACCTTACCATGAGGGAGATACGTTCTCATAATCAGAGAACCTACGATTCAAAATCTCCAACTCGCATTTGGATAGATGAAGACAACACGCCTTCTGGAATCTACAAATCTCTCACTATAATTCTAAATACCGGGGGTTGTAGGTGGGCTAGAGCTGGAGGATGTACTATGTGTGGATACGTTGCAGAATCTGTCGCGGGAGGATCTGTATCTCATGAAGATCTACTGGCCCAAATTCAAGTGGCATTGGATTACGAAAAACAGAAAAACATCCACTGTGGCCAAATAAAAATATACACCTCTGGATCTTTTTTCGATGAGAGAGAAATTCCTCCTACCACCCGGGAAGAAATAGCAAAAATATTTTCTAACCGTGATAGAATTGTCATTGAAAGCCTACCTGATTTTGTCACCGAACAGAAAATCTCAGATTTTACAAATATGGATCTATCTGTGGATATAGCAATAGGACTCGAGACCGCATCGGACCGAATCAGACACGATTGTATTAATAAGTATTTCACTTTCGAAGATTTCATCGCAGCGAGTACAATAGCAAATCAAGCTGGGGCTGGGATAAAAGCATATTTGTTATTAAAACCACCCTTCTTATCCGAAGTAGAAGCCATAACTGATATGATCGATTCAATTGATCAGGTAAGTCCTTATGCACACACCATTTCAATGAATCCATCCAATGTCCAACGACATACATTAGTGGAACAACTCTATTTTTCCCATGGATATAGGCCACCTTGGCTATGGTCAATTTCTAGTATTTTACGTGAAACAGCAAAAACAAATATCATAGTCGTTTCAGATCCTGTAGGCGCCGGATCTGATCGCGGTCCTCATAATTGTGGCTCTTGTGATGACATTGTATTCCGATCCATAAAGGATTTTAACCTTCGACAAGACCCATCTGTTTTATCAGAACCATCCTGCGATTGTCAAGAAACATGGAAATTTATATTGGAAAATGAGACAGGGTACAATTTGCCCCTTCTTCATTAATCTTTTATTCTTCGCAGTGCATGAACACAAACAGAATGGCAGCTACTCCCCGTACATCTTTTGATTTTGATCATCTCCCTGTCACCGATCAACCATTTGAAAATGCATTGGAAAAAGCTAGAAACGGCGAGCGTTTGACAGTAGATGATGCTGTGGAATTACTTACAACTGGAACTGATACCTCTGGAATTGATTTACATAGGAAAGAACAGGTACTAGAAGCTGCAGACCAGAGAAGGTCAGAAGTAGTAGGGGAGGTTGTAACCTTTGTCGCAAATCTCAACAATAACATTACTACTGCCTGCAATACTGGCTGTTTATTTTGCAACTTTAAAGATTCTGCATACTTGTTCGAAAAAAATTATACTGGGGCTCATAATGGATTTACTAAAACCCCCGAAACTTCCCGAAAAACAGTCGAAGATGCATTGGATCTGGGCATTTCTGAGGTCTGCTCCGTTTCTGGTCTTCATCCCTCTCTCGTCCTAAACTCCGAACACCGAGAAATTCTAGATTCTTCACCAGAAAACCATAATCAACTCCAGTACAAACCCGCTAAATATTACCATACCGATCCTGGGACTTATTGTGACCAAATCCATGCCATGAATGTAGAAAATGTACATGTTCATTCTATGACCCCCGAAGAAGCAGATCATGCAAAACGCGGGACAGATTGGAATTATCGTAAAGTATACCGTGAATTAAAAAAATCGGGATTGAATTCTGTACCTGGAACTGCAGCTGAGATCTTAGTGGAAGAAGTACGAGACATTATTTGTCCTGGAAAAATTTCTTCTACAGATTGGGTCAATGCAATGGAGGGTGCAGCAGCTGAAAATCTCCCCTTAACTGCAACAATCATGTATGGCCATGTAGAAAATGAAATGCACCGTGCAATGCACCTACAAGTCATCCGAGACCTTCAAGACAGAACTAAGATGATAAAGGAATTCGTCCCACTTTCTTTTGTATATCCCAATACGCCCTTGCACAAACGTGGTATGGTATCTGGGGGTGCCACACCCTCCGAAGATGAACTCATGATGGCAGTTTCACGACTCTTCTTGGATAATATTTCTAATATTCAATCATCTTGGGTCAAATTCGGTGATTCACAAGGTCTTAAGATGCTATCTTGTGGCGCAAATGACTTTATGGGGACTCTTTTAAGTGAAGAAATCACTACTCGAGCAGGGGGCAATTTCGGGCAGTTTAGAAGTTTCAATGAGTATGTGGATTTGATCACTACTATCGGTAGGATTCCTGCAGAAAGAAATACCACCTATGAGCGAATTGTAGAGCTAGATTTGGACCAACCACCATTCGGACCTACTCTTGGCCCACGAGCCAATGGATCCCCCATGCTTTCCAAATCACCCACCCCACCAATCTCTTATTAATTTCTTTTAATCTAATAGTATTTTTCGATATTTTTTTCCTATATCGTTTTTTGCTTCTATAACTTGTCTGATGTCTCTTGATATCCATCCAGCTTCTATAAAACGGTTGTATACGGGCAGCCTTTCTTTGAGAGAAACTCCTTTGTCTGCAGCAATTGATTCCAAATCTCTAAGGGCCGGCCATGCGTATTCTGGGTTTATGTGATCTATTGTGACTGGAGAAATTCCTCCCAAATCATCGATTCCACAATCTAAAAAATTCTTAATTGAAGCGAGGTTTGGTGGCACTTGAATTGATACCTCTGGGGGTAAGCAGTATCTCGCCATGCTCACTGCTTTTCGCATAGATTCCAATGAAGGCATCCCCCCTTTCCACCGTTCATTTTCAACCACTGGCTGAATAATTACTTCTTGTATGTGCCCATATCTCTCATTTATATCCCGAATTGCAAGGATACTTTTAGCCCTGTCCTCTTCTGTTTCTCCAATGCCTACTAATATCCCAGTTGTAAATGGAACTCCAAGTTCTCCTGCAATTTTTAATGTATTGATTCGCCGACCCGGATCTTTTTTTCGTGCTCCGGAATGCGCTTTAACTTTCGCCACCGTTTCCAACATAACTCCCATACTAGCATTTACTCTTGCAACTCTCTCCATCTGATCTCTTGTTTGATCACCTGGGTTGGAGTGAGGCAACATCCCCTCTTCAAGACACATTTCGCACATTTCTTCGAGGTATGTATGTATCGTCGAATGGCCTAATTCTTTTAGTCTCCTATAAATTTCCACATATCTTTCATCTGGATCATCTCCAAAAGTAAACAGGGCCTCTGTACACCCCAATTCGATACCCTTTCTGATAATTATTCTAATCTCTTCTGGGGTCAGTAAAGAAGCCTTCCCTGGTGGATCAAAATATGTACAATAAGTACATGTGTACCTGCAGGCAGTTGTCAGAGGTATGAATACATTTTTAACATATGTCAACTCCGAGTTAGTTTCTACTTCCTCCGGCGTCACGGAGAGTAATTCTCTCACTTCATTTGGTCTAAATTCTATGTCAATATCATACTCTTTTTGACCTATTGCCATCTGCTACCCCTCCTTGAAATTCCAACACGGTTTTCGCCCTGTATTTCTAAGTAAAATCCACGCTCTGATAACCACTCTTTTGATTTTCCCTCCCCATGAATTAGTATTTCAATTAAATCTTCTTTCACATCAATATCTGTAGCCAATCTAAATGAATCTACTACTACCACATCTCTCCCAATTTTCTTTGCCATCTTAATGTGATCTAGATATGAAGCCCCATGATAGTCCACCCTAAATTCGGGACTATATGTTACAAAAGCATTGGTCCCTCCCAAGTTACCTGGGGCAATTATAATATCTCCTCTTGCTTCTGTCAATTGCTTTATATTTTCTGCGGTCACAATCGCCAAATCACTCATTACAATGGCAATTGGGCCTTTTGAGTTCTCTAATAAACCATTTACTGCCAATGATAGGGGCCTTTCATCTACTATGACTTCCCACGGGACTTCTATGGGTTCTGTAGATAGTATTATCGGGGCCGATCCCGCCAGCTCTACCGCTCTAGCAACATCTTCCAACATAACTCCTGCAAACGCTCTGCGCTCTTCTGAAGTTAGAACACTATCCAATCTAGTTTTTGGCTCCCGCGATGAAAACGGGATTATAATTTGCATTAAAGTCTACTTCTGTGACGCGTAGACTGATACCACATTATTATCCCACCAATAAGTGCCACAGCAATCACCAAACCAACTATATTTAATATTAATCCTTTCCTCTCGGTACTCTCCTTATTTGCAACAGCCGTCTCTTTAGCTTGTTTTGCTAAATCTCTTGCATTATCAAAATTTCCCACATTGTATGCTGAAATAGAATTTGCCAGTGTTTTTATGGCATCTGTGTTCCCGCCCCCTTGTTCTATTTCAACACTAGCAATATCTATCGCTTCTCTTGCAGCCTTACTTTCTGTAGTATATGGTGATATTCCTATCGACCCGATAACCTCTCTTGTCCCTCCTAGTCGCATCTGAGATAGTTCCATCACCAAGACACTCTGCCTAGGCTCATAAGTCCATTCTGCCACTTCTGGAATTGTTCCTGATACTTCTACCTTTATTTTTACAACCGAATCATCCAAACTGACCCCTTGTTGAAACACTTTCCCCGTGTGCACCTTTCTTGTTTCTTCCACTGGACGATCTGCAGCATTGATTTCTGTCACTGTCCAGGTTACACTTTCTAGAAGCGACTCCCCTCTAAGAGTCCAAACATCTATGGGACCTGTGTCTGTTATGTATAATTCGGTCACCATTGTTTCAACTACGACGTCACTTCCTATTTCTGCTGGATCAACTCCAGTTTGTTCCATGGACGTCGCTCCGGCCATTCCCCCTATCAATACCAATCCTATTATTATTGCAACCAGTTTAGAATAATGGTTCAAGCTCATCGGTACCCTCCTCAATTAATTCCCTTAATTTCTCTTCACTTTGGGATCGAATTTCTGCCATGTTCTCCTGGGCTTCAATAGCAATCCGTTGTAGATCTTTTATTCTAGGGATATTAACAACTCCAGAAAGCATCACTGCTGCTCCTACTTTGTCCTCTCCATGTATAGGATAGTCTCCTCCTCTGACTTCCATACTTCCCGTTTGTTCTTCTATCCACCTTCTACCTTTTTCTATTCCTTTCCTGTTAAGATAATTTGGTGGCCCTGACACAACAACAAGTGCCCTCTCTGCACCCTTTATTTCACATGGAAGGGTCAGTCTTCCCAATGTCGCCTTCCTAATTAGGCTGGTAATCCGATTTGTTGTATCTGAACTATCTTGATATTCTTCTTTCTTCCTTCCTCCTGGAAATCGTGATAGTATCCCACTACGTTTGGTTTGAACGGGAACCGTTTCTGCAGCATAACCAACTGTGGTCACTCCACCTCCTGCTAAAGTATTGATGATCTCTGAAGAATCAACAACAGATTCGGCAATATCATTGTCTTCCTGAATTTCCCCCGCTCCAAATAATACTCCAAATCTCCTCACTATCTCTTCATTTATTGTGTCGTAACTCCCCTCTACCGATTCACCACCCACTCTCCATGCATCATTGTCAAATGCCAGCAAATTATCCGTTTCTCTCACAAATGCCTGAAATGATTTTGCGGCATTCAGCGTATATATTCCTCCCTCATCAAGAGAAGGTATTATTCCAAGACCATAAATTGGCTCTTGTGTATATAATTTTTTCAAATGCCTAGCTAGTATTGGTCCTCCCCCCGAACCTGTTCCTCCCCCTAACCCTGCAACAATGAGAAAAGCATCCACTTCATGAGTTGGTATTTGATCGACAATATTTTGCATAACATCTAGGCCTTCTTCTGCAATTTCGGCGCCCAATGAATTATCCGCACCCACACCATGACCTTTCACTCGGTCCTGTCCTATTAGTATTCTTTTATCACCTGCAACGTTGGATAACCCCATTAAATCAGCTTTGGCAGTATTTATCGCGATAGCCTCTCTTACGATGTTACTTTTAGTCTGTTTATCGTACAAAAGAAATTTGTCAACTATCTTTCCTCCGGCCTGTCCAAATCCAATTAGAGCGAGTTTCATATCTAGTCTTAGTATCCGTGACAACAAATCACTTTATATATCTGAATAAACCTTTTGAAAGGCCTTCATAACCCCATTTTATGCCGTTCTTTCCCCAAAAACGAGTTGCAGCGATATGATCTTCATTCCACGAAGTATCTTCCAAATTTCATCTCGAGCGCCAGATGTCTGACGCCCATGTATATCATTTTTTATTTTTCTTCAAGCTTACAATTTTCTCAAATATTCTTGCATTTTCACCAATTCTCCCCTCGACATCCCTATTTTTTCCATGTCATTTCCCTTTGCTACCGGATCGAGTTTTAGAGATTTGTATTGGTCGTTACCAAATGGAAGCAAAATACTGGGAATCACTTCTGCAATTGCCATTAGATACTTTTGCATCACCATCGGTATTGGAACTATCAAACACGACCTACCCTTGGAGGCATGAATCGCCTTGGTTATCTCTGCCATACTCATGATCTCCGGACCTCCAATTTCCAAAATTTGTCCACTCTCGAAATCCCCTTCTGTAATTCCAACTATAATCTTGACTAGGTCATTTACCCAAATAGGATCAAATCTCATTTTCCCACCCCCTGGGAGAGGAGTGATGTATGGGGGCGCTATCTTCTTTATGAATGATATGAACTCTCCACCTTCTCCAAATACAACCGACGGACGAAAAATACACCAATCAATACCAGATTTTTTAACTATTTTTTCCGCATCACCCTTCGCACGTAGATATGCAGTTTCTGCATTCGAACTAGCTCCTACAGCACTCATTTGGATTAATTTCTTCACCCCGCATTTTTTAGCTGCACTGACTATGTTTTCTGTTCCTTTCCTGTGTACTCCATCGTGTTTTTTATTCCCTCCCCTCGGCTGATAAAGCGGAGACAATGCCACAAGATTGTACACCATGTCTGCCCCTGTCAAACATTCTTCAACAAATTCATAATCTTCAATGTCTCCTTGACGATGTAATATGCCCCGAGTAGACGGAATCCTTGTGAATCCCCATCCCTCTGTAAACTCGTGGCCATTTTTTCTCTTTCCCACAGAAATAATTTCTCGATTATCACTTGATAATTCTTGACATAATACTCTACCAATGAACCCAGTTCCCCCAAAAACTACAATTTTCATTATTTATTCACTTATACCTCCTATTCCGATACAATTAATATCTTTCCAACTCGTTCCTCACATTCCCAAAATTTAACTTTTTTCAGAATCAATCAATCTCATGTTAGTCACACTTGAGGGAATAGATGGGAGCGGTAAAACCACTATAATTTCCGCCCTTCAAGAAGCCTATCCCGATGCAGTATATACACTAGAACCAACTGATTCTTGGTATGGCGAAGCCGTTCGGAAATCTATTAACACCGACGACGCCGACCCCTTGTCTGAATTATTCCTCTATATGGCAGACCATGCGTATCATCTACAGACCACTATATTGCCAGCTTTATCCAATAAAAAACTAGTTATATCTGATCGATATATCGATTCCAGATATGCTTATCAATCTACTTCTTTGGATGGCATCGTTGAAGACCCTCTCTCTTATATACAGAAAATACACCAACCATGGACTGTACTCCCCGAACTTACTCTTTATTTCGACCTCTCTCCTTCGCTTGGCGCTATGAGAAGTGGATCTACTAATAAATTTGAACAACTTTCTTTCCTAGAACGAGTCCATGAAAACTACGAAAAAATTATCTCTAACGATCCTGGCAGATTTGTCCGAATCGATGCCTCTCTTCCTCCTGATAAGATCGCAAAAATAGCAATCAAAACCATCTCCAATTTACTATAAGATAAGTTTAAAATCTAACATCTTCTCTCTTACTTTATGACCGCAATTCTTGATCATATTGGATTAAACGTATCTGACTTAGAAACATCTCTCAATTTTTACTGTACTCATTTTGGCTTTTCCGAACGAAAACGATTCAAGGCTAGCGATTCGCAAGATGGTCTTCTTGGTCTAGATGGCGTCAATGCACAAATAGCATTCCTAGAAAACGATGGAATCTCATTGGAATTGAAAGAGTATTCTAGTCCTCCTAATACTAATGTAAATTCTTCTTCTGCTATACACGATGTGGGACTAGCCCATTTATGTTTTCAAATAGAAAACATAGATGATTGGTATTCTAAATTATCCACAGATATCGAATTCATAAGTCCTCCTCTTCCTGTTGCAAGTGGGGCAAAAATTGCGAATTTACACGATCCAGATGGGAATATAATTGAATTGGTCGAACGCCCTTGAACTCGTCAAATAGGCCCAACATTCTTCCCATAAAACCGCCTCACGAATACGACCGATGTAAATCTTGCTGGAACCACTCACTAGGAATCTCCTTCCCCAGCCCTTCTTCTACACTACGTCTATGGACTAGATCACAAATGGCCGCAAATTGAATTCCTGTCGACCGATTATTACAGTAAATAGATTCCTCATCTCCTCCTCTCCCTTTTGATGGGTCTTGAATTATATCGCTCAAAGTAGCATACTCTTTCATCTCGAATCCTCTCTTTCCATGGAGTTGTTTATGCTTATCAAGTAGGTTCTTTTGCCCCACTACATAATCCTCAGATGCAAGATATGCTTCTCTTGTCGTCCCTACAATTTGATCGAACATGGTTTCTGCTTTAGGGGAGATCTCACTACTTTTGGTATCCACCACAAACATGCCCTCTGAAACATATTCTTCAGTAAACACAGGAGAACTAGCATTTGTACATGTTGCTACTATGTCTGCACCACTCACGGCCTTCTCGGCTGAAGAAACCGCTTTAACATCTATTCCCAATGACGTACTCATTTCTTCCGCAAATGCCTCCCTGTGACTAATCGTGGGTGAATATACCTTTACTTGATCCAATTCCCTAACCGAAAAAAATGATTCTAGATACACTTTCGCCATGCCACCCGATCCAATTATTCCAACAGTGTTTGAATCTTCCCTAGAGAGATATTTACAAGCCACACCTGCCGTGGCACCAACCCTTGCGTGCTGAAGTGATTCGTCGTTCAGCAATCCTATTATCTCCCCATTGGCCGAATCAAAAAGTAACACAAAACCCATTGATTTTCCCTCTTCTACATTGTATTGCACTTCTCTCAATTTTCCTTCAGTATCTCTCCTCCAGCTATACACATCTGATACAAAACGAAAAGCGAGTCTTGGAGGGTCCAAAGTCGCTCCAATAAGGGAGTGCCACCAATAATAATCCAATTCCCCTTTTCCCTCCACCGGAGAAAGAACATCTGTTCTAGGCTGAAATGCTGCATTCCCTTTACTCAGTTGGACAAATGCATTTTCCATTGCCTCTACGGCATCCGGAATATTCAACACTTTTTCAGTGGTCTCATTGTCTATAAGAAGTGCCATTTTACAAACTATTTATCAAATGCACAGAAAAAGACCTTTTGACTTCTCCACAATGAAAATCAAAATCCATATTTTCTCACATCACCTCCAAATCACCATGGCATTCTCAGATCTGCGAGATTGGATTGAAGCAGTAGATGACTTAAATGATTTAAAAAAGATTTCCGGTGCAAACATCGAAGAGGATATCGGTGCTATTAGTGATGTATATCAGAGCAACCCTGGATCCGAAGCCGTACTTTTTGATGATATACCTGGGTACCCCTCTGGGTTCCGCGTACTTTCTTGTATACTTAGTTCGCCCTCTCGAATAGCATTGACATTTGGATTTGATCCAAAATACACTTTGAAAGAGACTACAAAAGGGATTCAACACAAACTCAAAAATCGAAGTGGAATTCCTCCAAAAATAGTCAAAAATGGTCCTATTTTGGAAAATATTCAAGAAGGAAAAGATGTCGACGTAACCACCTTCCCGTCTCCCTTGTGGCACGAAAAAGATGGTGGGAACTATATTGGAACTGCAGATCTCGTAATTACACAAGATCCTGACAATGGATGGGTCAATGTGGGTACCTACCGTTCCATGATCCACACCACTAACGAAGTAGGAATGTTGGCCTCTCGTGGAAAACACGGTAGGGAACACATGGAAAAATATCACGATCGCGGCGAACCCTGTCCCATCGCAATAGTATGTGGTATCAACCCCGAATTATATTGGGCATCTTCTGTTGAAATACCCCATGGAGTTTGTGAGTATGATTTTGTAGGTTGGTGGCGCGAAAAACCAGTTGAAGTTATACAAAGTTCATTAACTGGACTTCCACTCCCTGCAAATGCTGAAATAGTACTTGAGGGTTATATCCCTCCCAACAAAACTAGATTAGAGGGGCCCTATGGGGAGTTCCTTGGTTATTACGCTGGCGGTGAAAAAGAAGAAATGGTAGTCGACGTAGAACGAATTTACTATCGAAATAATCCGATTTTGACAGGGTCGCCCTCTGCAAAACCACCTGCAGAAGAAACTTATTTTAGATGCCCCATCCGGGCTGCAAATATAGCAAATGCTCTTGAGGAATTGGGCGTCCCTGGAATCAAAGATGTGTGGTGCGATCCTGCTGGAGCAACTCGACTATGGGTAGTGGTTTCAATAAAACAAGAGTACGCAGGCCATGCAAAACAAGTAGGTCAATTAGTCAGTCAAATGCCTCAAAATGTATTCTTGGGAAAATACATAATAGTTGTCGACGAAGATGTCGATGTATTTGACCAATCAGACGTTATCTGGGCACTTGGCACTCGCGTCCACCCCCCTCGTGATATCCATATTGAAGATTATACCCTGGGCGCAAGTTATGATCCCATTCCATATGATTATATTTACCCTGGAGGGAGGGGATCTCCTGAAAAAGGATATTATAATGCCCGTGTTGTTATTGACGCAACAAAACTTTATGAAGCCAGAGATGAATATCCCGAAGTAGTCCGGGTTAGCCCTGAACTACGACAGAAAGTTTCTAAAAAATTCCCTGGCTTATTCGATCAATTTTTGTGACTAGTTTCTACCTTTTCCATTAAGTGGGAGGAGCAGGATTTGAACCCGCGGACTCCTACGAGATCGGATCTTAAGTCCGACGCCTTTGGCCTGGCTTGG
>WTZU01000007.1 GCA_009889625.1 Candidatus Hikarchaeia archaeon HikBin5 | reverse complement strand
TGACGAACACTGTGTTGTGTCCTCCATTTTTGAAAGTTGATATTCAGAGGAACTGATCGGGATTCACCGAAACTGTCAAAAGTTTCGTATTATGCGTTAATATCAGATTTTGTCTTTACGGAGTGTACCGCAGGGGCAAAATCCTCACCTCGTTTTGCTTCATACATAGAAGCTCGGACCTATAATTCAGGTCGGGGGATATTAAACCCATCGGATCCCCCTCGTGCATTATGTGTGAGAATGACTAACACTGAGAAAATGGAAAAAGGCAGGGATTCCTAAGAAAATAAAACGTAAAAAAAGATCTTTATTGGTGATCTTAATCGATGCGTTCGATGCCTTTTTTGGAAACATTTGCTTCCTTTAATACGCTAGGCATCCAGCTAGGAGAATCGGCAGGGGCATCGGTCATCCATGCCCATGCATCATATATATGCACTTTACTTGTTCCGCGTTCTCTCATTCTTATTTCTACACGTGTAGCGCTTGCCTCGTCATTGCCGACATCTTCGAGTCTTCGGGCAGCTTTTAATGCTGCTTGTCGTGGCGTGTTGCCGCTAAATACACTTGATTCGTTTCCTGCTCTGTCCTGTAGAGCGAAATTTCGTTTTCCATCTTCACGTACCATGGTTTGATTCCACCATGAGGATCGTGATGAGGGCTGCTTATAAATATATCGGAGATCTGGCCATGGATGAACCATATCTTTATATACTCGAGGTCGTCGTTGAGGTTTTTTTTCTGTTTTTACATAAAATATAGCAAAAATGTATTAAAATTAGGCTTAATGAGGAGAGAGGGTGTGAAATTAAATGAAAGAATCGAGTGACAATTCGAATGCAGATACAGGGACCTCGATACCATGTAATATTAGAACCTCAGGGTGTATTTCGCCGAGGATTCCTTTGGATTTCCCATCAATGATGATGGAAGCAGCGCGGCCTTCGATGAAAGTTGGGTGGCTAATGGGGAGAGTTTCGATTTTTTTATTGAATCTTTGGCAAATGACCTGCAATTTTGATTTAGCTTCTTCGTAGGATGCTTGAGAATGTGCTATTGTAGCTGCTATAGCATTTTTTTCTTTGATTCTGTTGTCCTGTGTGTGATCTGTATGTGCGATGAAACCTATTTCCATCAAATTTTGAGGATATGCACGGTGGGTGTTGTTCTCCAATACCATTAAAAGGGAAGGAAGAACCCAGGTCCGAATGATTGTATATTCTGCAGAATAGGGTTCAAGTATTGTGACAGGTTCATAGTTACCATATGCCTCTTCTTTACCATCTTTCAATCTCATTTTGGAGAAATTTTCATCTTCGTTTATCAAATTGAAATTAAGCAAATCCTCAAATCCTGTTCCGATGAGGGCTTGTCTTATTGCCCGTTCCAAATTGGAGTTGGGCGTTCTTCCGCCGATCGTTGCTACATCTGGGTAGCGTGGTTGAAGTTTGTAGAAACCATATGCACGACCGATATCATCTATTATATCGATGGGGTGAAGAACATCGACCCTATAAGGAGGAATGGTAACTTTGTACTGTGATTTTTCAAGAGAATCATCTTGTTGATAAGGGGGCGTGAGGAGAGTGGCATCTAATCCGGATCTTTCGATGGAATCTAGGATATCATTTGAAGTAAGTGAAATGCCTAGAATTTGTTCAACTCTGCTGTGATCTATGTGTTTTGTATCGGAGGAGAAATCGGGTTTTTGAATTGAGGCATCGGGGGAGGAAATATTAATTGATTCGAGAGTGGCCCCGTGGGAATCCAAAGCATAACATATTATGTTTAGCATCTTATCGATGGTCCATTGATCTGAACCTGTCATCTCAATGAACAGATCCCTAGTGTCGACTGTAACTTCTGTTCGGGCACCATTGATTACAGGGGGGAAGGAAAACAACCCTAGTTCATCGAAAAAGGCAGGATATTGTCGGTCTTCTTCTACAAGTTGTTTGTATTTTTTCCCAGTTGGATGTGATTCAAGGACTTGCATAGGGGTCAACTCTTCTTGAAGGCCCAATGGAACAAATGATGGCTCAGAAGGAGGAGTGCCTTTATAATAAATAGAGGACATCCCATCAGGGGTTTCGGTGCTTTTGATCATGGAGAGATCATGGATACCAATAGATCCTTTTGCCCTATTTCTGCCAATTGTATCGTGGAGTTTCTCTTGTAGCTGAATCAAAGATTTCAGGATAGAATCATCTAGTTTGATTCCACGTGCAATGGCACCAGTAACATAGGGACGATTGTGTGAGATAGGATGTTGAATGCATATGGACCAGGTTGGAGGATTGAGAGGAGGGATGAAAACACCTCTTTCTTTTCCATAATGATATCTTAGAGATCGCGCGACACCCTCGACTGAGAGTCGATCTAATCGATCGGGCGCAAACTCTAATTGGAAATTGCCATCTTCATCTTCCCCATCGAATTCGAGACCCAAGTTAAATAGATCCTGTTTTAGTGTTTCATCAGACACATCTATACCTACCATGTTTCTTAAAATATCAGGATGTAGACTCACAACGGGCATTAATAAGGAACCTCCGTAGAACGCAAGAGTTGTAGATCGCAAAGAGTGCCGTGGACATCTCTTATATCTTCAAACCCGTACATCAACATTAGTAATCTCTCGAGTGCAAGCCCCCATGCCATGACATCGCAAGAAACTCCAAGGGGGTGTAATACTTCTTCTCGGAAAAGGCCAGAATTGCCTATTTCGATTAATGCCCCTGTCCGGGGGTGTTCTCCAAAAATCTCGAAGCTTGGTTCGGTGTAAGGATTATAATGGGGTTTAAATTTTAAATTTGTTATTCCAAATCGACGATAAAATTCGGTGAAAGTACCCATCAGATCTCGAACCGATAAATTTTCTGCCATTACCCATCCTTCGATTTGGAAAAATTCAAGTAAATGTGTAGGATCTAGCGTGTCATTTCGGTAAACTTTTTCAACGGAGAAAAACCGTTGAGGTGGTTCGATGGTTCCGATTGATTGTCCTGAAAGATACCTCATTGAGAGGGAAGTTGTATGCCCCCTCAAGTCTACTCCTAATGCTACATTTTCTGACCAGGGAGAATGATAACCATCTCCATCTGGTCCAACGCCATCTATATGTGCTTTCTGTACTTTTTTGATTAAATCAGAGGGGAGATTTTGGGCAGGCGGCACTGAAAGTGCAAATTGATCCCAGTGAGTTCTTGCAGGATGGTCTTGTGGCATGAACAGACAATCGTTGATCCAAAATTCTGAATCTGCGTGAGGACCTTCCATTTCTTGGAATCCCATGCTAACTAGGGTATCTTTGACTTTTTCTGCAGTGTCTCGTAGGATATGTACTCGCCCTCCTATGTAAGGAGCAGTTTCTGCTTCAACATTGTATGCTGTGTATTCTATGTGTTCCCAGTTTCCCTTTGACAGCATTTGGGGGGTCAAATTAGTCACACTTTGAGAAACTTTAACTCCTTTTTGTAGAACGGCCATACCTTCTTTAGTTAAAATAATAGATCTAACAGTAGATTGGTTGACTTTTACTAACCCTCTTGATTCGAGTCGTTTTGTAATTGAATCTTCTACTTTGAGATTTTGGCTAATTGAATCTAACGCAGCTTGTTCGGGGTCCAATTGAATATCTATATCACGAGATGCGACTATTTTTCCTTGATCGATGGTCCCATAATTTTTGCGAACGAAGTTTGAGAGGGCCACATTAATTTCGTTTTTATCGAGATTGGATTGGTCAAATGCCTGGCTAAGATCAAATTCTGTTTCTAGATCGCCCAAGCGTTGTACTGCTTCGTAGAGTCTCATCTCAGGGAGACTATTTTTTGAATAATGATGCCCTTCATCGGTGAGCAATAGTTCGTCATGAGAATCAGTTGTTATTGAGATCAAGCCTCGTTCTTCAAGAGAATAGGATGCACCAGATACATATTCAGGTTTGAGTTTAGTCGCTGATGATATTTGGTCGAATGTTTTTTGCTTGGTTGAGCTCGCCGCTTCCAAGACTTTTTTTTGGTTTTTCGGAAGTTTAATGCTCATTTAATCGCTGTCCTCGGGGTGTGTACGTAGAGTTAATTCCTCTAGTAGAGGTTCTACTTCTTTTATTTTTTGTTGGTAATCCTTTAAGAATTCTCTCATTAGATTTGCTGCTTCTTCTTTGCAATCGCCGCAAAGTCGAGTGCCAGTTGTGCACTCTTCATAAACCCGTTGTGCATACGAATCATCCTCTTGTGTTAAAAGGTATGCGTATAGCTCATACACAGGACATTTATCAGCTTCTCCACCCATCTCACGTTGTATTTTTGCAGATTCCCGTCCTCCAGTTGTAGATGCTTTCACTTTTTTGTATCCACTTTCGGGATCTTCGAATAAACTGATGTGGCTGTCCGGAATTGACGAAGACATTTTGCCACCGGTAAGGCCGCTCATAAATCTATGATAAAGAGAGAGGGGAGGGTAGAATGCGTATCCACCATGTTCAATTTCAAACTCCCTAACTATATCGTCGATGGCCATATATGAAGAATTGAAAATATCCATATGTTCTTTGTATACTTGTTTTTCTTCAGAAATCCTAGAAGCTAATTCGCCGAATAATTGAGAAGTTGCTCTATGGTTAATGATTCGAATTCGAGGTGAAAACACTTCAGTTGACGCAGATTGCAATTTGGTAGAAAGGGCAATTAAATTTTCATCAGAGGGATTTTCATTTTCAAGTAGTTCTAGGACATCATTACAATTGAGTGGTGTCTTTTTAGAGGATAATTTGTCGAAGGCTTGTTTAAGGTATATGAGTTCTAGATCATTTGACTCAAAACTTGCATAAGCCTCAGTTACAGAAAATAAACGTAATCGTGATGCCAAATCCCTAGTCAGTCGCAGATGTGGATCTTGGTCAGGTCCGACGGGGATTATAGTGGGCTGAGGCTGGTCAAGTTGAGGATAGAGGATATCAGCGGCTTGTGTCAGTACGCTCTGAAGGTGAGACAGTTCAGTGTTATCAGAAAATCCATAAATTGATTGCATCTCAGAGAAATTGGTTTCAATTCCAAGCTCAAAGGCCAAATCTTGAACTCGTCTGTTTGAAGATTGCCTATAGAGTTCCCCAGATTCCAAATCAAAACCAGAAGCCAAGAGACCAAGGATATAGTTCTTAGCGTGTCCATCAATATCATTCCAACTTAAGCCCCTAGCTGCGTGGGCTTCAAGATCTGCTATCAAAGCATATGCTTTTGCACCTTGTTTTTGGTGCCAAACGATTTCATCAAAAACCATTTTATGGCCTATGTGTGGATCGCCAGTAGGCATGAAGCCGGATAGAACTGAAAAGGGATTTTTCGAATTGATAGCTTCGACAATTGATTGGTACCCACGATGGCCGAATATTATACCCCTCCTCATCAAATGATTAGGGTTGGGTATGTCGGGGAGTAAATGTTCAAATTTCGATATTCCGAAGTGATTGAATAGATCGTCGTAATCTTCGATATTGGATGACCCCCAAGGATCAATGGAAATTTCTTTTTGGTCGTTTCGAGAGTTATTGTTCATGGTGTCACCCTTTCAACCAAGATCCATCGGATATTATTACTCCCGTCTACAATTGCAAAAAGTGTTCGTTTTCTCACACCGACTGCGAGGCGGACATTGATGGATAGTTCTTTCGTTGAAAAAGTATGTTCATTTTCGACGATCTTGACCAAGTACTCGGAGTGAAGTGCTTCAGTGGTTGTGTTGAAGTCCTGGTAAACTCTGAAATCAAATCCGAATTTAAAACCAGTTTTTGGGACCAATCCTAGTTTGCGTAAAGTGGTATATACAAGTAAACGGTGATCGAACAGGTTGCCTTCGATAGTTCGTCCTTGATCTATCACATTTCCATTAACCGATAAAACCCCACAGTTACTTAGATAGGCTGCTTCGACTAGGGAGAGTTGTATATGAGAGGTATTTGGAATATGTTGCCCGAAAAAGCCCGATTCGTGAAGAGAGGGGTCTGAATTTTTAAGCAATACATTGTCTTTTAGGAGGATGCCTTCTGATAAAGGGGGAGAAAATTTCATTTTTCCAATTGGATTAATTTCAGTTGTGTTTAAATAGGTTAATTCGCCCTCCTCATCTACAATTGCAAGTACACATCCGCCAAGTTCATTTGCAATTATAGTTGAACGTTCTCGTATGACCCGTAGATTGTACTTGATTATCCCTCCGGGTGGTTTAGTGCCACGTTCATACACAGTGAAGTCGATATGTTTGAGATGAGAATCGTTTGAATCACCGACAGGGGTAAGATGAAAACCTCGAAATCTAAGATCTATATATGTCGAAAAGTGTGAGGAAAAATTTGATTTTTGTTTTGAAATAAATTGGGTAAAATCCATTCCATCGACGGTATCGAGATCGCCCCTAAGTAGAAGGTGGGCAGCTTCGATGGGATCGAGTGCGATTTTATTTCCATTTTGTGGGACACCATATCCTCTTGAATCATGGAAACGTTGTTTTGCATCTTCGCCTACAATCACGAGGTTTCCGGATAGATGACCTTCCATACTCAGAGATATACTGCGGGGGAGAAAGCCGCTACGGTAAATGCTGGTCCCACTGAGGAGATAATATGGGTAAAACATTAGAGAATTGGTTGGAATTGATATTTGGCAAAGAAGGCATGGTATTTCTGGATAAAGAGATGCAAATTGTCATGGTTGCTGCTGCTGTGGGGATGGCAGGTGTATATACAGTAAGTCCAATCGCGGCGGAAGTTACCCTAGTATTTGGTATGCCAGCGGTGAGAGCGGGGGAGCTCATAACTGCATACACAGCCCCCTCGATCCTTCTTGTTCCATTGATGGGGATGTTATCGGATAGAATTGGTCGTCGTCGCGTCATAGTGTTTGGCTTTATTGTTTTTGGTTTGGCAGGAGGTGCAATTGGATTGGTGAACGATTTTGTTACTATTCTTGTTTTGAGGGCGATACAAGGTATTGGTTTTGCCGCATTGATGCCAGTTAGTGTAGCCATGATAGGAGATTACTATGCAGATATTCAAGAAGCCACGGCCCAAGGTGTCCGAATAGTGGGGATGCAGTCGATAGCACTCATAGCCCCATTAGTTGCAAGTGGATTATTGATAATTTCGTGGAGGGCTCCATTTATTCTATATTTTGTTGCTATTTTTGCAGGTTTTTGGACTTGGGTGGTGTTGCCATCCGATGGCAACGCCATACGGGGATCGGGGAAGATCTACGTGTCAAAATTATACAAATCCCTGATTAGATTAGACATAGCCGCGATGAGTATGTCGTTTATTGTTCGATTTATGATGTCTTTTGCTTTTTTCGCTTATGTGTCATTATTGATTCTGGAAAAATTTCAATATGGGGCATTTGAGGCAGGGATAATTGTTACAAGTTATGGAATTTTGACACTTATTGGAGCCGCCCAATCTGGTCGCTTCATGGATAGATTTGACCCATTAATGTTACTAGGTGTTAGTTTGCTCACAACAGGGATAGGACTAGCTGCGATGGGAGCATCAAAATCGTTTATCGTGCTGATGGGATCGTTGGTGGTTTTTTCAATAGGAGCTAGTGTTAGTGCACCTATTCAAAAGAGCCTCATGGTTCAATTCTCACCCGCGGGGCTCAGAGGAGGAACTATTTCTGTTGCGATGGCTGCTCAGAGTTTTGGGCAGGCTTCAGGTCCGTTTTTGATGGGGATTTTACTTTACCGTGGCACGGTGTCAGTTACATTTGTGAAGATCGGACTAATTTTGGGAGGATTGGGCCTACTTCTTGCTACAATTATTCATTTTTCAAGAAGTAGATGAACTTCTCTAATTATTTAAAGTACCTATGCATAAGTTCAATATGGAAAAATCAGATTCTTCTTCAGCCATAATGGATTTTGAATTTGAAGGAGAGACATACAAGATAGCTTCTTTGAAAGGACTAGAAAAAGATGGGCTTTGTGAATTGGACAAGCTCCCAGTTAGTATTCGAATACTCATAGAATCGGTTTTGCGGAATATAGATGGGGAAATAATAAATTTTGAAGATGTGAAAAATGCAACCTCTTGGGCACCCGAAACGCCCGATGTGGAAGTTCCATTTAGTCCATCTAGAGTTGTGTTGCAAGATCTTACAGGAGTGCCTGCAGTAGTAGATTTAGCAGCACTTAGATCGGCGGCCCATAGGGCAGGGAAAGATCCCTCCATAGTAGAACCTGCAGTCCCATGTGATTTGGTGATTGACCATAGTGTTCAAGTTGATTTCTTTGGATCAGAGGATGCATATGAACGAAATGTTGAAATGGAATATGAAAGAAATGGGGAGCGGTATCGGTCGTTGAAATGGGCTCAGCAAGCATTTTCTAGTTTTCGTGTGGTCCCCCCAGGAACAGGTATTGTTCATCAAGTGAATTTAGAATATCTCGGTCAAGTTGTCCACTCTAGATCGATAAAAGGGGATCAGTGGCTACTGCCAGATACATTAGTTGGAACGGATAGCCACACTCCAATGATAGGAGGGATTGGCGTAGTGGGATGGGGAGTGGGAGGAATTGAGGCAGAAGCTGCTATGCTTGGTCAACCCATAACAATGACACTTCCAGAGGTTGTGGGGGTTAGATTGACAGGAGAACTACCCCAAGGGGCAACTGCAACTGATTTAGTATTATACCTAGTAGAAATTTTAAGAGAGGTAGGAGTAGTAGATCGCTTTGTAGAATTTTTTGGACCGGCTGTCAAAACTTTGTCAGTTCCAGACAGAGCCACTATTTCAAATATGGCTCCAGAGCAAGGATCGACGATTAGTGTATTCCCAGTAGATGATGTAACACTAGAGTATCTTCGATTGACAGGAAGAGATGAAAAACACATTCGATTGGTAGAAGCATACCTTAAAGAACAGGGTTTATTCGGGGAACAAGAACCAGAGTATACAGAAATTGTAGAGCTAAATCTAGGAACAATAGAACCTAGCCTAGCTGGTCCAAAAAGGCCGCAAGACCGAGTCCTACTAAACGACATGAAGATTCACTTTGAAGAGATACTTGATTCAGAAGTTGAGAAAGGAGGAAAATCCAAAGAAATTGTAGTTGAATTTGATGGAAAGGAAAATTCCTCTATTGGACACGGGAGTGTTGTGGTAAGTGCAATTACTAGTTGTACAAATACATCGAATCCAACTGTCATGGTTGCTGCAGGGCTTTTAGCCGAAAAGGCCATAGAACTAGGTCTAGAAATACCATCCCATGTGAAAACTAGCTTGGCCCCGGGGAGCAAGGTTGTTACAGAATATTTGAAAGAGTCAGAATTGCTAGAACCACTTGAGAAATTGGGATATCATGTCGTGGGGTATGGATGTACAACATGTATTGGGAATGCAGGTCCGTTGCCCGAAAGTGTGGAAAAGGCGATTGATGAGAATAACCTGTGGGCAACAAGTGTTTTGAGTGGCAATAGAAATTTTGAAGCCCGAATTCATCCTAAAATTAGAGCCAATTATCTTGCTAGTCCCCCACTAGTAGTGGCATATGGTCTTGCAGGGAGAATGGATATCAATCTAGAAGTAGATCCACTTGGAAAAGATAAAAATGGAAATCCAGTTTACCTGAAAGATGTTTGGCCAAGCAATGAAGAAATAAACGAAACGGTGAGAGAAAATCTAGATCCATCTATGTTTCAGGAAAAATATTCAGAGGTATTTTCGGGGGATGAAAAATGGGAAAAGCTCTCTGCACCTGAAGGAGTGAATTATGAATGGGATTCTAAATCTACATACATACGAGAACCTCCATTCTTCCAGAATTTTTCTTCAAATCCACCGGGGACAAAAAATATAAAGGGGGCGCGTTGTTTGTTGGTTTTGGGAGATACAGTTACAACAGATCATATCAGTCCAGCAGGTCCATTTGGATCTGATGTTCCAGCAGGTATTTGGCTAACAGGGGAAGGACTAGCTCCATATGAATTTAATACATATGGATCTCGCCGGGGGAATCACGAAGTCATGATGAGAGGTACTTTTGCTAATGTCAGGATCAAGAATGAACTAGTCCCCGAGATCGAAGGAGGATATACATTTGATTTCATTTCACAGGAGGTTTCAAGTGTCTATGACGCAAGTAAACACTACCAAGAAGAAAACATCCCATTGATTGTTCTTGCAGGGAAAGAATTTGGAGCAGGTTCTAGTAGAGATTGGGCGGCAAAGGGTTCATATCTTTTAGGCATACGTGCGACAATTGCAGAAAGTTATGAAAGAATATTTAGAGATAATTTGGTAGGAATGGGAGTAATACCATTGCAATTTGAAGATGGAGAATCAAAGACATCCCTGGGTCTCGATGGATCGGAAAAATATGACATAATAGGATTAGAATCGGGAGTGAATGTTGGTCAGAAATTGAAGGTTATTGCAGAGAGAGGAAATGGGGAAAAATTAGAATTTTCAGTGATAGCCCAAGTGAATACTCCCGCTGCGGTGAAATATATTGAACATGGCGGTATTTTGAATTATGTTCTTAGAAGGCTTCTCGCGTGAGGAGAAGAAATAAGAATCAAAATGTAGTTTTTTGAATCGAGGTAAAAGCATCTCTCTGACTCAGGAGATTCATAGGTTTCGACATGACTTTCAAAATCTAAAATGTTGTTTTGATTTCACTTTTCAAGAGGCCCAGCGAGTAATTCCAAAATTTTCAAGACCCCGGAATTTCCATCCCTCCCCATTCCATTTTGGATCATAGATTTATATAATTCATGTGCCACCATTGTTTGGGGCATTGGAGAGCCAAACTCCCTGCCAGAATCTACTGCGATGCATAGATCTTTGTATTGATATTCGGCGAAGAAACCAGGGGAAAAATCCCCTTTGATCATATCAGGTGCACGATTGGTAAGTGTCCAGCAACTAGCTGCACCCTGTGAAATTGCAGAAACAACAGATTCCAAATCTGCTCCTGATTTTTTGGCAAGAAGTAATGCTTCACTGACACCTACCATTTGCGAAGCGACTACAATTTGATTGCATGCTTTTGCTATTTGGCCCGCGCCATTTTGACCGCAATAAGTGATAGTAGTTCCCATTGCCTGGAAAATGTCCATATGTTGATCTAAGAGAACTATATCACCGCCGACCATGATGGATAGAGTGCCATTAATTGCACCTTCTTCTCCTCCAGAGATGGGCGCGTCGAGTAGAGAAATTCCAGATTCCATGAGTTTTTGCGCTATATCCACAGTTACCGTTGGAGAGATGGTGGAACAATCTATGAGGATGCTACCATCTTGAAGCCCCTCCATAAGACCTTGGTTTTGAAAAAGGACTTCAGATACTGAATTAGAATTTGGCAGACACATGATAATTATTTGTGCTTTTTCTGCGACTTCTTTTGGCGTATTTGCGGCCATGCCACCTGATCTAACCAGGTCTTCTAATCGTGGAGAAGATCGATTATAACCAAGTACTGAATAACCTGCAGTTAATAGATTTTTTGCCATAGGCAGGCCCATTATTCCTAGACCGATGAATCCAATTAATTTTGTCATGGTAAATTAACCTATCTCAAAAGATAAAAATGTCTTCTGTCGGAAATGTTACGTGTCTGCCTTCCAGATAGGGTTGTATGAGGCTTAAAGATAAAGTTATTATTGTAACCGGGGCTGCTTCGGGATTGGGTGAAGCCATGGTGATGGGGTTTGTTAAAGAAGGGGCAACTGTTATTTGCGGAGATATAGATAAGAAGGGGCTAGAAAATTCTATAAAAATGATCAAAGGTGATGGAGAAATGATTCCAGTGGTTTGTGATGTGGGGAATGAAAATGATGTAAAACGTTTGATTTCAGTTTCGGAGGGATGTGGAGGGGCAGATGTTCTAGTTAATAATGCAGGTGTGAAACAACTAACACTAGTGGGTGAAGAATACGCTGTTGCCAAAGTTCCACTTGAATTATGGGATGAAGTGATAAAAACTAATTTACGTGGTTGTTTTTTGTGTACTAGATTTGTACTGCCGGGGATGTTAAATAGAAAGCGTGGAAGAATAATTCACATTACATCGGGACATGGGAAAAAAGGACGGGTGAAAAGAAGTGCATATGTTTCATCTAAGTTTGGAGCAGAAGGATTTCATTGGACGTTGTCATTAGAATTGGAAAAGGAGCCAGTAGATTCATTGATATTTACACCGCCGCCAGGTGGTGTTAGAACCAATGAGGCAGCTTTTGTAGAGAACCCAATGGAAAATATGAATCATGATCCAGAGGTCATTACAGAGCCGATGATCAGACTTGCGAGTGGAGAGGGTAGAAATGGAGGAAGGTATCGGGGTTTGGGGGATGGGAAAGGATACGAAGAAACAGACTATATTTTTGAAAATTAAAATAAATCTTCATTGCTATCTAATAAGATTGCTGGGCCACCTACCTGCCATGTTTGTGTTTCGATTCCAAGATCGGATATAGAATCTGAAATTTGAGAAGTATATTTTTCTCTTGTGTTGATATAAACTGTTGCACCAGTGTCAGTTGAAAAATATGCATCTATACCAGACTCTCTCAAAGTTCGGATGGTTTCAAAAATCATTAACGTCTCTGGTTTCCAATAAATCCACCCAGTTGGGCCAGTCATGGTAGTTGCTGCCAGAGATATCGAATCCAATTCTGCTAGTGAAAATGTACCGTCAAAATCTCCTATTTCTATTGCATCCATTGCTGCAAATATTTGAGATTGTGCATATTTTACTCGGGCTTGGAACATGTGGCTATCAGCGGCTTCAGAATGAGCAGAATCTGTCTCCTTATGTGCAGGTACGATTGCAACGATAATTCGAAGATCATCAGAGAAACCATCTTCGATCTGAGTGGATTTGCATGTAGAGTCCTCTTCACTAGAGTGTAAAATAGAAAATCCTCCAGTTACAGACCGGGCAGCGGAGCTTGATCCACGCCTGGCGATAGTTGAAACTTCTTCTAAAGAGAGATTTAGATCTGCAGCTTCAGATAGGGCCAAAGCTGCTGCTGCGAATCCGGAAGCTGATGATCCAAGTCCTATATTAGAAGGAAATGAATTAGTGCTTTCAAGTTTTACATGGTGAGAAATGTTGCTCAATTCTCTTACTCTATCTACAACTGATTTTACACGCTCTGCAGATCGGCCTTGAAGGATCTTTCCGTTAATAGAATATACATCAGATTTCAGATTTTGGTCAAATTCGACGGTCGTGGTAGTGCTGCTTGGGGCCGTGCAAACACTAATGCTATCGTGGTAAGGAAGCCTAAGGATAGAATCTTGAATTCCATGATATTTTATGAGACCTTGGATGGGGTGGGCTCTTGCAGTCGCCTTCATGGAATGAGGCGTGCTTGTGATGAACTTAACACTGTTGGTATCTGACAGAGAGGATTTTTATATTCTACTTTGGATTATGTGGAAAGATTTATTTTTTTGATCAAGAGGGAAATAGAGATTAAGAGTACTAATACAACTCCGGCAAGAGTACCTAAAATTCCGGTTATGATAAATCCCTGATCGGGGCCCGTCAAGGTGGGGTCTAAATTGAAAAAAGGCAGATGAGATATAGAATGGAATAATTCAGGGTTGGTTGCTACATAAAGGAAAAATAAAGGCGATATCGTTTTTCCTAGGTTCCGAATCCAAGAGCCAATCGATACAATGCCAGCTCGAATATCTCGAGACGTTGTTTGAGTAAGTAGACTAGTTTCGAGGCCTGCTGCAAAGCCTTCCATTATCCCATAAAGAAGGCCAACGATTAAAAATGAGATAAAGGAAGTTGCGAGACTAAAACCAATAGATACTATACCTATGAAAATCATTCCTACAAGAACTATATATTTGATTTGGAATCTGCTATTTGCCAAACGTTTGACTTGAGTTGCTACTGCCGCTAGCCCTAAACTCATCATACTGAAAACGACGCCGGCTTCCCAAGCGGACATGCCATATTTCAATACCATTAATGGGAGAAATGTGTAAACCCCATATTTGATGAAGAATCTCATGAAAACTACAGCATAGGAGATGACAACAGACCAATTGAAGAGAGCCCCCCATAGAGAATAGAAATAAAGAATTGAGGTCTTATGGGTTTTCTTTTCTTCAATCCCCATTTCTGGCATGTATTTTAGCGTGTACAATCCTGCAGGGATGGCTATGAAGAAAAATAAGAAAGGTAGATTCCAGGCTATTCCCCCCAAGAGCCCCCCTACGACAGGGTAGAAAAATTTGGCTACATTTATCGAGACTACTCTTAATCCTTGAGATCCAACCTCAAGATCTGTTTGTTTGGAAAACATATCTCCGATGATGGTACCAGTCATGGGCATGATTCCACTGACTCCAATTCCTTGTATAAATCGTAACCAAAGTATTGCTTGCATATTATCTGTGAAAAAGATGGCAGTGCCACCGATTCCAAAAAGTAATAGAGATACCGCGAGGACTATTTTTCTTTGAAAGCGGTCGGCTATGAAGCCCCATAAGGGGATGAAAATAAGAGCAGGGAATGTGAACCATGCGATCATGTTTGCCATATCCAATTCGGTCATCCCAATCTCTAGAAACATTAGAGGAAAAACTGGAGAAATAAATGTTACACCCATCATGGAAAGTGCACTCACACCGTAAAGGAAAGATGCAGTTCGGTCGAACTCGGGTTTGTGTTTAAAAGAGGCACTTAGAATAGACATATTGAATATTTATACGAAAATTAGTAAGATAGACAAGGGTTTAAATTGAATCAATAGCTCGAGTGGAAGGGTATCAGTACCCGATTGCTACACCATCTCTACGAGGATCAGATCCCCCGATTAAAGTTCCTTTTCCATCTGAATAAATGAACTGACCCCCTCCGAAATGTTCTCTTGGATTAAAGAAGAGATGCTCTTCGAGGACTTCGTGTCCCTTTTTGCGTAGTTCGGTGACTGTTTCAGCAGGAATTCGACTAGTTTCTAGAGCGATTTTATTCCCATTTACCCATCTAAATCGGGGAGCATCCATTGAGGCTTGTGGATTTAGGCCTAGGTCTACTAGAGACAATAGAACCTGGAGGTGTCCTTGTGGTTGCATAGATCCACCCATCACTCCCCAGGAAGCCCTAAACTCTCCATTTTTTCGAAGCATAGCAGGTATGATAGTATGGAATGGGCGTTTATTCGGGGCCACACAATTTGCATGTGTGGGATTTAGGCTAAAAGAGCATCCTCGGTTATGGAGAAGAAATCCATTAGAAGATAAGCCACTCCCAAATGCCATGAATATACTATTGATAAATGAGACCGCATTTCCGTCACTATCAACGACAGAGATGTAAACTGTGTCATTGCCATTTGGTCCTGCTTTTGGGAGGTAAGAACTAGCGGATTCGCCTATCTCTTCCGAGCGTTTTTTGGCATATTTTTTGGATAGCATCTTATCCAGAGGAACATCTACCATTTTTGGGTCAGAAATATATTTGTGTCCATCTGAAACTGCTATCTTGAAAGTTTCAACAAGTGTATGTATTCGGTCAGGATCGGTAACCGAGGAGGGGAGATCAAAATTTTCTGCTATGTTTATTGCTTCCAATGCTATTAGTCCTTGGCCATTTGGGGGGGCTTCAAGTATATCGATTCCACGATAAGTAGTAGAAATTGGATCACACCAAGTGCCTTTGTGTTCCTCTAGATCTGAAGTGGACAATAACCCCCCATCTTCTTGTACTGTTTTAACCAAATCTTTACCTAGTTTTCCTTGGTAAAATTCCGAGACTCCATTATCAGAGATTGTCTCAAATGTGTCGGCTAGTTTTGTGTTGGTAAAAGTATCCCCAGGAGAAGGAGGAGATCCCCCAGGTAAATATGTAAGTGAAGTTTCAGGATAAGGTGTGATCCTATTTGAAGCAAAGGACCATTGCCAAGATATATATTCACTTACTGGAAAACCATTTCTTGCATATTTAATTGCTGGCTCGAATGCTTCCGAAAGCGAGAATGTCCCATATTTATTAAGCAAATCGCTCCAGCCTGCTAGTGCCCCAGGTACCGTCACAGATATTCCTCCTTTTGTTGGCATTTTTACGACGTCTTCTGTTGGTTGGGTGTCCAGATTTTGAAATTCTGTATCTGTTTTTTGTTCGACTGAAATCTTTTCGCAAATAGAAAGGTTAGCTTCTTCAGGTGCACCTCCACTTCCATTATAGGCCTCGTATTTATTGTCGAAATGGACTATAGCAAACATATCCCCTCCTATTCCAGACATATGGGGTTCTACGACATTGAGAATCGCGGCGGCAGTTACGGCGGCATCTGCTGCATTTCCTCCATTTTCCAGTACACGTAGGGCGGAAATGGCCGCTAGGGGTTGGCTTGTTGCCACCATTCCATTGTTTGACATCATTGCCGATCTTCTTCCAACGAATTGCCAGGGATAACTAAATTTCATTTATAGTGTAATTAGTACATGTGCTTTATTAAAGTATACAAATGAGTATTGAAGAAAATCATTCCCACCCCGTGCTGCCAAACTCTTGTAATATAAAGTCCCCAATAGATTGGCCTGCCGAATCTATCACGGATTCAGAGAGAAGGATAGGGCATTCTGCACGAATTGCCATGGCAATTGCATCTGATGGACGGGCGTCAAAGGTAAATGTATTTGGCTCGCCATCAACATAGCGTTGTAGATATATTTTGGCGTAAAAAGTTCCCTTGGAGAGATCGTCTACAATGACCTTGTCTATTGCCCCACCTAGTTCGGTGAGCATTTCCAATAACAGATCGTGTGTGAGTGGTCTTTCGCTTCTTTCCCCTTGTAGTTCGAACTGAATAGATTGTGCTTGGTCGGGACTGATAAAAATTGGGACATATCGGTCTTCGGCGGTTAGAAGTACCACAGGAGTTGCCATTCCGGATTCACACCAACTAATTCCAATTCCACGAATTTCTGCCTCATAGTCCATAGTGCTTCATGGAGACGAGAGGTAAAAAATCCTCGTTAGATTTGGGAAGATTTAGAATTTGTAGAGTGAGTTAACTTCCCATAAGTGATCGGGGGGTTGGATAGTGGACTAGCCCAATCAATTGCATTTCTAATAATCAATTGAATATCTGAATTATGGTATATTGGATGTGTTTCATGACCAGGTCCTAAAAAAAATATTTTTCCATTTCCTCGTGTCCAGCAACAACCACTTCGAAAGACCTCACCTCCTTCATTCCAGCTAATTAAAACCAAATCTTCCGGGGGAGGGATATCAAATGGTTCTCCAAAAATTTGGGATTGGGGAAATTCTATATACTCGTTGGAGAGGTTTTGAACAATGGGATGTCCAGGGTTGATTACCCAAACGCGTTCGATTTCATCTGCGTTTCGTCGTTTTAAATTGCAAGAGGTCCCCATGAGTAGATGAAAAGGTTTGGATCTTAAGGCAGAATGGAGTACTATGAATCCCATTCCTTCTAAGACTTTTTTTGCAACTCTATTGGCGATAGAATCATCTAGGTGTTCGTTTTGATTATGAGACCACCAAAGTAATACGTCGGTAGTATCCAAAACTTCGTTAGAAAGGCCATGTTCTGGCGAAGCTAGAGTTGCTGTCGTAGTATTATAACCAGCTTCGGTGAGAAAACTAGCTATGAAATTGTGAATCCCAGAGGGATAGAGCCCCTCTGCTATTGGATCCTCTTTTTCACAATGATATTCATTCCATATTGTCACATTCACCATAGAGTAGTTGGTTATTACATAGAACCTATAGTTATTGATTCTATCGAATGGCTTTTATTAGGATTTTTAAATTTGAAAATGAATCTACCACGCCATTGGTTATTTGTATGTCAAAAAGTTTTTTTGCAGCAGGGGGTGCATTGATGAAGAGGTCATTTAGTTTTTCTATATTACCAGGAGGCGTATTAGATTGGCGGATCCAAGGGAGGTATTCAATGTTTTTTTTCAAGGTCAAAGTGTATTCTATTGTAAATCCTTGCTCCTCGATCCAATGTTTCCATTGGTTTTCTGTATAACTTTCAATGTGAGTGGGATCTCTTAGTTTCTCAACTTTGTTTAAGAATGTGTTTAGAGAAGGAAGAGTGGGGGCTACATTGTCTTCAAAGAGGAATATTGCAGGTTTAGCAGATATTCTTGCTACTTCGGAGAGAAAGGTGAGTGGATTGGGAAAATGATGGGCTGCGATTCTACAGACAATAGTGTCAAAAGTACTAGATTGGAAAGGTAAGCATTCTGCATCAGATATAACACCTTCCAAACTAGGATATGCAGAAATAGCAGTACGTACCATTTTTGGAGATATATCAGTGGCAATGGTACGAGAGGGAATATTTTGAGAAATTGCATTTGCCGCATGTCCTGCGCCAGTGGCAATATCAAGTATAAATCTAGATTCCGTTGACCAATTGGATAGAATATCTAGGTCAGATCCCTCTTTATGGTTTTTGCTAATTAAGTATGAATTGGACCTACTCCCAAATGCAGTTGCTGTTTGTTTTTTATTTGTAGTTTGGTTTACCATAATAGGAACGTTTCCAAGGGTTACTTTGTTTTCTGTTTAAGTATATGTTGTGACGAATTATTACTGATGATAACCCGATATTGTTTTCGTTGAGCACTTGTTGGTAGATATAAGAATATGTTGGCTAGACGGTATCTTAGAGAAAACCCAGAGATAGTAAAAACAGCCATAAAGAATAGAAATATGGGCGATGGTAAAATGGTGGAGAGTCTCCTTCAATTGGATGAAGAGTGGAGGAATATAAAGTCAAAATGTGATAATCTTCGGCATGAAAGGAATACAGTTTCTGCCCTGATTGGAAATCTTAAAAATGAAGGGAAAGAGGAGGCTGCAATAGACGCGATAACTAAGTCTTCAGTGATAAAAACTAAGCTAGATAAATTAGAAGAAAGTGCAAAAAAAATGGAAGAAAAGTTGCAAAAAGAATTACTAGAGTTGCCAAATATTCCACATGAAAGTGTCCCAATAGGAATGGATGAATCAGATAACGTTGAAATTCGGCGGAGAGGGTTTGAAAACCTGAGAAAGGTCCCAGAAGGTATCATTCCCCACTACGAACTGGGAGTTAAATTGGATATAATCGACGAAGTTAGAGGAGCAAAAACAACAGGGTCTGGTTTTTATTTTTTGAAGGGAGAGGGTGCTAGATTAGAACATGCTTTGATTTCACTTATGCTAGATATTCATCGGGAGCAGGGATATATAGAATTGATTCCGCCCATCCCTGTTTCATCCACATCTATGACAGGTACGGGTCAATTTCCAAAATTCGTTGGTGATGCGTATAAAATTGAAGGAGAAGATCTATGGCTTTGTCCAACTGCGGAAGTGCCTGTGACAAATATGTATTCCGGAGAGATTTTGTTGGACGAAGATTTGCCGATAAAACATCAAGCATACACACCTAACTTCCGTAGAGAGGCAGGAGAGCACGGGACAGAGACTCGGGGGATTGTTAGAGTGCATCAATTCAACAAGGTCGAATTGGTTAATTTTATTCAGCCAGATGATAGTTACAAACAACTTGAATTATTAGTGGATGATGCTGAAGAAGTACTTAGGAAATTAGAATTACCATATAGGGTAATTTCTCTTTGCACGGGTGACCTGACATTTTCTTCGGCGAAAACATATGATATTGAAGTTTGGACGCCCATAGGGAATGGTGAGAAAGGAGAAGAGGGGAGATGGTTAGAAGTTTCTTCTGCATCAAATTTTGAGGATTTCCAGGCCCGTAGAGCAGGATTGAGGTATCGTCCTAAACGTCACGAATCGGCGGAATACATACATACATTGAATGCTTCGGGTTTGGCACTCCCCAGAGTCATTGTTGCCATACTAGAATACTATCAAAACGAAGATGGGACAGTAGATATTCCAAATATTTTACAACCATATATGGGAGGATTGGAAAAGATCAAAGGTCATGAACCAATAGGAGAGAGTGCGGTAGGGGCAGGATTGAGGAACTAGATTTCAATCGTTGTTTCAATTAGAGAAGAGAGAGGTCTTATGACAATCCTTTCGGATACTTCTATTGAGATAAGGGTATTGAGAGAAATATTGGAGAACCGTATCTCAGATATGAATTCCCCATTTTGTTGAATCATTGCCGCTTCCACTTGTCCTGATTGTAACTCCCGAATCCAAACTGTTTTCCCAGAAAAAGAAGGATCAGTTTTTCCAGTGATTGTCCAGGAATTTGGTGCTAATTTTTTATCATATCCAGACAAAGGATACTGTTTCTCATGCCATTCCCAAAATCCTTCTTTGAGCACGTAAACATTCGTGAACCCAGAATTCAATAGGCTAGCTGCCCTTAGACTAGAAAGGTGAAGTGGACATCCACAATATGTCACAATTCTATCATTTTTAGGCCAATCGGTAGTTGGGTCAGTGGGACCGATCCCAGATGGTGCCGGGCTCAGTACAGAGCCAAGAATATGTGATCTTTCATATTGGGTTTGAGATCTAGAATCGACAAATCTTGCTTCCCCTCTTGCATGCCAATTGGAAACAATATCGAGAGGAGCGAGTGGGATGATTTGAGAGTCGACCAGTGCCACATCGAAAGTGCTGGGGTCAAAGAATTTTTTAGAAGGCATTTGACGAGGGAGAGGAGGATAGCCATCAGAAAGATCTACATCTGGGCCATATCTGTTTTTTGAATCTGCATTCAAGCACCCAGATAATGTAAATGCCAAGCCCAGTAGAAGTTCTCTTCTTCGCATTGATTGCTTTTTGAGGTAAACAAATATCAAGTATTGTTTTTTGGTTTAATCTAGTGGGGAAGTGCTATCCATATAGCTACAAAGAAAAGTGAGAATCCAAGTAATAGATTCAATATCCGGACTTGTCCAGGTGTGCTGAATATTTTTCTAAGTAACGTCCCAGCAAAGGCCCACGTACAAAGGGCTGTGAAGCCTAATGTTGAATTGGCCAAAACAAATAGAATTTTGATTCCATATCCAGTTCCAAATTGGGTTGCGAAGGTAGTCATTAGAATAATGAAATGGATCCATGCCTTGCCGTTTACCAATTGGAGCAGCAGCCCTGTTGAAAATCCAAGTATTTTGGTAGATTCATCCGAATCAATAGGAGGAGAAAAGGCTACTTTGTATGAAAGATATGCTATGTAAATAGCGCCTGCATATACGAGTAATTGTAGTATTGTGGCGTTTTGTTCGAGGAAAACGGCTCCAATCCCAATTGCAAGGGCCAAAATTGTGAATCCAGAAAACATTCCAATCATCAAGGAGAGGGTCTTTCTGAAACCATGTTGAGACCCGTGCGCAGCACAGAGGAGATTATTTGGGCCAGGAGAGAAGGTCATAGAAACCATAAATAAGATCGTTGCTCCTAAAAGTGCTAAATCCATGGAATAGGGAAGAAGGGGGGTAGGCAAAAAATGATGGGTTGAAAGTAGATCATTCTACGGTTTGTTTTTACGGGCCATACGCATATGAATAATATGTGGAGATACATATTCGATATGAAGGTGATGATGATCCATCTAAATGCACAGCTAAAAAGCTCGCTCGATTTCAGCTAGCTGAATTGCATAGAAAGGATAGATCAGTTCCATATGGAGTGATACTTAATCCATATTCAGAGATTGCTTTGTCTCCTGCAGATTACAAATATCCATATAAATTAGTGGCTTTAGATTGTTCTTGGGAAAATGCAGAAGAAAATAGATTTGCTATGAGAGGAATTCATCGGGCACTTCCATTCCTAGTGGCTGCGAATCCTGTGAATTATGGAAAACCATTTAAACTCACTACTGTAGAAGCCATAGCAGCTTCTTTGTTTATATTGGGTGAGAAAGAACAATCTAGAAGTGTGTTGTCTAAGTTTCGATGGGGTTTGAATTTTATAGAATTAAATCAAGAACCATTAGAATCATATGCCTCTTGTGCGACCTCAAAGGAAGTAGTAAATGTCCAAGAAAGGTACTTAGATTGAATAAGAAGGGGTTGAGAAATTAGATAAACAAGACTCGAAAGTTTTTAATTGCGGTAGACTATACTGTGGCTATGGCGCGGTTTGAACAAGCGGAAAAACGTATGTTGCAAAAAAGGATTTGTATGCGTTGTAATGCCCGCAATCCAGAGAGAGCAAAGGCTTGTCGAAAGTGTGGTTACACGGGTTTGCGTGTTAGAAGAAGAGAACGTCAAGCTGGCGGAGTATAGTCGAGTTGTTAAGAGAAATTATCGGGGAGAACTGTATTTTGGTTCTCTCTTATTAGCTCTATATAGGGCTTTGGTAATCACATCCATTACATTTCCATGAAAAACAGGTCCATGGCCAGGATACATATTCCGTAATTCGTGAGAGGAATGAGATAGGATTAATTCTATACTATTTATCAAATCCTCCCGGGAACTACCAGGAAGATCAGTGCGTCCGAAGCTGCCCCGGCGAAAGGCGCTGTCACTGTAGACCACGATATCTCCTGAAAATATAGAATGTGAATTAAAAAATACCAAATGATCTTTGGAATGTCCAGGGGTGTGGAGGACCTCATACCAATCATCCCCTATTAGAATTTTTTGACCAGTAGAAATCCGTGATGTCTGCAGAGGATGTGCGGAGTGGCAATATAACTCGGGGTGGAAAGCATCCATAATCTCGTTTAAAGATCCAATATGATCAGAATGTTGATGAGTTAAGAGAATGGAATCTATTTCAGAGGTATAATCGCCGAGTTTCTCGAGAGTCCCAGGATCAGATCCCACATCGATGAGGGTGATTTTTTCTCCAAAAATCAGATAGGCATTAGAAGTGAACGAGGTAGAATCATGAGTTAAATTGCAGACTTCCATCAGAGTTAAGTTATATTTAATGAAGGGGATTCGGGATACCTATTAGTCCAGAGTATGGCCAATATCATGATGAAAACTATAGTAGCGGTGAAAGATAATGATTTAGTAGTAACCCAAACGATAGTTGAACTAATCCACATTGATACTATCATGAGATACCGTGCTTTTCTAGGGAATACTCGTTCGGTTTCCCAATTATGAAGGAACGGTCCAAAAATTGAATGGGAATAGAGATAATTGTGCCACTTTTTTGAACTTTTACTAAATGCCCAAGCTGCAATAATGAGAAATCCGGTGAAAGGTATACCAGGAGTGATAACACCAACATAAGCCATAAAGAGGGCTGCAAATCCAATCGCCATATATATATATTTTTTTAGATTGTTGGATTCCAATTCAATTGATTGATTTCTAGATGGGACAGAGTTCATAAACTACCAGTGCAACTATAGTGGCGTATGGAGAATATGAGGGGTTCGAAAGTGATCTCATGTGAGCTTTGCCCTGTATTGGTGGAATCTAGATCGAGGATTGTTAATGGAGATGGGAAAATGGATGCTGAAATCTTGTTCGTAGGAGAAGGACCAGGTAGAGAAGAAGACATAAGTGGGAAACCATTCAGGGGGAGAAGTGGCACTGTTCTTGACAAAAGTTTACGGGAAAACGGGATATTGAGGGAAAATGTCAGGATTACCAATTGTGTTCGTTGCAGGCCCCCAAATAATAGAAATCCATCCAAGAGAGAATTGTCCAATTGTAAGAATCATCTTGATACAGAGATTGCACTTATAAATCCTAGGTTAATTGTTGCTTTAGGGAGAGTGCCTTCGGAGCACCTGCTTGGGAGAAAGGTAATAGTTACAAAAGAGGCTGGAAAAATAGAGGTCAAGAATATTGCAGGTTTAGATCGAAAGGTATTGATTTGTATCCATCCTGCGGCAACACTATACAATCCAAATCAGAAAATTATTTTTGAATCTGCAATTTCAAAAGCTGCAAACTGGATTGCACCAGAGGGGCAGAAAAATAAAAATTCATCCAATAGAGGTAGTGCATAATCTTTTTGTGGAATGTCATTCTAGTAGAATAGGTGATAAAGGAATTATGGCTACCGTGAAAATAGCGATAATAGATTATGGGCTGGGTAATTTACGAAGTGTCAAAAAGGGTTTTGAGCGCTCAGGGGGTGATGTGATCGTCACATCGGACATGGAGATTATATCGAAATCAGATGGTATTGTACTACCAGGAGTCGGGGCTTTTTCAGAGGGGATGGAAAATGCAGAACCTCTTAGAGAAAATATTATTGAAATTGGAGAGAGTGGAATCCCAATGTTTGGAATTTGTTTAGGTATGCAAATGCTATTAACGGAATCGGAAGAAGCAGAATATGTGGGGCAGGGAGATGTCCGTGGTTTGGATCTAATTCCTGGGAAAAATATCAGGATTAGAAATGAAAAAGTACCCCATATGGGATGGAATAAAATTAACATTGTAAACGAACACCCTATTGTTAAGGGAGTGGATGGATTGCATGCATACTTTGTTCACTCATATTGTGCAGTTCCAGACGACGATTTGGCAATTGTTTCTACAACGGAATATGGTGGTGAATTCGCTAGTATTATTGCTAGAGAGAATATTTTTGGCACTCAGTTCCACCCTGAAAAATCAGGGGAAACGGGTTTGAAAATTATTCGTAATTTTATAGAATTTTGTCAAGAAGCATAGGGTTGAGATGATTCAAATGGCGTCATTTGGGGTGAGTATGCTAAGAATGATAATTAAGAATATAAATAAAAATGAAATCAGTCCCGGTACAAATACTAATGGTTCTATGAATCGCCCCCCAGTGCTCTTCATGATGGCCAAAGACACCCCTATTCCAACAGGTATAGAAAGAAAAAAAGCCCAGAAAAATTCAGATAATTTTGTATGTTGAGAAAGTTTCATAATAAATCTCTAACTTCAGAATACCACATGTCATGGTAGTCAATGCTTCCAGTTCGTTCTGCTATTTCTACTGCCAATAAATGCCAACATTTCTTATCAGTGTCGTTTTGGAGATTGTACTCAGAACCCTTGCAAGTGCATATTTCACCTTCTACAATATACTCGTCGTGGTATCCGACGACGACGGTGAAATCTCGGTATTGTTTCACTCTGTCTTCTTGGATGGCTTCTATAGCCTTTTCACCACGGGTTCCATTTTTTTTTAGTAATTCTTCTACATAAGGTGCAATTTGGTTGGTCGGTGGTGGATTGATATTTTGATCGGGGCGAGGCACTATTGTAGAGTTAGTTCCCTACAGTAATAAAAGCAAATAAATCATGGATTTTTTAAATTTTAAATGTAATGTAACATAAGCGATGGTTTTTCAGGTTTTGACACAGACGGAGATGTATGTATGTAATCTCAGAAGGTGGGGTTGAGATTAGGGTTCCATCGATGTCTGTGTCTGGGAAAACCAAAGATGTTTTTTTTAATCCAGAAATGGAGCTAAATCGAGATCTAACGATTGCCGTTTTGAGGGCATATAAACAAGAAGGAATGGAAACATATCTTGATGCAAATGCAGCTACAGGGATAAGAGGTACAAGGGCTGCATTGGATGGGTGGAAAGTTACACTAGTAGATATCAGTCCAGAAGCAGTGGAATTGTGTAAATTAAATTTATCTATAAATAATCTATCGGGAGAAGTACATCACAACGATGTTAATATTGAGCTCCGTTCAAAGAGATACGATGTTGTCGATGTAGACCCATTTGGGAGTCCCATTTCATTTTTAGATAGTGCATTTAGAGGCGCGCGTAAGTTATTATGTGTGACTGCCACAGATACGGCGCCGCTTTGTGGTGCCCATCTGCAGGCAGGAATACGCCGGTATAGTTCAGTCCCAAAGAAGACAGAATATCATGCAGAGATAGGCATTAGAAATCTACTTTCTTCGATGGCAAGATGGGGTGCTCGTTACGATATTGGAATAAATCCAATATTTTGCCATTCTACTCGTCATTATTACAGAGTGTACGTGGAAATAGATCGAAGAGCGTCAAAAGCCAATGAAGCATTGGAGGAATTAGGATACATACATCATTGTTCATCTTGCCTCTATCGAGAGGTGCAGTTAGGTTTACTTTCATTTCCTATTCTTTCATGCCCATCTTGTGGTGGTAAAAAAGTGATAACATCAGGCCCCATTTGGTTGGGGAAAACACATGATAAAGATTTTATTAGTAAGGCAAGATCGCATGTGACAGAAGAGATGGGAATGGGCAGTAGAGTAGAAAGAATATTTTCAAGAGTAGCTGAAGAACTAGAAGTTCCTACGCACTACGATCAACATAAATTATGCCGATTATGGGGACTCCCTGCACCTTCGATGGAGATATTTATTGGGCAGATAGTAGATGCTGGTTTTGAAATTTCTAGGACGCACTATGGAGGAACTACATTTAAAACAAATGCTACAATTTCTGAAATATATGAAATTGCAAATGACTAATGCGAATTCAGTACACGCTTAGATACCGATCATGTTCCCACGCGGAAACAGACACCAAATAATCTGCATATTCAGCACGCTTGGTATTGAGATATGCCTCGGTGATATGCGAACCAAGTGCGTTGCAAATGATATCGTCTGCCTCAAGTGCATCTAGAGCATCTCCCAAGTTACTTGGAAGAGTAGTGATGCCGTATTCTTCTTGTTTTTTGGAATCGAAATCATAAATATTTTCACGGACTGGTGCGGGTGCTTCTAGTTCTCTATTAATACCATCCAATCCTGCTTCTAACATTGCGGCTATAGCTAAGTATGGATTGGCAGCTGGGTCGGGAGATCTAAGTTCCACACGTGTACCAGCTGCAGTTCTTGATGCAGGTTTTCTAATTAATGCAGATCGATTAACATCACTCCATGCGATATATACCGGTGCTTCATATCCAGGAACTAGACGCTTGTAAGAATTAACTATAGGATTGCAAATTGCGGTTAAAGCTGGAGCGTGTTCTAATAAACCTGCGAGGTAGTGTTTAGCTACATCAGAAAGACCAAATTCTCCATCTTTGTCATAGAAAGCATTGTTTCCATTTTCGAATAATGACATGTGAGTGTGCATTCCAGATCCATTTATCCCAGATATAGGTTTTGGCATGAAAGTTGCATATACATCGTGTTGATGCGCAATTGCCCTTACGGCGGCTTTGAATGTCACAACATTATCTGCTGTTTGGAGTGCGGGGGCGTATTTCCAATCAATTTCATGTTGACCCTCTGCAACCTCGTGATGGCTTGCTTCTATATCAAATCCAAGCTCTTGAAGGGTGTAGACCATATTTCTACGAATGGAAGAGCCTATGTCAACAGGGATTATATCAAAATAACCCCCTACATCATGTGTTTCTAACGTAGGAGTCCCTTGATTTGTTTTTAAAAGGAAAAATTCCGGTTCGGTTCCGACATTTACCTCAAAGCCCATTTTCTTTGCTTTTTCAAGAGAATTTTGAAGGGCCGTTCGGGGGTCGCCTTCAAAATGAGAATTGTCTATTCGGCGTACATCAGAAATGAGACGAGCAGTTCCTCGTCCATTTTCGTCTTTTCTCCAGGGGAGTTCTGCGTAAGTGGAAGGATCGGGTACAAGGCGCATGTCGGATTCTTGTATCCTAGTAAATCCTTCTATAGAGGAACCATCAAAATAGATACCTTCTGTAAATGCCTTCTCTGCCTGGTGGGCAGGGATTGCTATATTTTTCACAGTGCCCAATATATCAACGAATTGTAATCGTAAAAAATCAATATTATTTTTTTTAATACTATCTATAATTTTTTGTTCCGAAGGGCCAATTTCAGCCAGTTCAGAATCTGAATGTCCATTTGTCATGTTAATGTGTATTTGCTATAGTTTATGGTTCATAATAAAAGGTTATGATTTTCGCACGGTTTATATTATTTTATAAAAGTAAACATTCGTTACATTTTAATAGGTATATTTCATATATTTAGTCGATGACGTATGAAAATCTCGATTCAAAATTGATAAATGAATTACTCAAGGACGGGAGAGCAAGTTTTAGAACTTTGTCTGACCGAGTGGGAGTTTCGGTAGCAACCATTTCTAGGCATTTGTTCGCACTAGAAGATCGAGGAGTGATAGTGGGTTATGCTCCTAAAATAAAATATGAAAAGCTCGGGTATGGCCTCACCGCAATAATTCAATTGAAAGTAGAAGGTGCAAGAATTCCAGATATTACTAGTAAACTTTCAGATTTTAATCAGATGATATCAATATACGAGGTGACTGGGGACTATGATCTGATCATTATCGCAAAGTTCACAGATACAGAAGGGATGAACAAGCAGATAAAAGCGGTCCTTGCTGACCCTATAATTAAGGCATCCAACACTAGTGTTGTGCTAAATGCAGTTGTGGAGAATAGACAATTCGAAATGGAAATTCCTGCCGTTTGAAAATATAAATGTATAGAGATAATATTAAAGGATGAGATTACATCATGCCGGGCATGCCACCCATGCCGGGCATGCCACCCATGCCACCCATGCCACCCATGCCACCCATGCCACCCATCATAGCTTCTAATTCTTCAGGGCTTGGTTGACCACCGGATGGTGAATCGCTTGCGGCTATGACATCATCTATACGAAGGATCATAATTGCGGCTTCTGTGGCTGATTTAACTGCTTGTGTCTTAACACGGAGAGGTTCGTAAACACCTTGTTTTGCCATATCAATTACATCTCCCGTGTCGGCGTTTAGACCTGCAAATGCACTGCCTCCATCATGTTGAGAGCGAAGATTCACAATTGAATCGATGGGGTCCAATCCTGCATTTTCAGCGAGGGTACGTGGGATGACCTCAACCGCATCTGCGAATGCTTCGATTGCTAGTTGTTCCCTACCTCCAATGGATTCGGCGAAATCCCGAACGCCAAGGGCCACCTCTAATTCGGGAGATCCCCCTCCTGCTACAACCTTACCATCTTCTATGGTTGCACGGACCACCCCTAGAGAATCGTCAATTGCGCGCTCGACTTCGTCGACTACATGTTCAGTTCCACCACGCAGAAGGATTGTGACAGATTTTGCGTCTTTGACATCGGTTATGAATATGTGCTGATCGCCGCCGAGGTCTTGTTGTATGACCTCCCCAGCATGTCCTATATCGTCTTTAGCAATATCATCAAAGTTGGTGACGATTCTAGCCCCACTCGCTTTTGCTATTGCTTTTTGATCTGCTTTTTTCGTTCTCCTAACAGCTAAAATTCCTGCTTCGGCTAGGAAATGTTGTGCCATGTCGTGGATGCCCCCGTCGGTGAAAAGAACATTTACATTTAATGCACTGAGTTGATCTACCATGTCTTTGAGTTGGGCTTGTTCTTGATCTAAGAAAAGTTGCAATTCGGCGGGATCGGATACATTAACTTCCGAGTCAATTTCGGTTTCTCGGACTTCGAGTTTTCCGCCGTATACTGCTATGTGTGCATCTTCGATGACATAAGGCATGTTCTCTTGCACTCTCTCTTTTTGGATGAGAACCCCTTCGATAAGTTCGGATTCGTTCATTGCCCCACCAACTACTTTCTGAATTCGGATGTCATCTAGATCTATGCCATCTTTATCATGTACAGAGGTTACTGCTTCGACTACCAGTTTGGACAGCAAATCCTTCGCGTTTTCTGCCCCTTTTCCTGTCATTGCAGTAGAGGCTATTTTTTCTAGAATTTCTGTGTCGGTTTTAGAAACATCAGTGGCAACGTTATCTAGAATTTCTTTGGCCTTGGTGGCTGCTTGTCGGTATCCCTGAGTAATTGTTGTTGGGTGAAGTTGTTGTTTAAGTAAATTCTCGGCTTGATGTAAAAATTCGCCTGCCAAAACGACTGCAGTAGTAGTTCCATCTGCAACTTCATCCTCTTGTGTCTTGGCTACTTCAACGATCATATTTGCTGCAGGATGATCTATATCCATTTCAGCGAGAATCGTAGCCCCATCATTGGTAACTACAACAGTTCCAGAACTGTCTACCAGCATTTTATCCATACCTCGCGGACCGAGAGTGGTCCGGATTGCTTCTGCGACGGCCTTACCGGCCGTAATATTCATAGATTGTGCATCCCTTCCAGAAGTTCTTTGAGCACCTTCTGCGAGCACAATCAGCGGCTGACCGCCTAGCTGCTGAGCCATAATCGTCATTTGATTTGTTTGCTATTCTATATATATGTTTCCGTTGGGGAATGAAGAAATATGTTGTTAAGGGTCTTGCACAGAATCAAAAACGATCGAATTTTGATTGATTTACTTCTTGGCGTTTTCGTTCGAGAAAACCATAGACAGATCCATGACGAGAACCATCAATTATCATTTCTACTGCCGATCTTACCAGCTCTACCTGTTGATAAAGTCCAATAATACCCACAGTTGAACCGTAAATCACTATTTTAGTATTAGTTAATTCTTCCATTGTGGCACGTGTTCTTCCATTCTTTCCTATTAATCGACTTTTGTGCCGTTTCATGTCATTTTCATTTCTAGATAGGCGTTTTAAATCTATTAAATCGAATATGGTTTCGTCGTTTTTTAGTAAAGACAAGGCATCTTTTGGAGAAAACCCCCTCCCAATGGCTTTTACTATATCTGCAGCAGTTAATTCTTCAAAGGGTTCCGCTGTGTTTTCTATTTGGACTCTATGATTTTCGGAATCGACATTGATAGTAACATTTGCTTGTGATTCTATATTACGCAAGGTGGCCCCTTTTTCGCCGATAAGAACTCCAAGTCGGTCGCCGGGGATCTTTACATACTGCATATTGTAGCTTTTCTTGGCGAGGTGAATTAAACTTTGGTTAGGAGGATTCTTGAGTGATATAATCATAAAGTAATTCTTCAGATGTTTCTACTCCCTTCCGACTGAAAAATTTAGATATATTTTCACAATCTCGGTGTAAATATGTTGATGCTTTTGGGTGGCGATGAGTAACTGCTTGTCCAATGTCGATAATGCAAATTTCGCCGTCGTGGACCAATATATTATACTCAGATAAATCGCCATGAACCAAACCGGAGAGATGTATTTTTTTCATAAAATCGCGGACGATTTCATAGGCGATATCTGGATTTTTTAGTTCGATGTTTTGTAATTTTGGGGCCACATTTCCTTCGACCCCAATGAGTTCCATGACCAAGACGTTTAATTTTACAGCAATTGGTTCGGGTACACGAACTCCGCCTTCTTTGGCCCTCTTCAGATTGGCAAATTCCTTCCTAGTCCAAGCCAAAACTATGTCTCTCTTATCAGATCCTATTCCAGAGAATCGAGGATCTCCAATTAAATAATCTTTCATTTGTCGGAACGAAGATGTGTTTATTCGGTAGATTTTGATGGCTATTTCACGGTTATTTTCCCCATATGCTTCGAAGACTATTGCTTCTTTTCCAGACGATATTGGGCCGCCTAGAGCGGTTATATGACCTTCTTGAACTAATTTATATAGCGCTGCGTAGGTAGAATCGTCGAAAACATTTGCTTCTACTTTGAATTGATCCGTGTCTTTGATTCTTTTTTTAAATGTTGCAAATTTTCTATCATTTTTCCGAGAAATTCTGTCGACTTCGTCGTCGGTGAAATCTATATTGGTCCAAGTGTCAAATTCGAAATCGTCTTTGTTTGACTTCATGGATATGTTTTTTTCGTGTTCACTCGATGGTTCCTTCCCTCCGGAGTTGAGCGGCATCGTGTCGATCATATCTCCATACGACATCAGCTTTTGAATCTTGCCACTCCCAGGGTTTGACCAAAACGACATCATCTTGACGAATCCAAACTCTCTTGCGCATTTTTCCAGGGATCCTAGCTAGTCGTTCGACGCTGTCTGCGCAACGTACTTGTATTCGATTGGAACCTAGCATTTCAGAAACTACTGCAAATACTTCTCCTTCTTGTGGCATTCTGAGTTTTCTCCGATGGAGCTCTTCTTCGTTGGGGTCGGTTTTGTTACTCATATTGGCTATATTAGACGAAGGGGTTTAAGTTGTGTCCATCTATATTCGCAGATGTATTAAGATTGGTCCAATAGTTTTGTTCTCCCAGGAGTTATTAGAATGTCTAAGTAATTTGCGAGAGTCTTCTTTGCATCTTGGGGGTGAAGATGTCCAGATTCTAGATCATTTTGTAGATCAGAATATGAATTGTACACCATATTGCCACCATATTTATCTGGCCGTTCGATGGTAACTTGATGAAACCTTGGGAAGATATGGAATTGGAATATTTGTAATACTGGATTTTCAGGTTTATTTCCATCTTGGTCAGTTGGGGGCTCTGAAGTGGGGGGACAAAACGCTTTGTTAATTTTTTTATTGATGGAATCTGAGGAATCTTCCATTGAAATTGTGATACCCACGCTAGAAGACATTTTTCCAATTCCCGTTGTCAGATTGGCTAAGATGGGAGTATGGATCGCTGGGCAGGGAGAATATCCCAATTCGGGTAAGAGTTCTCTAGCGAGTGCGTGTACTTTTCGTTGGTCAATTCCACCAACTGCGAGGTCGAGGTCTAAATAATGCATATCAAGTGTCTGCATTATAGGATACACAGCTTGGCTTACTTTAGGTACGTTTCCACTTTGTATTTCAGCCATGGCCCTACTTGCACGATTGAGAGTTACTAAATTACCCAATTTATGTAAATCGAGCAGATAATCTTTTTCAAGTTGAAAGTCAGATCCATAAATGAATTCAGTGGTGTTTTCATGTAACCCATATGCTATGAATTGTTGCCGCATGGTTTCTGCTATGAGTTGAATTTCATCTAGCGATCCCTTACCATTGAGATAAGCATGGAGATCTGCCAAGAGAACTACAATTTTCATGCCGACTTCTTGTAAGTCAATTAATTTATTTGCAGTTAACATATGACCTAGATGGAGAACTCCGGAAGGTTCGAACCCAACGTAAGCTCGTTTTCCATCAGGAGAATCTGCCAATGTACGGATTTCTGCATCAGTTATGCTTTCAACCACGTTCTGGGTGATTTTATCATAGATTGTCAAATTAGATGGAGATTCGGTATGAGGCATCTTATACGTTTGTCATATGGCTTCTTCGGGGAAAATCCTATAGATCTATTTTTGCGGTGGGAAAATGAGTAAGCGGTACACATACCATCGCAATTTTTTTCTAATCGGAAAGGGGTATTTCGATTTCCAATCCATCGTATGCCAGAGTCAATTCTTTTTTAAATATAGTTTTTGCTTCATTGAGTAAAATGTTCGAATTGCCACTAAATCGTGATGAGGGGTGGGTGAGTACTAGGTGAGTAACGTCTGCTTCAACAGCTATGTTGGCTGCTTCCAAAGCTGTAGAATGGCCAGTCAGTTCAGCCCGTTTTTTATATTCGTCGGTGAATGTTGAATCGTGGATCAATAGATCAAATCCAGAGACTGCTTCTATGGTAGATTTTGTTGGTCTGGTGTCGCCAGTATATGCTATTTTCCTCCCAGGTCTAGATGGGCCTACTACTTGTTCGGGTGAAATTTTAGTGCCATCTTTTAGGATGATTGGGGTGCCTTCATGTAGTGTAGAAAAATCTTTTCCCACGGGCACCCCAAGTTTCTCCGCTTTGTCTCTAAAGAATCGCCCTTTACGTTGTGATTCGATTAGTGCATATCCCGTTGAACGAGTTTTATGATCTGTTTTAAAAGTGCGGACTTCGTATTCAGAAGTTTTTTTAACAGTAGTATTAGGAGGAGTTTCAGAGATGGTAATGGAATAATCGATTCCATCGTCGCAGAGAGAAACTAAATCGCCTACATATTGTTTTGTTCCAGGTGGAGTGTATATGAAGAGGGGTTCTTCTCTACCGTTGAAATTCATTGTTTGAATCAGCCCAAGGAGACCAAATATATGGTCCCCATGTACATGGGTCAAGAAGACATCTTGTATCCCGAATCCAGTCCCATAATTCATCATTTGACGTTGAGTACCTTCCCCAACATCAAAAAGAAATTTATCACCGTGGATATTAATAAAAATCCCACTTGAATTTCGTTCAGTTGTTGGAACCGAACCACTAGTTCCCAGGAAGGTAATTCGTAATGTCACTTGAGAGTATTGTGACTCGAAGGAGATACCTATTTTCAATTGAATGGTTAAATCGACCAATTCTTAGTTTTTGAATGCCATCAGGAATTGATGGACTCCCCATTATGGATTGATAAATATGCACCAGAAGGAGAGGATTTTTCTCAGCGTGAACTCCGTTTTAATTTATCTAAGTTTCAAAAAATGCCAATAAACTTTCTGCTCTATGGGCCAGAGGGCAGTGGTAAAAGCTCTGCGGCTAGAATCATTGCGAAGGGGCCGGATGAGGAGGGACAAGATCTAGTTGAATTTAATATTTCAGATTTATTTAATAGTTCTAAAAAAGAAATAGTAGAAAATCCTCTTTTTTCAGGTTTCATATCGTCGGGGAAAACCCCGAGTGGGTCAAAAGAATCACTTGTTATTCACTTAATAAAAGAAAGTGCGAGTTACCCTTCTATTTCAGGTGGGAAGAAAATTATGATGCTCGATAATTTTGAAAGTGCACAAAGAAGTTTTCAACAGGCTCTTAGACGTATAATAGAACAGTATCATAGAAATACGCAATTTATTCTTACAACACGTCAACTTTGGAAAGTCATTCCGGCCATCAGATCTCGTTGCTATCCCATCTCTGTTAGATCTCCTGCAGATACAGACATGAAGAAGATACTGGTGAGGATATTAGATGCAGAAGAGATAGAATTCACAGATGAAGCGGTTGATTATATAGTTGCTAATTCATCGGGCAATCTTAGATCTGCTATTGTGCATGCACAAGCGGTATCGGAGGGGATGGGCGAGGTGACTTATGAAGGCGTGGTTGAAATTATTCAAGATATGGGTATAAATGATCCCATAATAGAGATGATTGATTGTTCACTAGATGGAAAAATTATAGATGCAAGATCAATTCTCGAAAAATTAATCATAACTAGTGGATATACAGGAGGAGAAATATTAGAAATCGTGGGCGAGGTTGTAAGGAATCGGGATGATATCGACCAAACCAAATTTGCTTTGGTAATTGGAGAGGTTGATTTTGATCTCGCAAATGAATCAAATTCTGTGATTCATTTGACTAAGTTCTTAACAAAATTTGGATCATTGTGATGGAAATAATATTTGTATTTTGTACAGCATTGTTTGTGGTGTGGTTCATAGTATGGAGTAAAAGGGATCCAGAGAGGTCAATCCCTAAGAAGGGAGTAGTATCTCCTGCAGATGGTAAAATAAGCATAATTCGCGAAGATGTAAATGGGAAGGTTAGAGTGGGTGTTTTCATGAACGTATATGATGTCCATGTCAATCGAGCCCCCATGCCAGGATATGTTAAAAAAATCGATCATTTGCCAGGGAGATATGTCCCTGCATTTTCGAAAGATTCAGATAGAAATGAGAGGGTTAGAATTGTCTTTACATCTTTAGATCTATCGAAGAAAATAGATGATGAGGTAGAAGAGTGGGAAGTCGTATTGATAGCAGGCGCGTTAGCCCGGCGGATAAAACCATATGTAAAAGTGGGCGATTATATTGAAAAGGGAGAACGGATAGGACACATTGAGTTTGGTAGCCGGGTGGATGTGATATTCCCTACCGGGGTTCGATTGGGAGACCTAATGGTAAAGAAAGGAGATAGGGTTAGAGCAGGTGAATCCACTTTATTGGGAGATTAGATAAATTATTTATAAAGAATGTGGATATATCGGGTTAAAGATTTGTGCACTCTTCTTGTAAAATGTCGTCTTAGGTTCCAGTCTGTTTGTTGGATTAAGTCTCCGAGAAAGGAATCGGATATAACAATTACATTGGAAGTGATCTGGGCTGCTTCCACAAGTGTGTGGTTTACAAGAACATCCAATTCATATCCGGCTATTTTAGATTGGCGACCATAGGGAATATCAAAAAGAATTGCATCTATTTTTGTGGAAATAGGAAAATTGGCAGCATCTCCTTGGAGGATCATAAAATCTGTTGAAGAATAATATTGGAGGTTTTCATTCGACCCCGCAGCCATTTTATTTTGAATGTCCATACCATAAACCGTTGCCCCCATCAATGCGGCTTCTATGAGAATCCCACCAGTGCCGCACATGGGGTCAAAAAGAATTGTATTTGGACCGGCCCCAGCCAAATTTGCAATTGCCCGAGCTTCGACGGAATCCATACTTCCTGGTTGGAAAAAGGGTTTTTTTGTGGGATTTCGATTGACATAGCTTTTTGAACTTGTTCTTACGAGACGTCCTACGATGCAAATATTATCTGAAAAGAGCACCCTGATTTCATGAAGAGGGTTTGTTAAATCGACTGGAAAGCCTTTGTCTACAAACATAGTTCCTATATCTCGCTCTATTTGTTTTGTGTCAATATGTGTAGATTTTCTGACATTTCGAGCTCGGACGGCAATGGTCCCTGATGGACTTATTTGGATATTATCGATGGAATTGAAAAGATCAGGTAGAGAGGACGAAGTTTGGGAGAGGACAGCGCTAACGCGGTGGGTATAAGCTAGATTTGAAATCCTAGAGGTAGCAATTGATTTTGCAGTTGCTAATCCTGGTGCGATTACATGTACATCTTCTGCTGCATTTTGAGCCTCTGCTGCAGCAAAATTGTCATCTTCTCCTGCTAATTCTAGCACATACACAAAAACGATTCAGTTCTAATAAATCATGAGGGTGTCGATGCCCAGAGATGAGTTATATTTAAAGAATTACTCTACCAATCGATCGATTCGCGTTACTAATATTCCTGTTGCACCCTGGATTTTTAGAGCTCCAATGGTTTCGAAAACTTCACTCTCGTTTACCACCGCGTGGACAACTACCAAAGAGCTCCCTGAAGTGTCTATCACAGTTGGACCAGATAATCCTGGTAGGACACTAGTTATTTGTTCTAATTTGTCACGAGGGGCATTCATCATTAAGTATCTCTTTTCTTTAGCAGATACAACTGAAAGTAGTGCATCGGATATTTTGTTCGCCAAGGGTTTATCTTGTATATCTTTTCGTGAAATCAATCGCGCACTACTAGTAAGTATTTCGTCGAGTATGACGAGTTGGTTGCTACGCAGGGTGTCCCCGGAACTGACAATATCTACAATTGCATCTGCCATTTGAACATGAGGAGTGATTTCGGTGGCCCCGCCTACTTCTATTATTTTGACATCGATGTCACGACCCATGAAAAAAGTTTTTGTTATGTGAGGGAATTCTGTTGCAATAGTTTTTCCTTGTAATTCTTCTATGGATTCAATTGATGTTTTATTGCCAATTCGTGGGTCGAGGGTTGCTACTACGATTTTGCATTTGCCAAAATCAAGATCTAAAAGTTCAATGATGTTATCGAAATTTTTTTCTTGGATTTGATCATACCCAGTGATTCCTATATCAGCCGCACCACTGCTGATGTACCGAGGTATATCTTCTGACCGAACATAAATAACAGTGACATCAGGAAGGGAGGTATCTGCCCAAAGTTTTCTGTCTTGTTGAGATTCCCTCACCTTTATTCCTGCTCGACATAGTAGGTCAAATGAAGGGGCGTGGAGGCGGCCTTTATTCGGTAACGCGATTTTCATAAGTATACCTAAGGAGACCTATGAGAAACACTCTTTCGGTATAGCGAGATCATACCGTAGGAACTAATGTCCTCTATTTCAAAGGGTATATATGACCACTCTAAATGTCAAAGGAGGGAGAGTCTTGCAAGAGGACTTGACTATAGAGTATTCGGATATTCTCATCGACGTGGATGAAGGGATTATTTTAGAAATGGGAAAATCGCTAGGTGGCGATGACGAAATGGACATAAATGGAGGATTAATCATCCCAGGATTGGTGAATGCACATACCCACATAGCCATGACACTTTTACGTGGTTATTCGGATGATAAGCCACTCGAGAGATGGTTGAAAGAAGATATATGGCCCATTGAATCCCAGTTGACACCCAGGGATGTCCATATAGGATCCCAATTGGCTTTGGTTGAATTGATTAAATCAGGTACAACTACATTTTGTGACATGTACTTCCACATGTCAGAAGTGGCAAAAGCCACGGATAGTTCGGGTTTGAGAGCCGTGTTGGGGCAAGGAATAGTTACAATTGGGAAAGATGAAAACGATGCTCATGATGATGCTAAAAATGGATTAGAATTTGCAGAAAAATATGATGGGTATGCAGAGGGGAGGATTAGCACAGCGTTCATGCCCCATAGCATAAATACAGTTGATCTAGAATACTTTGAGGAGCACATTCCTCGTGTTAGAGAATCAGATATCCCCATACATCTCCATACTAATGAGACATTAGAAGATGTCAAGAAAACTGTTGAAATGCATCAAATGAGGCCGATAGAATTTTCTCTAGAACATGATATCTTGGGCCCGGGTGATTTCGCTGCTCATTGTGTGCATGTTGATTCAAATGAAATTTCTCTTTTAGCTGAAAACGAGATAGGTGTGGTCCATTGCCCAGCATCGAATATGAAATTAGCTAGTGGGATTGCTCCAATACAGGAAATGTTAGATAGGGGAGTGACAGTAGGATTGGGTACAGATGGTGCTGCTTCGAATGATGATCTAGATTTATTTGGAGAGATGAGAGATGCAGCCATGGTTGGGAAATTATTTGCTAAAAATGCTAGTGCTATGAATGCAAAGTCTGTTTTTTCAATGGCCACAATGGCTGGAGCAAAATTGTTAGGAATTCCCGCGGGAAAGATAGAATCGGGTTTTGTTGCAGACTTGGCTGTATTAAATATTGAAGCGGCACACCTTACTCCAATTGGGAATGGTGTGAATGGTATCGTTTATTCGGCCAAGGGGTCAGATATAACCCATACAATTTGTGATGGGAAAATTCTAATGAAAGATAAAAAAATAGAAACACTGGATGAACCTAAAGTCATAGCTGCTGCTCGTGAATGTGTGGAAGATCTTACTGAAAGAGTGGGAAATAAAAAGTAATTGGCGAAAAATGGCGTCTTGAAACTCTTTTTTTCATGCGTCGCCCAGGAGTGGTATGAGCACATACCCCACCATCTCAAATTCCCTGGAAAATGTAAGTGAAAATATAGAGAGGGGGAATAGAAAAATTGAATGGGCGGCATCGAACATGCCTATTCTTTCTTTTTTGCGTGAACAATTTGTTCGAGACCTTCCTTTTCAGGGGCAATGTATAGGAGTTGCATTACATGTTGAAGCAAAAACAGCTGTGTTATTAGAATTATTGGCAGAGGGTGGTGCAGAAGTTGTAGTAACTGGTTGTAATCCCCTTTCCACTCACGATGATGTGAGCTGTGCCTTGGATGCCAATCCAAAGATATCAAGTTATGCCAAGAGAGGAGTTAGTGATGAGGAATATTATGAGGGGATAGAGGCAGTTATTTCCCATAACCTAACTTTGACGTTGGATGATGGTGGTGATTTGATTTTTGCACTGCATAAAAATCATAAAGATAAAATAAAAAAGATAATAGGAGGATGTGAAGAGACTACTACGGGAGTACATAGACTCAAATCCATGGAAGAAGAAGGGGAATTAAAATATCCCGTTTTTGCTGTTAATGACACTCCAATGAAACGTTTGTTTGATAATGTTCATGGGACAGGGGAATCTGCCATGTTATCAATTTCCATGACAACTAATTTTTCATGGGCAGGTAAGACGGTAGTTGTTGCGGGTTATGGTTATTGTGGTCGAGGATTGGCAAAGAAAATAACTGGTCAAAATGCACGTATAATAGTTACAGAAGTGGATTCGTTGAGAGCACTAGAGGCACATATGGAAGGATATGAGGTAATGCCAATGGTTCAAGCGGCTCACAGGGGTGATGTGTTTATTACAACTACAGGGAATTGTGATATTTTGAATGGAGATCATTTTGAACTTATGAGAGACGGTGTTATTCTTGCAAATGCAGGACATTTTGATGTTGAAATCAATACAAAAGATCTAGAAGAATTATCAGTATCTAAAAAAGTAGTGAGAGAAGGAATTGAAGAGTATCAATTGGAAGATGGTCGCCGGATTAATGTGCTCGCTTCGGGTAGACTTGTTAATTTGGCGACACCGTTGTCTCTAGGCCATCCTATCGAAATAATGGACCAGAGTTTTGGAATGCAAGCTGTTTGTATGCGAGAAATGGTTATGAATCCAACATACAGTTCTGGTGTGCACCCAGTGCCAATTGAACTAGATGCAAAAGTAGCAGAAATAAAACTTAGATCGGAAGGAATAGAGATAGATTATTTGTCTGAAACACAAGAAGATTATTTGAAAGGGTGGGAGTTTGGGACATGAGTTCTGCTCAAACAAAAGGGAGTCGTGTGGAAAGGGAATTGGTTAGACTATTAGATGAATCTGGTTTTGCAGTTATGCGCGCGCCTGCAAGTGGTGGGGCAACATCAAGAGAATTGCCAGATGTATTAGCAGGGAATGGGGAGTTATTTTATGCATTTGAAGTCAAATCGAGTGCTAGTGATAAAATTTATTTGAGTGGGAAAGAAGTAGAAGCTTTAATTTATTTTTCTCAGAATTTTGGTGCCAAAGCGCGTATTGGTATTCGATTTGATAATGAAAAGTGGTACTTCTTTCACCCGGGGGATCTTTATCTGACAAAAGGGGGCAATTATCGGGTTACAAGAGAGGACATACATGAGCAAGGGATCGACTTTGAAGAATTGATTGGTGGGTCCGAGAAAAAGACACTATATGACTATAGTGGGGTGGATGAATAGTGATAGATAGAAGGTTGTTATTCTTCGAAGGGCTTTTACTATTTCTAGGAAATAGATAGAGTATGAGTCTGCCACGTATTCGGTTGATGGAAATAATTTCTTCAGTGGTTTGGGCAAGTATTTTTGTAATAGGAGTGGTTTACATCGGTAGTAAATATTCCATGCAAGAGGGACCATTGCAAGAAGGGACATTGTGGATGATTGGAATCATAACAGCATTCATAATCGCGATGATGGGGACAGGATACTGGCTTTCTACGATTGAAGAATGAGAGAGATTAGCTAAGATTGTTTTTTGGAGGAATATTGAAGAGGATGAGATATGCTTTGGCAGATATCATCCATATTGATACAATCACCATAGGTTTTCATTGTGGCACAAGAGGGTGGCGGATAAAGTGTAGATCCATCTTTATCTTTGAGATATCCCATAGTAGATTGGATTAAAGATGGGTGGAAAGAATTGGTGGTAAAATAATCAAGAATATTTTCCTCATCTGTTTGGGTAGAAATAAGAAATGAAATCAATGAAAAAAGAGACTGTGTTTGTAGTTTTTCATTGGATTCTACTCGCTTTAATAAATTCATCATGCATGGTGGAAAAGAGTCAAGAGAGACAGGACCAAGTTCGGGTTCGAGGTCAATTTCATCGATATAACTATGGATTGATTTTAACTGATTTTGTAACAATTTTTCTGCTTCATTTGGGATTTTAAGAGGGAGGTCACTTTTGATTTTTTGGAAAATTGCAACACCCAAAAGTTTGTATAATTCAGATTGATCGACATTTATTTTTCCATGAGATAGAGCTTGAAATGCCAACTTCCAGGTTGCGCCGGGTAAGTAGGATATGAGAGATAAATAGGTTTCAACAGAAATTGAAAATATATCACCCGCACAGATTATATCATTTTTAATGTTCAATTCGTCCAAAAGAGAAGAGAGAGAAAGTTTCGCGGAAGTGATACTTTTTAATTCTGTTTTATTTTCGGTGTCTTCTTGGAAATGTACAATAGCACTTTGTGATTCTGCCCAAGCATATCGATGGGTCAACCCGGGTTCGTTTACTATGGAAACTAGGATGCGTGCTAGAGGGTATGACAAAAGTTCTACTGTGGCATCTCTATGTACAGAGCCTATAGATCCTTCTTCAATTGCGCATAGGATGCGTTCTAATGCCCGGTTGACTGTGGTTTTATTGGATTCAATGGTGGTGATTAAATTAAATCCAGAATTTGCCACACTCTCTTTTGCAGAAGATATAAACGGGTATTTTGAGTGTAGAAGTTCCATTCACTATGCTCTCGAACTGCACCCAGGATAAACTTATCCGGTGAGATCCATACATTTATTGTATTTTTACCATTGTATGTATCGATGTATCTAAACCCTAGGTAAAGGTATAGTAGAGTGCCTATGCTTTTTGCTTACCCATGTCCAGGTTGTCGGACTATGAGTAGTATGCATGCTCCAGAATGTAAGTTTGAATTGTATTCTAGAGGGGAAATTGAAAAGGCATATATTGATATTATTTCGTTGATTTTGATAGACCCCAGTGTGCAGAAAGAAATTCCAGGTAAAATTGGAACTGAATGGAAAAATTTGCACACGGCGATAATTTCCACGTTGATGAGAGAGCAACGTATCGGACAAGAAGAAATGGGGAAAATAAGATTGCTAACCCCTGTAGAAAGAGCAGAAAGAATATCAGAACCTGTGTCAGAACCTATGAAGACTATATATGAAAAGGGGAGCTACCCAGGGTGTCATGATAATGCTCTTTTTGCCATGTTAGCTTGGCATAAAATGGTGGGATTTTCATGGGAGGAGACACAAGAAAAAGTCACTCAGTGGCTCGTTCGAAGTGGTAGTTGGGACAGAGGTGGTTTTGCAGAAACTACTCCAAGAGATGTGATAGATAACAAGAGGCACGTTTACGAAGGTGGGTATGGGTGGATGGAAAAGGCACAAGCTGCAAAAAGGGTAATTGAGAGGATTGGATGAAAAAATTAAAACAAAGAGAGAATTTTTCTAATCGAAAGAAAGCACTTTCAATAGTCTTTTTTGTCATATTACTGGATTTGATAGGTTTTGGAATAATCATTCCAATTTTGCCATTTTATGTTAGGAGTTTTGGTGTCAGTGATGTGGCTATTGGATTATTGGCAGCTTCATATTCGTTGATGCAATTTGTGTCAGCTCCGTTTCTTGGTAAATGGTCAGATATATGGGGGAGGCGCCCGATTTTAATTATTTCCTTGATGGGAAGTTCTTTGGCTTGGTTTATTTTTGGGATTGCAGAAGAAGTGGGTTCATACAACATAATAGGAGGTTTGTTGATATTGTTCGTAGCTCGTATGTTTGCGGGGGCAATGGGCGGCAATATTTCGACGGCAAATGCATATATAGCAGATATTACCACTGAAGAAGAAAGACCTAGATATCTTGGATATATTGGTGCTGCATTTTCGGTTGGGTTCATAATAGGGCCAGCTATTGGCGGATTTTTAGCTACAGACTACACAATTAGAATTGTTGATGCAATACTACCCGAAGTGATCCCGATAACCGCTTATTCTTTGCCGAGTTTTGGTGCAGGTTTATTAAGTCTGTTGGGAATGATCCTATGTATCTTCTATCTTCCTGAATCTAATAAACATGGAGAAGTCGGAAAGCAAAAGAAAGGGTTTGAAAACTTGCTAGAGCCTCTGAAAAATCATTCCATTAGAGGAGTAGTTATTGTTTCATTAGTAGGTGCGATCGCATTTTCGGGGGTTACAGTTATGTTCATACCATTTATTGCTGATGTATACGGATATGGGGCCGCTACTGCAGGAATGATTCTTACATATATCGGGGTAATTAGTGCGTTTTCTCATGGAGTGATCTGTCCGAAACTCATTGAAAGATATTCTTCGATGAAAGTTGCTATTGGCTCATCGGGTGGATTGATGTTTGCGATGGTTTTGATGCCTTTTTGCCCCAGGGTATTGAATGGAAACTGGATAGATCCGGGAGTGGTTACTCTTCTCGTTGTTATGGGGATACTTGCTATTTCAAATGCTTCTTTTAACGTTTCTCTGTCGACATTACTTTCACTAGCTGCTAGGGAAGATACACAAGGTGCATCATTTGGAATTTTCCAAAGTGCAGGGAGTCTTGGAAGGACGATGGGCCCTCCATTAATGGCTGTATTATACACCATAGCTATTTGGTCGCCATTCGTCTTGGGAGCAATTGCGTTTATCCCGATGGTGATACTTCTTGCTAGATTACCATACAAACAGACGGGGAAAGTAAATGGGTAATAAAAATCTAGTCACTTTGGATTCTAGGAGCAAGTAAATAAGTTACCTGGCCATTTCCATCTGCAATTGGAAAATTAATTTTGATAGGATACTCTTCCCCTATCGATAACGTCACAGAGGTAGATTTTGGAATGGCTTTGTTCATGTCTTTGAAATAATCTAGAGAAAATAAAGAGTGTGCCAAAGCGGGTTGGAAGGAGATTAATTCATCTTGTTTTAATTCTAGTTGCACATTGTCAGTGTCACCTTTTGCACGAATATAAAATGTTTGAGATTCAGGGTCGACTCCTAAGGCAATATGATCAGATACCATATCTGCAGCTTTAATTCCCTGGTCTAGATTGCTGCCCTCTATTACAACTTTTGCGGGGAGATCTAAATCGGGCAATTCTGGTTCTTTTCTGATAGAATTTGGATCAATTAGAGATAGTGTATATTGTAACCCCCCTGCCCTGATAGTTAATTTCTGAGTTTCTTCATCGAATTCCAAGTCAATGGTCTCGTCTGATCGGGCTATATTTGTGATATCAGACAGTCGAGATAGATTTATTCCTAATAGGACGCCGTCCGACTCATATGAAACGAAAGCAGAAGGGGACAATTCTATATCCACCATACCTACATTCGCAGGATCGACTGCCCTAATTCTAAAGCTATCATTGTCTAGTCTTAATTTACATTCATCCACCAATACTTTGGCAGATCCGATTGCTTCTTGTAGAACTTTGGCGTCGATAGTGGCACTGAACATTATTGAATTCGGTACGGATAGACTGGGTAAAAAGACATCTGTTCTTAGCGAGAGGCGATATAGTTATAGAATTATATGTTTTGGCCGATTATTTCGAGGATTATGAACGATGATTGTATCAATAGGAGTCGTATAGTTAAGATATAGTGCCCCGAAAAGATTTCTACTATAATAAAGCGAAAATGGAGGGATACCGATCGCGGGCTTCGTATAAACTTAAACAAATAAACGAGCACCACATGGTTATTGAAAAGGGAGATTCTGTCGTGGATATAGGAGCTGCCCCAGGGGGGTGGCTACAAGTGGCAAATGAGTTGTCAAAAACGGGGGTGATAATTGGGGTCGATCTTCAGAAAATAAAACCGTTAGAGGGTATTTTTACAATAAGAGGAGATATTACAAAAGAAAAAACCAAACAAAAAATTAGATCTATTTTAGAAGAGCAGGGGAATGGGAAAGCAGAGAAGAAAGAGAAAAGAGGTGGTAGAATTGATGTGGTATTATCAGATTTAGCACCGAATATAACAGGTGAATATTCACTAGATCAAGCTAGGTCTATTTATCTATGTAGAGAAGCTCTAGAATGTGCTCTAAGTATCCTATGTCACGGTGGGAATTTTGTTGTTAAGGCATTTTATGGGACAGATATTAAAGAATTTTTAGAAGATCTAAGAAAGGAATTTGAAAATGTTAAGGTTTACAACCCGCGTGCATCTCGAAAAGAATCTGCGGAAGTGTATGTTGTGTGTAAAGGTAGGCTGACTGCTCCAGTTAAAGTCGGGGATCAAATGATAGTGGAGATAGTTGGAGAAGGAAAAAGAGGAGATGGAATTGCCAGCATACAAGGATATAATGTTTTTGTACCAGGGTCCGAGTTGGGAGAGTTTTGGGATATAAAAATTGAAGAAGTGAGATTAAAATTTGGGTTTGCTAAAGGGATGAATAAAGTAGAAAATAAAGATTAGCCAGACATTAAATTTTCTTTCTTTAGGTAGTAAAAAAAGCCGTAAATCAAAGGAGTATCTGCAAGGGCAATTAATAGTTTGATGAAATACTGTCCCAATATTAATTGTAAAATAACAGATGAAGGCAATCCGATTCCAATTCCAAGAATAGAAGGAAGAATTGAAAATGTCAAAGTTATAAAGATGATTGTATCTACTAGTTGGCTGAGAGTGGTCGATCCAAGATTTCTCAACCAAAGTTTGCCGCCATCGGTCTTCTCCCGGAGAACGTCGAAGGCCCAAATATCAAGGTTTTGACTGACTAGGTAGGCTGCTAAACTGGCCAGGACCACATTTGCAGATGGGCCCAGCACTGTGGCAAATAATTCAGGTGAAACACCCGCATCGGACCCAGGAGACCTAATTGAGATCCAAATTAGGATGATCATTAGAATGTTCATTGCAAATGCTATAAGAACAACCATTCTTGCTGATTTTTTTCCATATAATTCCGCATAACAATCGGATGCGAAGAAAGTAATTGCATATGCTAGTACTCCCGCTGGTACGATAGCAGACATACCAGGGGTTAAAAATGAAAGAGGTAATTCAAGGATTTTTACTGCAGTTAACTGTGCAGTTAACAGACCCGTGATGAATAGTGCAATTAGACCTATTTTTATTCCCTCTCCGGAGATGATTTTAGAGGAGGTGGAGGTTGAGTTTTGAGTTGCCATATTATATTTGTAGAGGGGGTTAGGTATTAAAATAAAAGGATGTAAGATGATTACAGAGGATTTTCAAATGGCTTGACTTTGTTGTAAAACCACAATATTGCCAATCCAATACCATATGCTATCATGATAGGAAGAGTAACTAGAACCATAGTTACAACGCTAGGTGGGGTAAATACCGCAGAGAGGACAAGAATGCCAACGGTTACACTACGCCAATGGGAATGCATGGTGGCATAAGAAATTAATTTTGCTCGGTGGAACATTATCATGGTGACGATGATATCGATCCAGAGGCCGATACCAACTGTGCAAAAGAAAATAAGCCAAAAGAAATTAGACACCCTATAAGTTACAAGCATATTTGCCCGAATACCATCATAAACAAAATATGAAACGAATGCGGGGGCCACGTACAGATATCCCAATGCACTGCCAAAAATGAGTCCCATAGTTATTGCCCCGGCCCAGCTAAATGCAACATTCCGGTCACCTTTGATTATACCACGTTTCTTAAAAGCAGGCCATAGGTAATATAGAGCACACGGTAATGTCGCGACAAGACCCAATAAGGTTGCAATTTTGATTTCAAAAATGAGTGCTTCTACAGGATGGAGAGTGATGACGCTGACTTCTTCAGGTTGGACTAAATCGGGTAGACGTCTAAGGAAATCATTTTTTATCCGTCCGATTCCACCCGTGTAGAGAAATGTGAAAACACTTACTAAGACGGTTATGAATACTCCAAAAATTCTAAAAGTTTTGGATCTTAATGTGTCAAATAAAAAGGCCAAATCATATGCATAACCACCTATTTCTTCTTCTCCAACTTGTTTTTCGGAGACTGAATTCACAATTCCGGCTGTTGCTCGTTTGAAAGAACCTTCGAATGTTTTTCTTCTTTTTTCTTCCATCCTCTCTTTTTTGATCCGGTTCCACTCGTCTTCATCAAAATGATATAGCATGTCTACAGCACGCATGTTCTTTGCTGAATCAACTGCTCTTAAGATGGCTTGGGCTTTTTCTGCGTCCCCGGCTTTTATTGCTCTAGACGCCATGGCAAGTCCCTTTTCTTCTGTTAATTGGAGGATGGCCTCGGGTGGCGCTCTTTGAAGACCTTCAACGTCAAGAGATTCTAGATCGATTTCGGTGGGATCGCCGAAAATTGCATTGGGTTCTAATTCGGGTATAGAATAATACAATAGTAATAAAAATCCAGATAAAATGCCAATAAATAAAGAGAATATAAATGGTGAAACTATGCTGACTTCCCAAGATTGATTAACGAAAAGGTATGAAGTTGCAGTGAGATTTGGACTGATGAAACGTTCGATCTGCCCCAGTAGCACAAAGATTTGAGTCACCCCGGTGGCAGAAAGCCAATAACTGATAACTCCAGTCAGGATGATTGTTGGTAAAATGAATTTAGATTGTTCCCGTGCGGTTTTGGCTATATCAATATTATCTTTTCCTCTACGAAATGAAACTGTTATTTTTGATAAATAAAGGCTGAATCCATACAACACCACTAACGGTGCAGCCCATAAAATTTGAGTAAATGGATCGGGTGGAGAAAATATGGCCCCAAATGCAAACATTCCTAGAACGGCGTATTTCCATTTGTCTCTAAATGTTTCATAGGGGATAATTTCGGTGTAAGATAAAGTAGTCATAACTAGAGGCAACTGTGCCGCTATGCCAAATGCGAAACCGAGGACGAAAATGAATTGAGTCCATTCTACGATGGAATATGTAGGAGAAAGGCCTGCACTTACGGCATTGTATGCGAGAAAATCAAACATTAGTGGGAAAAAAATTCGATAGGAGTATGCAATACCTCCAAAGAAGAGAAAAGTGGATAAGGACCCCATTGCAGCCAATTTCCAGATTTTAATTTCTGTTTGAGGATAGAATCCGCGAGTTTTGAGAGCATCTCGAGAATAATATAAGAAAAAGGGAATGCAAAATATAACGCCGAGGAGAATACCTATCTTAGCTTGTAGCAGGATAACGTCGAAAGGTGTTAATACGATTACGTCCGCGCCTCGAGAGAGTAGATCTTGTTTTAAAGCAGGCCAGATCCAGAGACGCATAGCATAAATGGTTGCCAAAAGGCAAACAACAAAAACCAGAAACACTCGGCGTAATTTGGATTTGGCGGCAGTGAGCATATCTGATGCCGTCTGCTTACCTTTATCGAATGTGCGGCGTGCATCGGGGTTGAAGAAGTCGCTAACACTCATCTTATTGTGATATTTCTTTCTCGAGGACAACCTTATCGGTATGCATCTCTACAAAAAGGTCTATACCAGTTACCCTACTTAAAGATCATGTAGAGGCAAAACGCCCTTTCAAAAAATGAAATTGACAGACATACCTGGAATTGGAAAAGTAAAAGCCAAAGCGCTTGAAGAAGCGGGTTTTGGTACTATTGAGGCTTTGCGGGTAGCGTCAATAAAGGATCTTTCTGCTGTTTCTGGTGTGAGTGAAGATCTGGCGTCGAAAATCAAAGTTGAGTCTGCAGAATTAATGCGAGAAGGTGATATTTTAGACGGGTTGGATGGTGTAAAAAAAGGACCAAGAGATGATAGAGAGTTACCAATAGTAGATCACATAGGAGAATTGATAAAACGTTTGGCTATTGTTGCAGGGGTTGCAGGATTGGTGAGCGTCATTACATTTCCTTTTGCGGATGGAATTATTAATTTTTTATGGGACTCCATCCTTCCAGTTAGTGATGTTACTAGGCCCAGATTGTATGGAATATTAGAACTCAAATTCACAGAGTTCAAGGTAGCCAGTTTAGTAGGGTTGATCATCGCATTGCCCATAGGAGTGTGGCAAACATATGCATTCATGCGTCCGGGGTTATATGAACACGAACGTAGATATTATTTGGCAGCCATACCGACAAGTTTAGTTCTTGCAATAGTAGGAGTGAGTTTTGCTTATTTTATTGTATTACCCATTATTTTTACGTATTTTTTATATTATTCAGAGGGAATAGCAACGATAGGTTTTGGGCTCGGCCAGACATTTAACCTAATACTAGTTTTAATGGGGTACCTAGCGATTGTATTCCAAATACCTATTTTTGTTATGTTAGCATTGTTGATGGGAATTGTGACTAGAAGGTGGTTAATAAAAAGAAGAATTTTGTTCTGGGGAGGTTTCTTGGGATTATCTTTTATTTTTAGTCCAGATCCTACAGGCATGGCGCCGCTAATTGTTGCTTTTACGATGGTAATATTGTTTGAAGGAACACTTTTGTTAGCGAAATGGGCGGGGAAAGAATAGAGTTAAAATATAGCGCGAGGTGAATTTGAATCACCGATCTCCGGGTTATGAGCCCGGCGGAATATCCTGGCTATCCTATCGCGCTG
>WTZU01000006.1 GCA_009889625.1 Candidatus Hikarchaeia archaeon HikBin5 | reverse complement strand
TCGGGTTTATATTTGCTGAAATCAAATAAAAAGTATCTAAGTAGAACTATTATGAAACCTACAGAAGATGGGAAATTAAAATTTCTTGTGGATAGATGGGGGGATATAGGATCGTGGTCGATGAGGTTCAAAATTGCTTTAATTTCCATTGTATTAATGCCATGTATAATATTTAGAGGAACCATATATGACATCTTTTGGCGTTACTTTTGGGGCCCAATACTTGCAGATGCAACTGGATCGGCTTGTGCTGTAAAGGGGGTTTCTCCCCCTCCGGGATTGGGGATGGGAATCGTCCGGGATTTTGAAGTTTTACCATACACAAACATGTGCCCAGGGGTAGAAGATATAATAGCATATCCAGGGTATACTTATGTATCTGAAGTTGGGTATGCGATTGCACTGATATTGTTGCTTTTTGTAGTGGCAAAAATATTCTTAAAGATAGGAATCACCCTAGATAAACAACTAGTTTTTTCATTGATTCCTTATATGTTATTTGGAGGGGCGCTCAGAGTGGTTGAAGATGCAAATGACATTGTCCCAATAGGTATAGAAGCTACTGTTAGTTATCCACTTAATATATTGTTAATAAGTCCAGTAATATATGGGACGATGTTCGTGATCACGCTGATGGCAATACTATGTTCTGTAAAATTAGAAGAGATGGGACTTGTTAAGAGATATGATCAAAGTCTAGTGGGAATTGGAGTAATACTCCTCGGTTCTATATTGGGGTATCTGGGTTGGCTTGTTATCTCACGAGATTACATCCAAGTGTATTGGGAAATAGCAGTTGTCGTACTAGTTAGTACTACCATCATTACGGGTGGGATGTGGTGGTTTATAAATCAAAAAGGGTGGGAAATTACGAGTGGGGTTGGGGAAATTGGATTGGTTATTTTGTGGTCTCAAATTTTAGATGGAGTGGCAAATGTGGTTGGCATAGATTGGGTATATAGACTGACAGGAGGTATGCAACGAAACCTAGTACCAAAACACCCTGTTAATAAAGGATTAGTAGAAATAGGATCTCAATTTCCCGATTGGATAACAAGTTTGATTGGCACTGCTTGGTTGTTTTTAGTGGTTAAAATAGTAGCTGCAACATTAGTGATTTATATCTTCGATAAAGAATCAATGGACGCCAATCCTAGTTGGACTATGTTACTTGTAATTGTGATAATTGCAGTAGGACTAGGTCCGGGTATACGAGATCTTTTGAGGGCAGTTCTTGGGATCTAAGGATAGGGATGCGGAGATCGGTCTAGTCTAGATCTAAAATTGCCGAGAGAAGGGGGAACATTTCTCGCTCGAGTTCCAAAGAAGGGCTTCCCAAAGAAAAGAGGCTGTGCTTCAGGGATAACTATGCGAACGGATTCAAATCCGATAGTAGCTATGTCAAGAGGAGTAAGTCTAATCGAATATGCCGACAAGTTTGATGAATTTAGATGATTTATGATAAAAGATAATTCTTCAGATGAGTCTGAAAAGAGGGGAGTATCAATGTCAGTGGGTAGAAGGGAATTACTAGCATTTAGAAAAGATTTGGCATCTTTGGGAAAGCTAGAATAATAGCCTATAGAGGATGGTTGATTATTTGCGATGTCAAGGCCCATAGAACGTAATTCCATCCAATTTTGTAACGCTTCGCAAAGAGCACCAATCGCGGCTTTATTTGGGTCTATATTTGAACAAGAACCAACAGCGAAGTTTGGCCATTCAGAAGATCGATGGACAGCGACAGTGACTATAGGTATATCTATATCCTGAGTCACCAGCAGTGCAGTAGTTGCAAGCCCTTGGGAACTAGCCATTCGAGATAAGAGATCAAAATCGGGAGAATCGGGGAGGAATTCAGGGGGCGGATTTGTAGAATACCAAGAGAGCATAGTTGCATCTCTCTCAATGACTTCATAGAGGCCTGAAAGTTGAGCTTCTATGAGTGTATTTCCTATTGCAAGGCCAGTGGTTATTGCCGGTTTATAATATTCAGAAGGCGGAGGAAATATGGAAAACTCAGCAGGTAAGTAAACAGTTTTATTAGAGCAGAGGTCAACTCCAGAGATCCAATCTATTAATTCGTCTTGGTAAAGATCGGGGGTGGGCTGTACAAAAGAATTAGGAGAAATTGAATTTTCGAGGTGGGAGGCAGAACTAGATATAAACGAATTGGAATTATAAACTCCAGAGCTATATCGCTCCAGAGATTCTCCTGCTGTTTTCATAAAGGCATCATCCCAATTGATAGCCACTCCTGCTGCTTGTTTTTTCACAGATTGAGAAGAGAAAGAATTTGTTTCGCAGAGATTCGATAGATAATATGGCGCTGGAAATGACTCTGCTTCAGAAATTGTATTAATAATCCCAATACGTTCATCGATTGCGTATTCTGCTCGTTCTGAGGGAGTACCAGAAGCGGGCGAATGTAAACAATGATCATTTGATGGGCAATGAGGGAGGGGAAGTAAAAATCTCTGTGTAACAGTGGCGGTGTTTTTATCTCTAATTTGTTCTACAGAGAAATTTGAAACTTCAAAAACATGACTATGTGTAATATTAGAGTTGGAGATGAGAATTGTCAGATATGCAGAAATAAATCCAACTATAGGTTCAAAATCTGGAGAAATGGAATTCTGTGATTGAGAAGGTGAATTGGTCAGAGAAGATAGGTTGGATTTGACTCTACGTTGGAGGCACGTATAGCATGCCGTATTGGGAGTAAATATAGAAATGGAACCAGCTATTTTTGGAAAAGAATAACCACCGACACCACCGAGTTCTATTGCTATCCAAATTGAATTTATATTCTTGTTTATTTGATCAAATAAAGAGGACCCAGTATGATCAATTGCTAGGATAGTGGAAAATTCGTTTAAACCAGAGGAGGAAATGGAATTTTGAGAAAGAATTGTAGTGGAAAATCCCAATTGTTGGATTGTAGATTGGAGGGAAATCGCACCATTTTCATTCCCAACGATACCTATTTGCACGTTAGAACATGTGCGTTACAGATGTTTATTCATTGCGAGGGTGCAATTCTAGTATTTCGGTTAATAATTTTTCAGGCGGGCAAGTTTGGAAATTTGGGTGGTTTAATTGGAGACGGAGGCGTGGACGGCCTACACTTACTGGGACAGTTTCGGTGGTGATTAGATCTATTTGTTCTAATAGTTGTTTAGTTCTTGAAAAGGTAGCCCTACTTGCCAGACCTATATCTTCTCCCCAACGTGAAAGGTCGTATAAGAGTAGTTGGTTCCTAGCACCGACCAATAAGCTTAACGCTACTTCATCTATGAAATCATAAATCGAAGGGAGTTTTCGAAGAGAAGGGAGGGCAGCAGAGAAATCGGATTCGATATTGTTTCCAAAGCGGGATTGAAGGGAATCGAGAACAACTGACAATGGAGGAGTAGTAACATGAAAAGGTATGGATTGAGACCATAAATTATCATAGAAAGTGTATACATCTTCTGTGATCGGTTGAGCAGGGGTGGTGAGTGTTAGTGTCGAATTTCCAGCAGGTATCACAGTGATCAGAGATTTGCTAGTCAACAGTAGATCACTTGTTGGCAAGATCTCTACAGTTCTGAGTTCCAAGGTCCCAACAGCAGATAGATCCGATAGATAAGCGGCCGTAATAAAATCGCTCGTGGCTTGTTTAATGGCAGAAAAATCAGATAATATCCTAACAGAAGGGGGAGTAGCAATGGAGAATAATAAACTGGCCAGAGATGCAATTAATCTTTGTGAGGGACCAACTACGAAAATTTGCCCTTTATTTTCCAAAAAAATTGTTTGGAGTGTGGAATCCAGATCTTGATTAAAAATAGAATCCATTTTTCGTAAAGGACTATTGGTTTTCAGATATTTACTTGTTGTGTGTTACAAAGGTCTATTGTGATGGTCAAATGGAGATTAGAATTGTAGCATGTTCAGCTGCAATAACATTGATTTCTTTTCCTTCATCTGTTTGATATTCTTCCTCTATTGTAATGGCGTTTTGATCTATTAAAATTTCAGAATTGTCTATCAAAAGAGAGAGAGTTCCATTTTTGTCAAGTTGGGATTTTATTTCGTCTAAAGGCAATTCTTTTATCGCGGAAACAACGGAATTTGCCTTTTCACGGAAGAGAGGACCGATTAAACTATAGTCGATTTCTATCCCAGAAGGGACTAGGTTCAAATCTGGTTTTCCTGATTTTAAAGAGATAGGTGCATTGATAGCTGCGGATAAATCTGAAGTGTCGAAAGAGAGGTCTCCAGAGACATATATATCTACATTGGTTATCTGTTCATTGAGTGCCATTCCCGTATTTGCTTTCCAAGAACGGACTCGCTGGGCCACATCTATTATTAGATCTCCAGAAACACCAACATCGGGTATATTAGAAATAGTAGTTGGCCAAGAAGAAACATGAACACTATTTTTTGTTTGAGGTAGTCTAGAATGCAATTCTTCAGAAATAAAAGGAACAAAAGGAGATAGCATTATAGTAAGTGCATGTAATGTGACATACAGAGTGTGCAGTGCTGCTGATTTCTCGGGACTTTGTTCCCCATAAATACGACCTTTGACGAGTTCTATATAATTATCAGCTAGATCGTGCCAAATGAAATCTCTTAATTTTCGTAGGGAGGAATCAAATCGATAATTTTCCATATCTTTTGAAATTTCAATTATAAGAGAATTTAATCTATTGAATAACCACCAATCTGCGTCTCGATATGCTGGATTTTCCAAAGAAGGGAGGTCGGAATCAAAATGAGAAGATGAGAATCGGACTATGTTCCACAATTTTGTTAAAAATCTAGAAGCACTGATGACTTCTTTCCATTGAAATTGAATATCGCTTCCAGGGTGACCGCCCAAGGCTATCGCTTGTCTGAATGCATCGGCAGAATACTCTTGAATGACTTCAGTGGGTTGAACGAAATTATTTCTGGATTTTGACATCTTATACCCATCGTCGCCGAAAACCATTCCATTGATAAGAGCTTCTTTCCATGGTTCTTGTTGAACTAGTGCTGCAGTTCTCAAAATAGTATAGAACGCCCATGTTCTAATAATATCATGTCCTTGTTCACGGAGAGAAGTGGGGGTAAAACTTTTTTCTGGCCATCCACGAACATATAGAGGAGTTATTGAAGAATCCATCCAAGTGTCCATCACATCTTCTTCAGGGGTCCAAGTTGAGGATCCGCATTTTGGACACGTCTCGATAGAGGGGATGGTTTCAGTTGGGTCTACAGGAAGCTCATTCTCTTTTGCGATGGCGATGTAATCACAAGACGAACAAAACCAGGCAGGGATGGGAGTTGCAAATACGCGCTGCCGGCTGATAACCCAATCCCAATCCATGCTTTCGGCCCATTCCTTTAATCGTAGGAACATGTGAGAAGGAACCCAGTCTATAGATTTTGCCTTTTCAAGTATATCTTTGGAATCCACTTTGACAAACCATTGTTCACGGCTTAAAATTTCAATGGGAGTATCACACCTCCAACAGACGCCAACAGACTGATCTGTTTTTTCGGTTTTGGTTAGATGATTTTCCTTAATTAGGGAAGTCACAATTTTATTTTTAGCTTCGTTGATTGTTAATCCTGCATAGCTCCCAGCGAGCTCTCCTAGACGGCCGTTTTCTGTGAATATATCTCGAAGAGGTAGGTCGTATTCGGCCCACCATGAAACATCTTGTTTATCCCCAAATGTGCAGATCATCACAGCTCCAGTACCAAACTCTGGATCTACAGAATCGTCTGAAAATATTGGAACTTCATGTTTGAATAAGGGAACTGTAAACATTTCATCGAGGGCCCATGCATACCTTGAATCATTTGGATTAACAACAATGGCCACACAAGCAGCTAACAATTCTGGCCTCGTGGTTGCGATTTGAATATTTTTGTCTTTGGTTCCATGAAAAATCAAATAATGAAGAGTTGCTTCTCGATCGAGGGCTTCCACTTCGGCATCTGCGATTGCTGTTTCACATCTAGGGCACCAATTTACAGGATGTTCACTTCGGTAGATATGCCCTTTAGAATGCATTTTTACGAAGGAAAGTTGTGTCGTTCCCCAGAAATGAGGATCCATGGTTCTGAACTCGTGATTCCAATCTTGAGAAAATCCTAGGTCCAACATAACTTGTTTCATAGATTCTATTTGTTTTTCTGTATATTCAGCGCACATTTTACGGAAGACATCCCGGGGCATTTCAGTTCGGTGGACGTTATTATTCTCTTCTACTTTGACTTCAGTGGGCAAGCCATGGCAATCCCAACCTTGAGGAAACAGAACATCATAACCTTGGAGTCGATGATACCGTGCGGCAAAATCCATATAGCACCAACCTAGTGAATTTCCAATATGGAAATTTCCTGTGGGGTAAGGAGGAGGAGTGTCAATTACATAATCATCTGCCCCAGTGTCCGTATAATTATAGATACCAGAGTGAAGCCAACTATCTCGCCATTTTGGCTCAATTTCTTTTGGGTTATAAGTTTCTGGAAAATCAATCATGTTTAACCCCCGTTAAGGATGTTCTGAGCGGTTTGGCGAGCAGATGGTTCTATTTTTTTTCATGGTGTCCCCCGAACATAAACCTCATTGCAGAAAGGATTTTATCTGCGAACGGGCTTGATCCCTGGGAATTAAACCTAGCAAATAAGGCAGCAGAGAGAGCAGGAGCGGGGACACCTAAATCGACAGATGTATTGATAGTCCAACGTCCTTCACCACTATCGGATACCCTTCCTGAATAATCATCTAGATTTGGAGATTCTCTTAATGCTGATGCCGTTAAATCTAGAAGCCAAGATCCAATTACACTTCCACGCCGCCACAGTTCGGCGACTTCTGCTATGTCTATATCATACTGATAATTTTGAGGGTCGTCCATGGGTGCTGTTTCGGCGTCGATGCCAACATATTCTTTGCCTTTATTAGCGGAGTTGAGAATATTGAATCCCTCGGCATATGACTGCATAATCCCATATTCAACTCCATTATGAACCATTTTGACAAAATGTCCAGCGCCCCAAGGACCACAATGGAGCCATCCGTTTTCTGCAGGAGTTACATCAGAATCGGGTTGAGTTCTTTCGACTGAATCTATAGAAGGAGATAATGCGTCAAAAATGGGCTTACAATAATCTACGTCTTCATTGGTACCTCCGACCATGAGGCAATATCCCCTATTTAACCCCCAAACACCCCCAGAAGTTCCGCAATCCATATATCCAATATTCTGCTCAGATAGACGAATGGCCCTTTCACGGGTGTGTTTGAAGTTACTATTTCCATGATCAATTATGATATCCCCAGGATTTACATAAAGCAATAATTCGTTGAGAGTTTCATCGACGGAACCTGCCGGGATAACCATGAGGAACACACTTTTTGAATCAGAGGTTTCGTGGACAGATTCCACCAAAGTTTTGATATCATTTGCGTAACCATCTAAGGCCCCATCTTCAAATAGTTCCTTGGCCGCTTCGACATTCCGTCTGTAGCCCCAAACTTCATGATCATTATTTCTCAAACGGCGAGACATGTACTCACCCATTCTACCGAGTCCTATGACTCCAATTTTCATGTGTGGTCTTTGTGGATAAGTGGACTTAAGGATAATTACTCGGTTCTATGAGTAGATCTATGGAGATTCCCCAGTTTCAAGACGCAGATCAGATACAGGATATGCAACACAAGTGAGGCAATATCCAGAATTGAGTTCGTCGGAAGATATCATTTCTTGGTCATCGTGGAAGACCAACTCTGCTGCAGAGCCATTTGTGATTTTACCTGCGCAGGAAAGGCAGCTGCCTTCCTTGCAAGCGTAGGGCATATCCCAACCCTGTTCTTCCCCAGCTTCGAGTAAAGTTTGATTTTCTTTAACTTCCAAAGTCACACCTTCTTTTACATATTCGATTTTAAACACCCTAGCGTCGGTGTCAGGAATATCCTGAGGTCGGTGTTTTGAAGATTCCTCCAGGGTAGAATCTACAGCCTCAGTAGATGAGTCTAGGGAAACGGATGCGCCCATTACCACGGCGCCAGCTGCCCTACTCATTGGTTCGGGAAAAGAAGTATCAGAGAGAGTTATAGATCGTTGTGCTAGGATTGATTGGGTTATATCTTCTGTGGGTTGCCAATGTTGGCCTCTAGAAAGATGGATACCAACGAATGCTACGGTTAAGAAAACTCCGATGGTAATGCCCATTAAATCAACCATATTTCGGGTTATGGATGGCTAGTTTAAGGCGGTTTTGATCCCGGATTAGGGTAGTCATATTTAAATTTTGGAGAGATTATGCAAGGGGAATGGATAAATTTACTGAGATTAATTGGTCAGATAGGCTGATGGAAAGATTGAAAATAGCTGTTTTAGATGCGAGTTATAATGACGGCCATGCCCGCAGGAATTTCAGGAGAGAGATAGGGGCAGAAACCATCGAATTTGATGTTACAAGAGGTGAATTGCCACATAATTTTGAATTTGATGCGGTCGTTATCACAGGTTCTCGTGCGTCGGTGTATTGGGAAGAAGGATGGATTGATGAGTTAATGAAATGGCTTGAAAAATCAATTGTGACTGGAATCCCACATCTTGGTGTTTGTTTTGGCCACCAGATTCTATCGGTAGTGTTAGGAGGGAAAGTTAGTTCTATGGGAAATTTTGAAATTGGGTACAACGAAATTCAAAAAATAGACAAAAATAAGCTTTTGGAAGGAGTTCCAGAAACATTCAAATCGTTTTCGACACATGGAGATTCTGTTACAGAAATTCCGCCTGATGCAATTCTTATTGCAGAAAATGAATATGGAATTCAAGGGTGGAATAAAGAAAATATTTGGACGGTTCAATTTCATCCAGAATATGATTTGGAAACTATCATAGATACGACACCAAAAAAAGAAGGCCCGCTCATTCCTCGACGAAAAATTGAATCGATATTACAAGAATCAACGAAGAGTACCTATTATGATATAAGCAAAACCAAGCAATTATTTGATAATTTTATTGGAGTTGTAGAAGAGGTGAAACAAAATGTATCAAATTAAATTTGGGACTGATGGATGGAGAGCTACTCTTGATGTTTTTACAGCAGATAAAGTAGATCGAGTGGGAGAGGCAATCGTTTCTTATGTTAGGTCTTCGGGTTTGGGAGAGAAGTCAATAATAATTGCCCATGACGCTAGAGAATCGTCTCCTGACTTTGTCAAGAGTTTATGTGAAAAAATGATTCATTTGGGACAAGATGTCATATGCGAGAGTAGAGACTGCCCAACCCCGGTAGCTGCGTGGTCAGTTGTGAATAGAGATCTTGCTGGTGCAATAGTAATCACCGCGTCTCACAACCCACCAGAATATAATGGGATCAAATTCATACCATTTGATGGGGCTCCCGCACTGCCTGAAGTTACTAATCAATTGGAGAAATATTTAGAAGTTCCAGATAGCAAATTCGAAGGAGAAGGAGAAGTGGAAATAGTAGATCTGTTTGGTCCATATTCAGAACATGTGAAGAGATTGATTAGTAAAGATTTGAATGGCCTGAATATAGTATACGATGCTATGCATGGGAGTGGGAGAGGAGTAACTGATAAACTTCTTGCTGAATCGGGGGCGAATGTCAGATCAATAAGGAATTGTATAGATCCTACATTTGGAGGAAATCCCCCAGAACCGAAAGCGGAAAATTTAGAATTATTAATTCAACTAGTCCAAGAAGGTGGGGAAGATATTGGTATTGCAAATGATGGTGATGCAGATAGAGTTGCGATTGTGACTCCAAAAAGAGGATGTCTCGATGGAAATCTACTGTTTGCAGTGCTATATGAATACCTACTTGAACAAAATACAGGTCCAGCGGTGAGAACAGTTTCAACAACATATCTTATTGATAGGATAGCAGAAATGCATGGGGAATTGGTGGTAGAAGTTCCAGTTGGGTTTAAATGGGTTGCACAAGCCATGAAGGTTCATTCGGCCTTATTTGGAGGAGAAGATTCAGGTGGTTTTTCCATGAGAGGGCATGTGAGAGAAAAAGATGGTATTTTAATTTCTCAACTAGCGGCGGCGGCGGAAATGGAAAAATCATTAGATGAAAGGATTGATTTAATGTTGAAAAAATACGGAGAGTTTCACCATGTGACTCGGAATGTTGATTGTGAAGAATCAAAGAAAACAGAAATATTAAACAAGGTTCATGAGAGTGCAAAGGGAGAATTTGCAGAGTTAGGAGTAAAACAAGTGAATTCCATCGATGGGGTGAAAATTTTGTTGACAGATGGATCTTGGATTTTACTTCGCCCTAGTGGTACAGAGCCAAAAATGCGCATATACACAGAGGGGAATAGTAAAAATAAGGTTGAGCGACTAGTGAGAAGTGGAGAGGAATTAATCAATAATTTGATATGATGCTGTAAAGCGTCCTTGATGTTCAGATAGAAGAGAAAACCCTAGTTTTTGGTAGAATTGCAAAGAAGGTCCATCGAATTCGGCTATAAGAGGTCCATCTAATTTTTTTGCCAGAGATCTAACGAGGGCAGACCCTATTCCTTGATGACGTCTTCGGGACCGAACAGCTATAGCTTCAATATTATTTTGTTTGGAAATAAGGACACCAAGGATTGTTGTGGGAGAGGTGGCTACTAAGACATCGTTGGAGGAGATACTACTCTTGACAGACTCTATGTCTACGTAAAGCAATGATGCGTCGATGACATTCATAAGAGAGGGGAGATCAGAAATGGTAGCTTCACGGATTGTGATGTCGGGAATTTTCACGAAGGGAATAGGTAGAGCATAGATGAAAGGTTTATTGAATCATCCGCCGCTAAGAACTGTTAATAATTTGGAATGGGCCGAAGTGACAGGAGAATCATGAGGTACAGGAACGTCATCCACTATAATTACAACTTCGTTTGGAGAAATGCCCATGATTTTTAATAAATCAGCATAGGTTTCAGTAGATATATCAAATTCATGAGAATCGCCGCCGATAATCGAAATAGTTGCTTTCACATAGTTTTTACAATTTCAAGTGATTTTACGGTGTCGACTTTCCACGGGGTTTAAGATTGGGAAGGGCGTCGAATAAACATGGATGATGCTACCTCTTCTAAAAAAAGAGGCATATGGATTGAGAAATATAGGCCCAAATCACTATCAGAAATTGTTGGTCAAAGGGCAATAACGTCGAGATTAGAAGGCTATGTTGAAAAAAAAGATCTGCCTCATTTGCTCTTTTCAGGTCCTGCAGGAGTGGGGAAAACAACTAGCTCTGTTGCAATAGCTCAAGAAATATATGGAGGAGATTGGAGAGAAAATTTCCTCGAACTTAATGCATCTGATGAGAGAGGAATTGATGTTGTCAGGAATAGAATAAAGAATTTTGCTCGGTCTGCTTTTGGAAACTATGAGTATAAGATCATATTTCTTGATGAAGCGGATTCACTAACAAAAGATGCTCAAAGTGCCCTGAGAAGGACAATGGAACAATTTTCTCACAATACGAGATTCATATTGTCATGCAACTACTCCAATAGAATCATCGATCCCATCCAATCTAGGTGTGCGGTGTTTAGATTTCCACCTTTGTCAGATGAAGCTATATCAAAGAAAGTGAGAGAAATTGCAGAAGAAGAAAATATAAAGATCACAGATGGAGGATTAAACGCCATTATATACGTATCCCAAGGGGATATGAGAAAGGCGATAAACTCACTTCAAGCTGCTTCTATAATGGACGAAGAAGTGGAAGAAGATAATGTGTACAAAACAGCAGCTTCTGCAAAGCCAGAGGACATAAAAAATATGGTAGAAAGGGCACTTGATGGCGATTTCATAGAAGCAAGGGGGATGTTGAACATTATGCTAACAGAGGGAGGAATATCGGGTGGAGACATAATAGACCAATTATACCGATCGGTGTGGGAATTCCAAATAGATAATGAGAATGCAGTGGTAATGATCGATAGGATTGGAGAAGCGGATTATAGAATTTCGGAGGGGGCAAATGAGAGGATACAATTGGAAGCACTCCTTGCTGCAATATCAATGAAAAAGTGATTTGAAGAAAGACACTCAGGCCCGAAATCCTTTTGTCCAGATAGGCTCGATACGGCCACAATGACTGATTTGAAGGAAGAATACTTCCTTGATTATTTCGAAAAAGAGGGTTTTTCTAGGAGAGCATGCGATAGTTGCGGGGTATTTTTTTGGACGAGGGATGATTCTAGGCAAAAATGTGGGGAAGCCCCATGTGAAGAATATGAATTTATAGGAGAGCCAGGATTTAATAAGAAATATACAATTGATGAAATGAGGGAAAAGTTCCTCTCATTTTTTGAAGGAAAAAATCATGAGAGGATTGATCCATATCCTGTTGCGGCGAATAGATGGAGAGATGACGTATTATTAACCCAGGCTTCGATATATGATTTTCAGCCATTGGTAACTTCAGGGGAAGTCCCACCTCCCGCGAATCCATTGACAATAAGTCAACCATGCATAAGAATGCAAGATATAGATAATGTTGGCAAAACCGGCCGCCATACAATAGCATTTGAGATGTTGGCACATCATGCTTTTAATGTGCGTGAAAACGGTGAGAGTGAGTTAGCATATAGTGGGAAAATTTATTGGAAGGATGAAACGGTGAGATACTGTGATGAGTTCCTCAGAGAAATGGGGGCCAATTTGGAGGAAGTGGTATATATAGAGGACCCATGGGTAGGTGGTGGAAATGCAGGACCTGCATTTGAAGTCATATACAGAGGTCTAGAATTGGCAACATTGGTATTTATGTCTCTTAAGCTAGATCCGAAAGGAGAGTATCAGTTAAAAGATGGACAATCATACTCGCCCATGCAAACATATATAGTGGACACTGGTTACGGCCTGGAAAGATGGACGTGGGTATCGCAGGGGACAGCTACGGTTTATGAGGCCATCTATCCTGAAATGATAGAACTACTAATAGAAGATATTGGAATACAACATACAGAAGATGAGAAGAAATTGTTGTACAAAGCATCTAGATTGGCGGGAGAGCTAGATGTAGATGCATCGGAAACATTTGATGTTGCTAGAGAAAAGATTGCAGGAGAGTTGGGAGTTGATAAAAAAGAACTAGAACGGCTGATGACCCCCATGGAATCGATATATGCCATTTCAGATCACTGTAGAGCTTTGGCATTTATGTTAGGAGATGGCATAGTCCCATCCAATGTAGGGACAGGTTACCTTGCAAGAATGGTTATTAGGAGAGCAGATAGATTATGCAATTCTACGGGTGTGAAGATTCGATTGGAAGAATTAATAGACATACAGGCAGAGAAAATTGGATATAAAAATCGTGGTGTAATTAGAGATATAGTTTGTGCAGAAATTGAGAGATATGCAGAGACATTAGAGAGAGGATCTAGGAAAGTGGACCAGATAGCTAAAGATCATTCTAAATTGAATAAACCAATACCAACTGAAAAATTGATTGAGTTGTATGATTCACAAGGAATTCAGCCTTCAATGGTGAGAGAGATAGCAGAAGGGGCAGGAGCAACGGTAGACATCCCCAATGATTTTTATTCTCTTGTTGCTTCACGTCATGAGAAAAGGCAAAATAAAAAACAAACAAAGGTAGAAAAATTCAAAGAGGTGAAAACGGGAGTTCATAAAACTAAAAGATTGTATTATGAAAATCCAATTGAGATGAGATTTGATGCAAAAGTGGTGGACGTAATAGACAATAAAAATGGATCTTTTGAAGTGATTTTAGATCGTACTTTGTTTTATCCAGAAGGAGGTGGTCAACCGTCAGATATTGGGATTATATCGAAGGATGGTGCGTGTGTGAATGTAGTAGACGTTCAGATAGAAAATGGGATTATTTTCCACAGTGTTGATGGAGATATTGCAGTGGGGAGTAGCATAGAGGGAGAAGTGGATGGTAAAAGAAGAACTCGATTGATGAGGCACCACACAGCAACTCACATTTTAGTGCACTCTGCTAGGCAATTGCTAGGAGACCACATACGACAGGCAGGAGCCCAGAAAGGAATAGATAACTCGAGGGTGGACATCCAACACTATAGAAAATTAAGTAGACAAAATATAAGAGATATTGAATCAATAGCTAACGACATTATTGTAGAGAATACAGGGGTAAAACAAGAATGGCTCGACAGACACGAAGCAGAGAAGAAATATGGATTTGATTTGTATCAAGGGGGAATACCAAAGGGAGTAGATATCAGACTGATTCATGTTGCAGAAGACATACAAGCTTGCGCAGGTACGCATGTAGAAAGAACCGGAGATATTGGGTTTGTCAAGATCATAAATACAGAAAGGATTCAAGATGGAGTGGAGAGAATAATTTTTGCTGCAGGTGATGCAGCTTTGCTAGAGATACAGAAAACAGAAGATATACTAGTAGAAAGTGCGAATATGCTGAATATTTCTCCAGGAGAAGTCCCCAAAACTACACAAAGATTTTTTGAAGAATGGAAAGAAAGGGGAAAACATATAGAAAGTTTAAGACGAGAAATTGCGAAAAATCGTGGAGAGGGAGAGATGGAAGGGATTGAAATAAATGGTTTGACAATAGTTGTTCAGAGAATTGACACAAGTATGGAACAACTTAGAGAAATTGCAAATGCCATAGTCGAAAAGGGGAAAATTGCAATTCTAGGTAGTGGAGAACAAGGGTGCAAGATAGTTGTGGCAATTCCAGAAGGAAAGAACATACGTGCAGATGTAGTGATGAAGGAACTAGCGAAAATAATAGGAGGGAGTGGCGGAGGATCGGCTGAGTTTGCACAAGGAGGAGGTCCGGATGTTAATAATTTGGATTTGGCATTAGAATCGGTGGAGAATATAATAGTTTCAATTGAATAGTTGAGAAGGAAAATGGATGGTTTAACTTTACTTAATGTTACACATCCCCATAACTCGACCCCATCACAATGTTAACACGAACACGACGCGATTTGAACGCGCGACCATCGGATGACTCCCCCCGACACGATACGTGAAGAGGATAGAAGTCCGACGCTCTGTCCAGGCTGAGCTACGTGTCCTATATTTACTAGTGTTTTCAGGGGACAAAAATAGCAGGGTTCAACGTTGGTGAGTAAGAGAGATTAAGCTCGTACAAAATAAAGGAGATTTATGGACATAATTGGAATCGTTGGACTTCCAGGAAGTGGAAAAACAGAGATATCTAATTATGCCAGAGAGAGAGGAATACCAGTCATATCGATGGGGGATGTTATTAGGGAAGAATGTTTAAAACGGGGGCTAGAACCAGCAGATCATCACGGAGAAGTTGCAAAGAAGATTAGAGATGAATTGGGAAATGATGCCATAGCAACATTAACGGTTCCTCTAATACAAAAAATGCGAAAAACTAAAAATAGAATGGTAGTTGACGGCATACGTTCGGGGGATGAAGTGAAAGTATTTAGAAGAGAATTTGGAGAGGAGTTCAAATTGGTAAGAGTCGAATCTTCTTTCAAATTGCGTTTAGAGAGGATCAATAGCAGAGGGAGGGACAATCCAGAAATAGAAACTTTGAAACAAAGAGATGAGAGGGAATTGGGATTTGGTTTGAAAAATGCGATGGGAGATGCAGAAATTGGGATAGAAAATTCAGGGACAATTGAAGAGCTCCATTTGCAGATCTCAAAAATCATCTAAGGAAATTATAGTAGTAAGAGAACAATGGCCAAAAATACGAATATGCCAAAAACGTCGGATAAATTAGTCACAATAGGGATAACTACATCGTCTGGATCGAGTTTGAGTCGATAGGACCCATAGGTAGTAACTAAGGCAACTATCACTGTGAAGATAGAAATAAGTAGGCCACTGAGAGTAGTTATTGAAAGTATTTGGAATGGGCTCAGAATGGGTTCGAAAGCCCATGTTGCGATTGCCCATGTTGCGATTCCAATAAGAGGAAAGATAGTAATAGAAAGTGCAATTGTTGAGAGTATATTTCCAATTAAGTGGTGATTATCATATCTGAATTCCAGAAGGCCTAGATGAAATGCAGTGGAGAGTCTAGCTGAAAGTGTACTGCCAAGACTACCGGCAGTTCCAATGATAACAGGGACTAGAATCAATAAAGAAGGATAATAGAAGAGAGTGGATTGAAACGAAGACAAAACTAATCCCATGGCTATTTCAAGAGAAGTGAGAGCCGCCAAGATAGGTAGCATTGTTTTAACAATGGAGCGAATGGACCAAGTCATTTAGCCACCACCCATGATTATTCGGACTGCGATAAGTAGAAAGGAGAGACCAAAAATATCTCCTATGGTTGCAACTAGAGGTCCTACGATAGTATCAGGATTCAGTCCATTTCTGTAAGCGGTGAAAATTACAGAAATAACTGCCGTTATGAGTACAGTTCCAGAAAGTATTCCCGCTATTAGGGCAATAGATAATAAGATCTGCAATGGCACAACTGGTTCAGCTGAGAGTGTGAGTAAAAAATAGGCAAATGTGGCCCCTATTGCTGCTGCAAATAATGCATTAAGAAATGATGCAATAACAGCTGCGTTTACTCTTTGGTCAGAAAAGGAGATTCTGGGCTCTATGAAACCCTGATGAAGCCCTGTTGAAATTCGAGCTCCGAGAGAACCATAAACATTACCTCGTATGGCGAGGAGAGCAGGGATGAGTACTAACAATCCAGGAATGGACTGTAATTCGTTTGTCATGCTTCCAAGAATTAAGCCTGCGATGATCCCACCAAGGCTGCTAAGAACAAGAGCTGGAAGTGCTTCAAGATAGGCTTGGAGAGTAAGTTTCCGGAGGTTCATGTTGATCATCTCCTTCTGACATGTTAGTCAGAGAGAATTGGAATTGTTAAAACATCACCGTATTTCGATTTGAATAAAAAGATAGATTATTTAAATAAATCTATATTTCCCATCCCACCTCCTTTTTGCATCCTTTTCATTGCTCGTTTTATATCACCTTGCCCGAGTCCTTGCATTTGTTTGATTCCTTTTTCCATATTACGATGTTGTGAAAGTAACTCTCGGACTTCGTCTTCACCTACGCCAGAACCTCTAGCGATTCTCTCGATTCTACTGGCACCAATGGTCCGAGGATTCTTTAATTCGGAAGAAGTCATAGAATCCATGATTATCTCATATATCACTAGTCGATCTTTTGTCAGGTCGATTGCATCATTTGGCAAATTATTCAAGGGGCCTTTACCAAAGCTTGGCATTAAGTCTATGATTTGATCTAAAGGCCCCATTTTATTCATAGCACGCATTTGCCGGCGCATGTCAAGAAGAGTAAAGGGCCCTTTTAGTAGAGACATGGGGTCCCAATCTTCTTCTTCGTCTGCAAATTCTTGCATGGCCCGTTCGAGTCTTTCTGTTAATTGTTTAAGATCCCCCATTCCGAGTAAGCGAGAAATAAAACCATTTGGTTCGAATCTCTCAAAATCATGGATGGTCTCTCCAGAGCCGATAAAAGCTATAGAGGTGTTTGTTTCATTCACCGCCGTGAGTGCCCCACCTCCTTTGGCGGTGCCATCGAATTTAGTTATAATGACTCCATCTATGCCTATAGCTTCATGGAATAACTTAGCTTGATCTTTTGCACCTTGCCCGAGGGCGGCATCAATTATCAGGAAAGATAGGTCTGGTTTTGCGATGTTATCTATCTTTTTAAGCTCCAAGATGAGATCATCCTCAAGTGCGTGTCTTCCTGCGGTGTCAATAATACATACATCTGTGTTTTGAACCGATTTCATTCCAGATTGCAGTATTTCCAGGGGGTCGTTAGAGCTAGAGTCCCCATAGAAAGTTACTTCCGCTTTTTCTGCCATTTGTTTTGTTTGATCATATGCCCCAGGTCGGAAGGTATCTGTTTGAATTATGGAAGAAGAAAGTCCTTTTGTGGAGAACCATCTAGAGAGTTTTGCTGCTGTTGTTGTTTTCCCAGATCCTTGCAATCCTACCAAAAGGATTTTTTGAGGGTGGAGAGGAATATTAGAACTACCTCCAATTAAATTGACAAGCTCTTCGTAGACTATTTTGAGAACATGGTCACTTGCAGATGCCCCAGGAGGAGGTTCTTGGTTACTAGCTCGTTTTCGGATTGAATCGGAGAGGGACATAACTAGTTCGACCTCAACATCTGCACCCAAAAGTGCCCTTTGAATGTCTTTAATAACTTCACTTAATTCCTCTTCGGAGATACGAGATTTTCCTCGAAGTTTGTCCAGAGAAGTCCGCAATGAAGTTCCTAGATCACCCAATACCATCGATAATGTTAGATGTCAGGGCTTTAAATCGTTATCAGTGTAGAAAAAGAGAAATTAAATGACTATTGTTTATGTGAGAAAATCATAGGAGATCCGTTGGGAGTTGTTGTGATGCAGAGATTCATTGGTTCGTCTAAATTTAAACTAGTCAAATCTTTTTTACAGATTATAAGGTTGTGGAAAGGTTTGTCACATGCAGGACAAGCTATTGCGGTGGTATTTTGATATGATTTTAGAGCAGCATTTTCATGCCGAGGTGTCAAAAATGACAATAACTCCTCGAATTCGGTCATAATAGCTAGATGGGTTGGGAAAAATAAATCAGTTACTCTAGATCCCATTCGCCCGTAAATTGATAGAAAAATGGTTAATTTAACAAATTATCAACAAAGGAAACTGAATTGAAAGGTTCTAAATCGGAGTAGTCTTGGCCAGATCCTAAAAAAAGTATTGGTTTTTTTAGAGCATGTGCAATAGATATGGCTGCCCCCCCAGAAGTATCTGCGTCAACCTTTGTTAAAATGATTCCGTCGATGGGTGCCATTTCATTAAAATCGCGTGCACGGTTGACAGCATCTTGACCTGCTATCGCTTCGTCGACGAAAATTGTTAGATCGGGAGAAACCACACGATTGATTTTTTCTAGCTGAGACATGAGATCCTTATTTGTGTGGAGTCGACCTGCAGTATCACATAGGACTACATCTATATTATGTGCTTTTGCATATTCTACAGCATCGTAAAGAACCGCCGTTGGGTCTCCTCCTTGCTGATGGGTAATGAGTTTTTTTCCTAGGGCTTCGGAGTGGACATGAAGTTGTTCATTTGCACCAGCCCGGTATGTATCTCCATTCGCTAGTACGGTGGAATGTCCCATTGAATCAAGGGTGTGGGAAAGTTTAGCTAGAGTTGTTGTTTTGCCCACTCCATTTACACCGACAAAAATTATTACAAGTGGTGAGGAATGATCAGATAAGAATGATTCGAAATTAAATGTGCTCTCATCCAGGACAGACAATAATGCTTTTTTCAAAGTATCTTCTACGACTACATCTATTCCTTTCGTTATTTTTCTTTGAGTTCCAACAAGATCCTGTTGGACAGAATCGATGATAGTTTCTGCAACACTTAATTCCACGTCTGAAGATAAAAGTGCCAATTCCAAATCGTGGAGGGGGCCAGAGAGGGTCTTGCTTTCGAAAATCACCTTGCCTTGTGCAAGGGAAGAAGCTTTTTTTGTGAGGCTAATGTTTTCCACGAGTGGTTCTTCCATGGGAGTGGGTTGGGGCGGGATGTTTGAGTCAAGTGGAACCTCGGTGAAATTGGATTTAAGATCTTTTTTGAAACGTGTGAAAGAAGATTTTAGACTTTCGAACATTTTCTATGCCGCCTTATACAATCGGATGCCATCTTGGATTATTTTCTCAGCCAATACGGCGCATTTAATCCGCATTGGAGTTACTTCGACTCCTAGTAATTCTAAGATATCATCCCGGTCCATATCATGAATTTGATCAATTGTTTTCCCTATGACGACTTCGGAGAGCATACTAGCAGCTGCTTTGCTTATTGCACATCCTTCACCTCTGAATGCTATAGCGATAATTGTGGTTTCCTGGTCGTCTAATTTTATATCAAAGGTATATTCATCTCCACAAGATGTGTTTTCACCAGTGTGAGTGAATGTCGGATCGTTTAATGCACCATAATTACGTGGATGTTTATAATGGTCCAAAATTTGCTGGCGATACATATCAGCACCCAAAGACATATTTGTGTTGGGTATGGCGTTGAGTATTAAAATATTTATGATTGTTGCGTGAGGAAGAATTATTCGGGTAGAAAGCCAAGTGTTTCTTCAATTCTACCTAGTTCGGGCCCGGTAGTATTTCCTCCAGATACGTACCCATGGACATTTGCAACTAGGCCCGACCCAATAAGAGAGCTCCCGAAATTGATAGATCCGACATCTACCGGAGCTTCAAAGTGGTCTTGTAATTGACTGAGTTCTATATCAGAAGTCAAAGGGGGACATAGAACCCCATTATTAGTGGCTACAGCTGCAGTTCCTACGGTTGGTATTCCTGCGATAGTAGAACAGATCACAGGCACATCGAGGATCTGTTCGATGGCAAATATTGCTTTTTCATGTAGACGTCCGTGAACAAAAGCTCCGTGATCATTTGCTAATAATATATTGCCAACAGCATTGATATTTCCTGGTATTGTTTCAAGAGGCAAATCAACTTCAGAAATGATCGTTTTTCTCTCAGATTCGGTTAGTTGAGAACTTGCAAGGAGGCCGCTGTTATTTCCGCACAGAAGTGAACCTGTTGTAATAGACCCCCCTATTGTTGTTTCTATAGGATCTACTTTTAATTCAGAACACAAACTATCCAATAAGGCCGGGTCTAAATTAGGTCTAGTGAATAGATAGTCATCAGTGGCTGTGAGAAATACACCAATACAAGAAACACCAGAGATATTAGTCCTAAACACGGCTAAGCTGCATGCTCCGCCTCTACTACGTTGAGACCATCTTCTTCAAATAATGCTGCACGGATACGGATTTTTGAGGGCGGGTGAGATTGTCCACGTGCCCAAACTATTTTGTTGATGGAAGGATCAATCCGGATTTCTTCGAGTGAAACTTTAAAATGCTTTGCTAGATATTGCCGGATAAGAGACATTGCTTTGTCTGCACGTTTGTAAGAAGGAACCGCATTTACGTCGCGTAGGGGGATTGTAACTACCCTTTCATCGAAATTACTTGAACTCATTCGTCTGTATTACTCCGGCGCCAATGACGTCGTTTTGGATTTTGGAGAGTCCCTCGGTTGGTTTTTAATATAACCCAAACAGGGACTCGACTATTCTGACGATCAAGCTTGGCTAATCTTTTTTTCTTAGCTTTAGATTTCTTGACCATGGATGGGGTGTACTTATTCCTTAGTATATTAAAACGCTATCCTTTCTGTTTTATCTCAAATTAATACGAGTGGTTGTAAATGGGGAAGGGATATAGAGGAGATGTATAATGAAAATGGAGGTCGCAGGGCTTAACTTTCGTCGAGCATGTAATAAAAGCATGGTCGGACAAGAAGGAAGAGATAGTAGGAATGAACGGCGGGGGAATGAGAATCCATATGAGGGATTTGATATAGATCCTAGAGTATTGACGGTGGATATAGATCCTAGATACATAGATCCGGTTGATTCCCATGTCTTGCCAGATTTATTAGATGAATCCACCATACCCAAGGATTTGGTGGAAGTAGATGATTTGATGGAAATTGGAATATCATATATGATGATAGATATGTTCGAACAGGCTATTGATTCATTTTCGCGCATTATTTGGTTTTCAGATGACAAAGAAGTGATTCAAGAAGCATGGGTGAACAAAGGAGTATCACATTCGGAGTTAGAAGAGTGGGATGAGGCCATAGGATCGTTTAGAGAAGCTATAGTAAGTGATGAGAAGGGGAAACACAGAGCGACTGCAGAAAATAATCTAGCATTTGCACTGTGGGAATTTGGGAAAGATGAGGAGGCACTAGAACATGTTGAAAAAGCCATCGAGGTTGATGAAAGATTTGCTGAGGCGTGGTATAACAGAGGATTCTTCCTTAACGAGAGAGGGTTGTTTGATCAGGCTTTGCCTTGTTTGGATAATGCAATAGGATTGGGATATCGAAGTATAAACGTGCTTGAAGAAAAACTGAGATCTTGTGATGGCGTGGGAGATTACGAAGAGGGGGGCAGAATTAGTGAAGCTATTGAGTCAATGAGAGAAAAATAAAATTGAAAACATGAAAGATAAAAAGATGATTTTGAAGGAACGGGTGACTGAGCAAGGTTTATTCGTCTCTTTATGTGATGTGGAAATAATGGGAATGACGTTCAAAAAGGGGGATGTTTCATTGACGGTTACAGAATCTTTTTATTTAGGAGAAGAAGCAGATGAAGAAACTATTAAAGAGAGTTTAAGAAATGCCAATATAGCAAATATAACAGGGGATAAATCAATTCGATTGGCAATAGAAATGGGAATGATCAGTGAAGAGAATGTTCTAGAGATAGGAGAGGTTCTTCATGCTCAATTTGTGCGTTTATGAAGGTGGAAGAATAGAGACCATAGTAAGGTCGTAAGGTCTAAAATTCATTATAGATTTATTAAATAAAACCTAATTTTTTAGTAAGAGATTTGGAAAGAGTGTTATGTTTCGAGCAGAAATAACAAATAGAAAGAATGGCAGGATCAGATATACTCGACACGGAAAAAATAAGGAAGGAATTCCCAATATTAGATATAGAAGTCAGAGAAGGAATCCCATTGGTATATCTAGATAGTGCTGCGACTTCTCACACACCGAATGTGGTATGTGAATGTATAGAAAATTACTATAAAAAAATCAATTCTAACATACACAGAGGTACGCATAAATTGAGCGTGGATGCGACCAATGCATATGAAGAAGCACATGATAAGATGATCGAATTCGTGGGAGGATCGGATCGTGAAGAAATGATTTTCACGAAAAATACTACTGAATCTATTAATCTAGTAGCGCAAGCTTGGGGGTTAAAAGAACTAGGAGAGGGTGATGTGATAGTACTTACAGAAATGGAGCATCATGCATCGTTAGTAACGTGGCAACAGATTGGAAAGCGAACGGGTGCCACTGTGAAATACATTAGAGTTGATGATTCTGGGAAACTAGATATGGAACATGCAAATGAGATAATCGATAGACATGTCAAGATGATGTCCTTAGTGCATGTATCTAATGTTCTTGGGACAGTGAATCCGGTGAAAGAACTATCAGAAATGGCACATGAAAATGAGAGTTTAGTATTGGCGGATGGGGCACAGGCGGCACCTAGTATGCCGATTGATGTTAAAGAATTGGATGTTGATTTTTATGCTTTTTCTGGACACAAAATGGCAGGTCCAACCGGGATTGGTTGCCTTTATGGGAGGGAAGAGATACTAGAAAAAATGGAACCATTTATGTATGGTGGAGAGATGATTAGAAAGGTTACATTTGATTCATCTTCATGGAATGATCTTCCATGGAAATTTGAAGCAGGTACCCCTCCAATTTGTCAAGGAATTGCACTTTCCAAAGCTGCAGAATATCTTGAAGGAATTGGCCTTGATAACATTTGGCGCCACGATAATGAACTAGCAGAGTACACAATGGTGTCTCTTTCGGAAATGGGAGGTGTAGATATATATGGCCCCCCTGTAGGAGAAGAAAGGGGCGGATTGGTATCATTTAATTTAGGATCTTCTCACGCACACGACATCGCATCTATTCTTGATGATCATGGTATTGCAATTCGTGCGGGAGAACATTGTACACATCCATTGCACCGAGTGTTGGGCGTTTCAGGGACAGTTAGAGCCTCTTATTATTTATACAACACAATAGAAGAAGTTGACAAATTGATTGCTGGGATTGAAGAAATAAAGAGAATATTTGAATAGCTACATCAAGAATGAAAGGGAACTGCCCGGGTAGATGTTGCTTTGAATGTAGCCACTACAGGAGATCCAATTTGGAAATCTAATTGATAGAGGCTTTCCATGGAAACGAGAGCAGTCATTGTTATGTTTGATCCTATGTCAAAGGTGACTTCTGCGATGGCCTGGTGAGTATTGATTGCAAGGATAACTCCAAGGAACCTATTTAGTGCACTTGTTACTATAGAAGAAGAAGTAAAAGGGGGAGAATGAAGAGTGATTGAATCGGATCTTAAAGATATTTGTACATGTTCCGCGTCTGTAAAAAGAAGAGCGCAAATAGGCCCTGCAGAGGTGAGTATTGTAGCTAGTTCGCCGTCTCGAGATAATACGTTTCCTTCTAGGACTATTTCTTCGGTTCCAAGAATGTCGGCAAAAGTGATTTCTAATCGCGAGAAGCGATCCAACAAATCATATGCATTTTTTGTAAGAGAACTCCCGCCGCCGCCCTTACCACCGCGTGTCCGGGATAACAGAGGTCCAGAATAATTTTCTAGTTGTCGGATACGTTTGTGGGCTCTTGAATAAGATCGTCCGAGAGAAGAAGCCGCAGAATTAAGAGATCCATGTTTTTCCACAGATTGTAAGAGAATGGCATCTTTGGAAGTAAAGGTAATAGGACCAATTCGGAAATGGAGATCGAATTCATTTTCCATAGATGGTATAGAATACTGACATATAAAGGGGTTATGTCTGATAGGACATAATGAAAAGTATTATAACAGAGGAAAAGTAAGTGGATACGAAAAGAGGGAGGGAAATGCAGATAACACGGAGAGAATTGATTTTAATTTCTTCCATAGGAGGCCTAGCTGGATGTATAGATCAAAGCGAGAAACGCCTGCAAGGTGGGAAATCATTTGATCGCGAATCTATTTATTTTTTGGTAGCAGGTAGTCTCCTTACATCAATGGAGAGGGGATTGAAAAATGAAGTTCAAATTCCATTAAGGATTGAAGCACATGGGTCAGTTTCCATTGCACAAATGGTTAAAGCGGGATTGAAAAATCCAGATATAATTTCAGTGTCAGATCCCATACTATTTGAAGGAGTGATAAAGCCAAAATGGCACGTCGAATTTGCCACGAATCAAATGGTGATTGCCTATAATAAAGATACAGATGCTGGAAAATTAATTGCAGATAGTGGTCTAAAAAAATGGTATGAACCGATATTAGAATATGACATGAAAATAGGGAGAACCGACCCTGATTTAGATCCATTAGGGTACCGGACATTATTTTTATTAGATTTATCAGAACAGTATTATGAAGAGGCAAATCTCAAAGAAAAGATTCTGTCTAAAAGTCTAGTACTCCCAGAGATCGAGTTGATGAGTTATTTCGAAATAGGAGGAGTTGATGTGGCAATAGTATACAAGAACATGGCTGTTGAGAGAGGATATGATTATGTGGAGTTACCTTCCGAAATCAATCTAGGTTCTCCAGAAAAAGTAGATGAATGGTATTCCAAGACAGAATATAAATTGCAAACTGGGGAAAAAATCACCGGGGATGTAATAAAATATGCTTCTACCATCTGGACGGAAAAAACGGACTCGGAGGTAATAGATGTTTTCCAAAATCACATTAGTGGAGGATATCTACTAGAATCGGGTTTCGTGCTTCCAGAGAGATATCCAAGAATTTTGGGAGACATTCCAAAAAAAATTGAAAGGGCCATAACGTCGTGAAGAATAAAATATCAATCTTACAGTTATTGGGGGGAATTCTTGTAATATACTACATTGCTCCTATTTTTTCATTAGTATTTTGGGGCGGAAATGAATACGGAAGAATAAGTAGCATGGGAGGGGGAATTTCATCTGCAATAATTACGTCGATGAGCACCTCTGCCATGAGCGTGGTGATTTCATGCATGTTAGGAATTCCGTTAGCATACTTCCTATCCCGGGATAGATCTAGTTTGAAAGATTTCGTTTTATTTATAGTATTTTTACCACTGTTGCTCCCTCCAATAGTCAGTGGAATGGTACTACTTACATTGTTGGGACCAGGTTCAATAATAGGATCACTAGCAGCTTCATCAGGGATTGAATTGACTCAATCGATGATAGGAATAATACTTGCACAAGTATTTGTCATATCTCCATTCATTGTGATCTCAGCAAAGGTGGGGTTTGATTCAGTGGATGAGAAACTAGAATATGCATCGAGATCCCTAGGGAAAACCAAAATTCAAACTTTTTGGAAAATTACATTGCCTTTATCAATGAAAGGAATAATTGCAGGGGCAATGCTCGCATTTGCCAGAGCCATGGGGGAATTTGGTGCAACTGTAATGATGGCATACTACCCAAGGACCATGCCAACTCAAATATGGGTTTCATTCATAACAGGAGGGATTGGAAATGCATTCCAAATGACAATGATATTACTAGTAAGTTCAATGATTGTGATTGTTTTAATTGGCAGAATGGGGAAAGAAATTGGAGGAGATTATGCTTCATATTAAATCAGTGGTCAAATCATTGGGGAATTTTTTGTTAGGCCCACTAGATTTGATTGTTGAAAATGAAATTCTTGTCATATTAGGGCCATCTGGTTCTGGAAAAACAACACTGATAAATGTAATTTCGGGGATATCACAACTAGATAGTGGAGAGATAATAATTGGAAATGAAAGAGTGTCAGAAGAATCAATAGAAAATAGAGGTGTTTCTATCGTGTTTCAAGAGGATGCACTGTTTCCACACATGACGGTGTTGGAAAATATCAAGTATGCAAATTCAACTGAGGAAGATATAAATAAAATTGTTGATATTTTTGGAATTGAACATATACTAGATCGTTCGGTCGGGGCATTGTCAGGTGGAGAAAAAAATCGCGTGGAATTGGCACGTGCCATAATTTCTATGCCAAAAATATTATTATTGGACGAACCCCTAAGTAGCCTAGACTACCCAGTTAGAAAGAAATTGGCCCCAGACCTTAGAAAAATATTGAAGCGGGTTAAGATACCAGTGGTATATGTGACCCATGATAGGGAAATTGCATGGGAAATTGGAGATAGAATTGCAATTATGTCGAAAGGGGGAATTTGCCAGATTGGAACTCCAGAAGATGTGTTTAAAAAGCCTACTACAATAATAGCTGCAGAAATAACAGGGGAATCGAATATTTTGAGGATGGAAATGAAAGAGAAGAGTGGAAATGAAAGGGTGGTTGGATGGGGACCTTATAACTTGGAAATAGTGGCTGAACAAAATGGAAATGAGGAAACAATACATGTGTCCATTCGTCCGGATGACATCATTCTAGGTACGCAAGGGGGAGGAATAAATTGGATGGAGGGGGAGATTATTGAAAAAATATTTAAGGGCCACAGATATGCCGTCGAATTGAATATCGAAGGGGTGGAAGAAAACATTAGAGTGAATGTACCTTTGGATCACAATGAAATTAAAAATTTAAAAAAGGGAAGGGAGATATGGGTGCATTTCCCAAAAAAATCCATGCAGATAGTTTTAGATAATTGATTAGTAAGATTCTTGCCACGCGGTATCTCATGAGACTGTATGCCTATATTCTCAATTCAAGGTCGTTTTCGGTCGGGTGCGCAATGGGCCCCTTTCAAAGTGGACGTAGATGCCCAAAATTCGGATTTAGCTATGGAACATTGTTATGCGAATTTTGGTAGCCAACATCGTTTAAAACGGAATCAGGTTATAATCGAAGAGGTCTTGTCCAATGAGTCAAGCTAACCCAGAACTTCAAGCACTATCGCAGACGATGATGGAGATAGAGGGTAGGTTAGAAGCACTCCATGGTGAGCTACAGAATTTACAAATATTGAAAGAAGACGTTGAAATGGCAATTTCAACAATAGAATCTATCTCAACTGGAGCTACTATCCAAGTACCACTTGGTAGTGAAACCTACATCCGTGCGTCAGTTGCAAGTGAAGATGATTTTATTATTGGGATCGGAGGGGGGTATTCTAAAGTTAGCAATAAAGAGAAAGTAAGAAGCCTTCTAGAAGAAAGAATAGAAACATTAGTAGATAGAATGGAAAAAATTTCAGAAGCGATAGATGGGTTAAAGACACAAGGTGAAAAGTTGAGTCAACAGGCCCAAGAACAATTATCAAAATTGCAATAAAGATGAAAATAAATCAAAATATTTCTTAAACTTGGTGCAATTCTATTCTGGTTTTAAGCCCCCACCTTCAACTAGCATAATAGCCTCCCCATCTGCTAGATTGGGAGCATCTACCAGACGGACTACACGTTTAGTCCCTTTTGATTTTCGGAGATATAGACGGAAAGTGGAAGTATGTCCAAGTATGTTTCCTCCTATTGGACGAGTGGGGTCGCCAAAGAAAGCATCGGGATTGGAAGATACTTGATTTGTTACAAGAGTTGCGACATTGTATAAATCATTTATTCGCATTAAATCATGGAGGTGTTTGTTGAGCTTCTGTTGGCGAGATGCCAGGGTGCCCCTACCAACATACTCAGCACGGAAATGTGCGGTGAGTGAGTCGACGCAAACAAGTTTGATAGGAAATTTAGAATCCATTGATTTCCCAACTAGTTCTTTTGCCTTTTGTGCAAGTAACATTTGATGATTGGAGTTGAAGGCCTTTGCAACGTGAATATTCTCGAGAATGGATTCAACTAAGGCTTCGATTGCTAATTCGTCTTCTGGAGAACCTTCGATATCGTGCAAACGCATGGTTGCTGCTTGTATATCACTATCAAGCCCACGAACCATATCATCGATCCTCTCGGGTCGGAAAGTATCTTCTGTGTCTATGAAGATAGCAGATCCTTCAAGTCCACCTAATTCCCGAGGGAGTTGGACGTTCACGGAGAGTTGGTGAGTGACTTGAGACTTGCCTGAACCAAATTGACCATATACTTCAGTTATAGATTGGGTTTCTACACCCCCACCTAGTAAATCATCTATTGCAGTTACGCCCCAAGTTAGTTTTCCAATTAAATCTCTTCTTTTCTTGACTTCAGTGGCAGTTTCGAATCCGCCTATGTCAGAACTTTGTCTAGCTGCTTGTATAATATCTGCTGCAGTGCTTTCTCCTATGTCTGCGGTACTAGATAATTCCATAGGACTTGCTACTGCTATGGCTTGATATGAATCAAATCCACTGTCGCGTAGTTTCTCTGCTGTGGCAGGCCCAACTCCGGGTAAATCTTCTAGTGAAGACTCAATTTTTTGCGGAGTTTCTTGTTGTTCGGAGGTAGTTGGTTCCATAACAGATTGAGATTAGGAGAGAGAGGATATAAACTTCCGTATACAGTAGAGCGAAAGTGAAAATATAAATTAAGGAAGATGGAAAATGGTAGCATGCAATCCATTTTATATATCTTTTCTAAAAAAAATACAATAAATGCATAGTTTCTAAATCGAATAAAATATAATGAATTTTATATCTCTGGCAGTGTGACCTTGAATATGGACAAAAATCTAAATGTATTAGGGATTGCGTTGGGAATCATGGTTGTGGGACTAGTATTATTATTATATGGAGAATATATTCATCAAAGAGAACTAATTTGGGGAGGAGGAATACTAGCACTGATAGGAGTTGCAATTCAAACATATCAGATCGCGAAGGAAAAAAATTAATTTTTGCGATTTAGAAATTATATTGGAGTTCGTTGAGGCGTTCTATTCGCTCTTCCATAGGAGGGTGTGTTGAGAAAAGTTTTCCAATGAACCCTAGTCTAATGGGAATTATAAAAAATGCATTCATTTCTGATTGTGATTTGAATTCCTCTTCAGGAGGTAGCATCGAAATTCCAGTAGAAATTTTCCGGAGTGCAGAGGATAGTGCAGCAGGATTTTGAGTTATCTCTGCGGCGCCTCGATCGGCAGCGAATTCTCTGTATCGGGAGAGTGCTTTTATCAGTAAGAAGGAAATTATCCAAACGGCGAAAGAAATGGCTATTGCTGCATAGATGGGTGCTGACCCCCTATTATTCCTCGACATACCTCCGAAAAAGAAGCCCCATCTAACAATGATAAATGCGATGGTAGATAGGAAAGATGCAATGGTCATAGTAGTAACGTCTTGGTTTCGAATATGTGCTAATTCGTGTGCGATTACACCTTCTAATTCGTCTTCATCTAGGAGTCTCAAAAGGCCTTCAGTGACGCAAACTGCAGCGTGGTTCTTAGACCTTCCAGTTGCGAAGGCATTTGGTAATTTAGTGGGTGCAACTGCTATTTTGGGCACAGGAATATTGGCTTGCCAGGCGAGGCGTGTTACAGAAGCGTGGAGGTCAGGGTATTCGGTTTGATCGACTACTCGTGCGCGCATAGAACGCAAAGCCAATGTGTCGGAGAAGTACCATTGGACTAGTGAAAATATTCCGAATAGCCCTGCCATTCCTACTAGGCCCACGTCAAAATATGTGGTAATTGATACGAGGAAAAAGATGTAGATGGCAAATAAAGAGAAGGTAGTTAAAATCATGCGTAATTGCAAACCTCGGTCTTTTTTCCAAGTAGCAGGTGTGGAAGAATATGTTGTTGAACTTACCATGTGGTTCGATACGTAGAGGGATAATTAAAAATGTGCCGAATTGAACGAATATATATTGGAGAACGGAGGTACAAGATTAACTTGTCCCAGTTATCATATACAAATGATGAGTGAATTGGGTTTATTTTGTCCAAGTTGCGGAGGGACTATCGATCGGGAGAGGCAAAGGGCAGCGGGGAGAGAAATAGTAGAGTGGGAAAGTAGTAGGCAAAATGTGTTATGTTCTGAGTGTTATTTTGATCAATTCGAACTAGTAAAGATACCTGATAAATTTCTCATGCAAATTTGTTCTGTTTGTAATGCCATCCATATAAAGAATAGATGGAATGACATAAGAGAAGGATTAGAAGAAGAAGTAATAGTTGGAATGATAGAAAGAAAACTAGAGGTTCATGTAGATGCTGGGGAGATAAAATGGGGATTTAGTCTGAAAGAGATAGATAAAAAAACTAAACAAATAGATTGTAAATTCGAAGGAGAGGTCAGGGGGCGCGAAATAGTAGAAACGAAAAAAATTGAAATTGAAATAATACGGGAAATATGTGAAATATGTCGAAAAAAATCAGGGGGTTATTATGCGGGGGAAATACAAATTAGATCGGCGGCCAGGGTACCTACAGAAAAAGAAAAAAATCGTGCAGTGGAAATTGCAAATAGTATTGTAGCGAAGAGAAAGGAGATGGGAGATAGGAATGATTTCATTTCCAAGATAATAGAAAAAAAGGAGGGAATAGATATACGAATATCAACTAGTAAGTTGGGGCAGAAGATATCTAGATCTATTGCCGAAGAGTTGGGTGGTTCATTATCCACTTCCGAAACACTAGTGACAGAAGATAGAGATGGGAATAGAATATATAGAATTGCTTATTTAATTCGTCTTCCTGCAGTAATTATTGGAGACATAATAGACATCGGGGATGAGAGAGGCCCTATTTTAGTCAATAGTGTAGGAGAGGTGTTAAAGGGAATTTGCATCTCAACGGGAGAATCGTATAAAGGAAAAATAAATGATAAAAGATTGAACATAATACAGCATATTTCTAGTGCAAATAGAACGTCTATTGTGTCAATGGATGATGAATATTCGATGCAAATATTGGATCCGGAAACATACCACCCGATTACAATAACTAGGCCAACGTTTATTGAATTGGGGTTAAAAGAAACAAAAGTGATAAAAACGAGAGATGGGGTTTACGTATTGCCAAATGATGAATAATGCCATTATTGTTCGAAAGGTGGAAGCAAAAAGAGAACTTGAATTCTTAAAAAGAAAACAAATATATGATACATCTAGAAAGATCGTATCTCACGATTCTATATCAGTAGAACTTCCGATTAAAGGGGAAGGGCGAGAAATGGAAAATAAAACAATAATAGCCCAAAATGCCCCTCTAAAACGGGGAGGGGGCATAAGAGATTTACTTTTGGAGAGGGGGTTTTCTGAAAAAGAAATAAAAAACATACCCATGTCATGGGACATAATTGGGGGGATCGCCTTGGTTCAATTTTCTGAAGAATGCACTATTAGGGAAGATGTGGGAGAATGTTTAATAGAATTTCAGGGTATAGAAACTGTATTTGCAAGACGGGGGATTTCAGGAGTTCAAAGAAAGCCAGATATAGAATTTATTGCAGGTATTAGAAATACAAAAACGGTGCATAAAGAATGGGGTATAAAATACAGGGTAGATCTAGCAGAAGTGATGTTTTCTCCAGGGAACAGGGGAGAAAGAAAAAATATGGGAGATATGGTAAATAAAGAAGAATTAGTATTGGATATGTTTGCAGGGATAGGATATTTCTCAATTCCCATGGCCATGGCAGGAGCAGAGGTAATAGCAGTAGAGAAAAATGCTGCTGCTGTAACATATCTAAAAGAGAATGCCCATCTAAATCGTGTTGATAAAAATTTATATCCGGTAGAGAATGATTGTAGGAAATTCATCAAATCATGGACAGATACAAACGGGGAAATGTTCGATAGAATTGTAATGGGACATTATGATTCGAAGGATTTCTTGCGTGGTGCGTATTCGGTGGCGAGGAAGGGGAGCGTGATCCATTTGCATGAGGTAAGAGCAGATTCAAATCCATTCCAATCATATGATGAAATTGAAATAGTGGCAAGAGAGATGGGGAAGGTTGTTGACATTGAAGAGAGTAGAAGAATCAAAGGGTATAGTCCAGGTACATCTCATTTTGTCATAGATATTAAAATAGTGGGATGATGGATCTAACGATCAAACAGTTTATCACTTAGTATAGATAAGGGGACGAATATGCAAGATCTAACTGGAGAAACAATAGTAGTAACAGGTGGTTCACAAGGGATTGGATTGGCAATTGCAAAAAAAGTAGCTGCAAAAGGAGCTCACGTAATAATAACAGATATACAAGATGGATCAGATGCCGTTAAAGAAATAGAAAGTGCAGGATGTAGTGCAGAATTTCGTAAAGGAGATGTGACGAATGAGGAATCAATGAGAGCTGTGTTCAAAGATACGAAAATAGATGGTTTGGTTAATAATGCTGCTTATTATGCACCTTTGATTGGGAATTTTAAACCATTTACAGACATCACAGTGGAAGAATTTGAGAAAGTAATGTCAGTTAATACTACTGGTGTTTTTATTGTTACAAAAGAAGCAGTACCTTCTCTAAATGATGGTGCCCGAATTGTAAATATATCATCAGGGACTATTTTAAAAGGTACTGCAGGACTTATACACTACATTGCTTCCAAAGCTGCAGTAGTAGGGATGACGAGAACTATGGCGAGAGAATTGGCAGATAGAAATATTCGAGTGAATACAATGATGCCAGGTTTGACTGCCTCCCCAGCTTCATTACAAGGAGGAGAAGATAGAATTCAAGAACGTGCAGAAGCTAGTCAGCTGCTCAAGCGAGCAATACAGCCAGAAGATATTGCAGATGTTATTGGGTTCCTATTAGGGCATGAAAGTGGGATGATAACAGGACAAGTAGTAAATGTAGATGGTGGGAACATACTTTACTGATCATTCGATTGAAATTATATAAGATTTAAAGAAATATTGGGCTTTTTGAGTGGAAATTTACCTACGTACGCGACGCCAACTTTCTCTCTTTTTTTCCATTGCGGAGTAGAGAGTCATTGATTGTATTAATTTGGATAGGTCAATTGTACAAGAAGTTATGAGGTCGCCATCAGTTTCAACTCCTGCCACAAAAGATAAATCATGGAGATGGATATTCTGTAGTTCTGCAGATTCTGAGAACTGGACTTTGGTTTCAGAGGTTATTTTTAAAATTTGTTGTGTCATAGATTAGAGAGATTCAAGGATTCGTAAGGCAGCATTATACTTTTTCTCTGCAATTTCATGCATAAAATCAAAATCATCCTCTGTCGCGAATCGTTTTACGATTAATCGGCCACAATGGATGTGGTCTCCTTCATCGGAGGTTATATCAAAAAGTGTTTTTGCTATTTCAGGATAGTCATCTTGGACATACTCACCCATTCTACGAGAGGTTTCTGCCGCCACTATTTCGGTGGAAACTTGGAATCCTGCTGCTATGTATTGTGGTTTTTCCCACTCTGTCGCTAGACGGCATTTTGCAACTAATCTATCATAATTATCAGCGGTCCAAGTTGCTAGATCGCATGGTACCCCCACTTGTTCAGATAGGTTTGCATATATTTTTGCATGTTTGACTTCATCTCGAATTTGTTCACCTAAACCAACTATAAGATCTCGGTCGCGATCATATGGATCTCCTAATTCATATATTTGCGTCATTTGCCTTGCAGGCGGTAAGCAGCCTATATAGAATTCCCTCCATGCTTGAGATGCGAATTGTTTTTTCATCATTTCAAGTGGCCCACCTAAGGAATCAAAATATTCATCTGTGAAATATTTTTCAACGGCATTTTCCATTTTGATACGATATTCTTCGGTGAAATCGTTTACAAATGAAGCGAGAGTTGGTAAATCTGATGACATAGGATTTTTCTACGTCTTCAATGGCATTAAATCAAATGGTTTTATTAAATGGGATCACCATACAGACTGTAAAAATAGATCGGTGTCGACATCTTTTCCAAATCCCCCTTCTATAGCACGGTCATAGACAATTTTTCCAACGGCTGCGAATTGCATTCCGATTCCAATGTTATTAAGAAATAGAGTTGTTTCATCAGATAGAGGGGGTTTGTTTTCAGAGATAAGAGAAGAAATGTCTTGAGCAGAAGCTATGTCAAATTCGGGAATTGACCACTTTTCGGTGAGGTTTTGAGCAAAATCTGAAAATCTAGGTGCATAGTTGTGAGGACCAGAGGGAAGTTGTGTTGTTGCTACTGCTACTCGGTCTACTTTAGAGAATGCCTCACCAGGAATTTCAGGGTTTTTGATTGCACTTACGTGCATTTTAGGTTCGATCATATCTGCATCGAAAATAGGATGCATTGCATTTGATGCGCAGGCGAGAATATTGGTTCCAGATATAGCTTGAGAAGGAGTATCAAAGGGGACAACAAGGGGATCTAATTTGTCGTCCCATTCATTGGCAAATGCTTCGCGGTTTTGTGGAGTTGGACTGTATACATTTACTTGATCGAGATCAAATATTTCAGCGAATGCTTCTATTTGGCCACCTGCATGCCTTCCAGCACCAAGTAAACTCATAGTATGGATATCGGACGATGGTGCCATATATTTGGCCCCGAGGGCATTTGTTGCCCCAACACGCATTTTACTAGCATAACCATCAGGCATGATCAACAAGGGTTCATTTGTCTCGATGTCATAAATTTGAACATATTCGACATATTTCTCGTTTCGTGCCATGCCCAATTTATATTTTCTGCCTCCTTCCCATCTAATTCTATCTGATTGGATACGGAGGGCAGATACGCCGAAGTCCTGTATGATGCCAGACATAATTTTGTAGACATACGCATCATTTTGGCCAAGTGGAAGTATCATATCTGATCGAGGAATGCTAACAACCCTTCCAGCAGCATCTGCATTATACGCCAATTCTAGTGCTTCAATGGAAGCTTGCATATCTAAGCATTGTTCGACCTCAGATTCTGAGAGAAATATTACCATATGCGAAGATTGTCGTTAATAGAGTAAAAAGTAAGGGGTGAGAGAGATTCATGGAAAGGAAGGATTTAACTTGAGAAAGTGCCACGGTTAGAATGCGTTCCGAAGTCCCCATTGGAGTTTGTCTAAAATGGACACGATGAAAATACGGAGAACCCCGGTACGCTACAGATCCCGGAACAGGGTCTTCCAGCTGAGGCGGCGTGATGCCAAGCTATGATGTTGGAGGTTAGTTTCTGGGAGATATTTTAAATAGAAAATAACTATGTTGGAATACAGAAGCGCGTGTGCGAAGGAAAAGGTAGAAATGGTTTTTCACATAGAGATCCAATAAGGCATATGCAGATAAGATACCTAGACGAGATGGAAGAGGATCAACGCGAAGTTATACTCAAACGGTATCAAGTAAATCAGGAAATACGAGAATCAGTTAGAAATATAATTAATAATGTGAGAGAAGAGGGGGACGTGGCGCTAAGGAGATATGCTTTAGAATTTGATAATGTAGAATTGGAAGATATAGACATTACAGAGAAGGCCAGATTGGCATATGAGGATATTGATGAAGAAATAAAACTATCGATAAAATCAGCTGCAGAAAATATTGAGGCGTTTCACGTGAGACAATTGAGAGAAGATTGGATCGAAAATTTCGATGGGAGGGAGATGGGACAAAGGTTCCGAGCGATAAATAAAATTGGTGTATACGTGCCAGGTGGAACTGCATCATACCCATCTAGTGTATTAATGGCAGTGATCCCAGCGAAAGTTGCAGGTGTCGGGCATATTTCTATGGTTACCCCGGCTGCAAAGTCATTGAACCAAGTGACGCTAGCTGCTGCATATATTGCAGGCGTGGACAAGATATATGCAGCTGGCGGGGCGCAGGGTATTGCGGCACTTGCATACGGTACGAAAACGATTGAGCCAGTTGATAAAATTATAGGCCCAGGTAATCATTGGGTCGCCACGGCTAAGAAAGAAGTTAGAGATGACGTAGATATAGAATTTATTGCAGGCACAAGTGAAATCTTGATTATTGCAGATTCGACTGCTAAGCCAGAGATTGTTGCTTCGGATTTGGTTGCACAAGCTGAACATGATGTGAATGTGGCTGCATTATTGGTAACAAATAGTATGGAATTATCAAAGAAGGTTGCAGAGGAGATAGAAATTCAAACTGAATTACTATGTAGGAAAGAAATAATAGATCAAAGTTTAAGTAAGCCATACAGTGGGATTTTTGTAGCCAATAGTATAGAAGATGCGGCCGAATTTGCAGAAGAGTATGCTCCAGAACATCTTTCTATCCAAACATCGGAAAAGAATGAGAAATTAGTATTGGAAAAAATTGGCAGTGCAGGAAGTATCTTTTTAGGGACTTATGCCCCGGTTGCAGCTGGAGATTATGCATCAGGTACTAATCACATTTTACCTACCAATCAAGGTGCCCGAATTACAGGAGGAGTATCAATAGATACGTTTATTAAAATTTCAACGATCCAAAGATTGGATAAAGAGGCGCTGGAAAAAATTAGAAACGTTGTGACCACGATTGCTATGTCTGAAGGATTGGACGGACATGCTAAAAGTATAGACCATAGATTTGATTAATAGAATTGACTGACTTGCAAGAAACTTGTCCCTGCTCTATATGCAGTTTCTGCATCTGTTTTTTCATTTCCTATAAATAATGTATTTCCAGGAGATAATCCCAATTCTTCAATACATTTTTGTAATGGGAAAGGATTTGGTTTGTCCTCGAATGTGGATTCTCTAGTAATGAGAGAATCGAAATGTATATTGAATTTTTCAGCTATTTCCTGAGAAGCGAGGTGTGAATTTTTGGTGCACAGGCCAATGGGACAATCTAGATTTCCAAGGGCATTTACCAAGGGCAAGGGTTCTGCATTTTTTGTGCCGTCAAATTCATGCGAAGCTAGCAGATCAAGTAGATCTTCGTAGAGACCATGTTTCTGGGCGAGTTCATAAATGGGAGTGTGGTCATTCTTATTTGGCCTTCGGGAGAAAGGATCAATTGAAGGTGGAAAAAGGCCGCTTATTTCAGTTCTGACTGAGTTCCAATTCACATCGAGATCTGTGAGAGTTCCATCTAAATCAAAGATCACGCCATCGAAATTATCTATATAATCCAAATCAGCTCTTAAATCATAATGCCAGAGATCATCCGGGGGGGAAATGGAAACCACATCCCCATCGTGGAGAGAGAATAGTTTTCTCAGAGAGATTGGTGCGACGAATTCAAATTTAGATTTTGGATAGTTATCTGCCAATGGGCGGATTAGGGCAGATTTGATTCCACTGATAGAGCAAGGAGTCAGTTCAATTCCTTCACAATTATCCAAAGTATTTTTTACATCATATACCACAGTAGAAGTTAGAGAAGGAATAGGTCGAATTTGATTGAGATTCAAGGTTCCTGGAAAGGGGAGAAATGAGACGGTGGAAAATAATAGGTCATCAAGATCAGAGATTAAAGTGTTGGCAACTCCCTTGCCAGATTCCAAATTTCCATGCATATATTAATAATGTATCTCTATATGATTTAAACAAAAGGAGTTGGAAAAAGAAATCTATTTTAAAATATGAACATGTTTAACCTGTGGCTACCCCAATTCAAAATATGCCGACAGTTCCGGAAATCAGGGAGTGGGGGAAAAACGGACCCCCGATTACTATGTTAACTGCGTATAATAAGTCAATAGCCAGGATAGCAGAAGAAGTAGGAATAGACATCATTCTCGTGGGAGATAGTGTAGGAAATACAGCACTAGGGTATGAAACAACCCTCCCGGTGACAGTAGAAGAAATGATTAGTCATACAGCTGCTGTGGTTCGGGGAGTCAAAAGCGCCCTAGTTGTAACTGATCTTCCGTTTCTGTCAGTAGGGGTAGATGATTCGGCGGATATTATGAATGCGGGAAAAATGTTGAAATTTGGAGGTGCCGATGCGGTGAAAATAGAGAGTGGAATGCATACAATTTCTATTACAAAAAGACTAGTTGATCTAGGAATACCAGTCATGGCTCATGTGGGATTAGTACCTCAGAGAATTCGGCAGATGGGGGGATATCATCAGCAAGGTACCGATGCCGAAAGTGCACAAGATATAAAGGAAATTGCTCTGAAACACCAGGATGCAGGAGCCTTTTCAATAGTATTAGAACATATTCCTTCGGACGTTGCTGAAGAAATTACAAATGAATTAGAAATACCCACAATAGGGATAGGAGCAGGCCCACATACATGTGGACAAGTTTTAGTAGTAGATGACGTTATTGGACTCTCAGATTCTGCGCCCCCATTTGCTAAGAAATTTGGCAACGCAAAGATGGAAATATCAAATGCGATTAAAAAATACAGGGACGAAGTTGTTTCGGGAGGATTTCCCCAATAAATATTAGATTTAAAACGAGAGGGGAGATGGGCAAGGGGTGGGACCGCAAAACAAGCTTTAATTTATTAACTATACGCAGTGGCACGTTTTTTAATCGTAATATTTATATATTAGATAAATGGATCATAACATGAAGGATAAAAATGGAGTTTACTGTAAAACAAGTGCCCCAGAAAGATGCAGGTAAAGGCCTAGTATTTATTGGCCGAGAAAATTTCTCAGACTTAGGAATACAAGAAGGAGATTATGTCTCCATAGAAGGTTCGGAAACTTCAAAAAACCCAGTGGTGGGAAAGGTATTTCCAGGGTATTCGAATGACATAGGTCTAAAAATTATTCGAATGGACGGGGGATTGAGACACGCGGCTAACGTGGGGATTGATGAAAAAGTAAAGGTTGAAAAAATAGAAGTTAAAGAAGCGGAAAGTGTAGATACAACTATTCCAAAGCATGTTAGAATAATTGGAGGGGATTTTACACAAATTGAGCAAATGATAGGGGCACGCTTACGGGGGAGAGCAGTTAGTGTGGGTCAAACAGTACCCATCAATTTCAGTATTTTCCAAACGGGGATGAGAATACCAGTAGTTATTGCTTCGGCGAAGCCAAAGGGACCAGTTCAAATCACGGATAAAACAAAAATAAAATTTTCAATAGACAAAGAGATTAAATCAAAATTGCAGGAGGTTCCAGACATAACATATGAAGATATAGGAGGATTATCTGATGAACTAGATCAGATTAGGGAAATGATAGAGCTCCCAATGAGACATCCGGAACTATTCCAACGCCTGGGAATCGAACCGCCCAAAGGTGTATTGTTACATGGCCCTCCCGGGACGGGGAAAACATTGATCGCTCAGGCTGTTGCTAATGAGATTGATGCTCACTTTATCTCCATTTCAGGGCCAGAGATTATGTCCAAATACTATGGAGAGAGTGAAGAGCAATTAAGGCAAGTCTTCGAAGAAGCAGAGGAGCAGGGGCCATCTATAGTTTTTTTAGATGAAATAGATTCAATTGCACCTCGAAGGGCAGAAGCTAGTGGGGATGTAGAACGGCGTGTTGTTGCCCAGTTACTTACTCTGATGGATGGATTGGAAGAGAGAGGGCAGGTTGTAGTCATAGCCGCGACCAATCGTGTGAATGCGATTGATCCGGCATTGCGTCGAGGGGGGAGATTTGATCGGGAAATTGAAATTGGAGTCCCTAGTAGAGAAGGGAGATTGGAAATATTACAAGTCCATACTAGAGGAATGCCATTGGAAGAAGATATTGAACTAGATCAATATGCAGATAAAACACACGGATTTGTTGGATCAGATTTAGAATCTCTTGCTAGAGAGGCAGCTATGAATGCACTAAGGCGTGTACGTCCTGAACTAGATTTGGAGGCTGAAGAAATACCTGCTGAAGTTTTAGAAAATCTCCAAATAAAAAATGAAGATCTAAGAAATGCATTGGTTGGGATTGAACCATCAGCACTGAGAGAGGTATTCGTGGAGGTGCCAGACATCCTATGGGAGGACATAGGAGGACTAGATTCGACCAAACAAAGATTGAGAGAGGCAGTTCAATGGCCACTAAAATATCCAGAAGTGTTTGACACATTAGGATTAGATTCGGCATCTGGAATTTTACTATATGGACCACCTGGGACTGGAAAGACATTATTGGCAAAGGCTGTTGCTAATGAATCAGAAGCGAATTTTATTTCTATAAAAGGTCCAGAGCTGCTCAACAAATATGTAGGAGAGTCTGAAAAAGGAGTTAGAGAAATTTTTGCCAAGGCTCGTCAAAATGCCCCAGTGGTTATTTTCTTTGATGAGATTGATTCTATTGCGACACAGAGGGGCAAAAATACAGGAGATTCTGGAGTTTCAGAGAGAGTAGTAAGTCAGCTGTTGACAGAAATGAATGGGTTGGAAGAGTTAGAAAATGTAGTGGTGATAGCAACAACTAATCGACCAGATTTAATTGATTCTGCATTGTTAAGACCAGGTAGATTTGATTTCCAAGTACACATTCCAATGCCAGATGAATCGGCCCGGAGAACGATTTTTGAAATCCATACTGCGGAGAAACCAATGGCAGATGATATTGATTTGGGCCAATTGGCATCAAAAACGGAAGGATATAATGGGGCAGATATTGCGGCAATATGCCGAGAAGCAGCTTCAGAGGCAGGTAGAGAATACATAAACTCTGTAAATATAGAAGACATTCCAGAATCGGTTGGAAATATTAGAATTACGCAGGAATATTTCGATAAAGCACTAGAAAAAATTACTCCTAGTGTAGATGAGGAAGTAATAGAATACTATCAAGAGATAGAGACAAAATTGGGAAAACGCTTGGATGTTGTTAAAGAAGAAGATCAGGAAGCAGAGATGGCATTCCAATAGAAATTTTTTTAAACTAAGTTGGGAGAATGCTATACGATAGAAATTGAATTTATTGAAATTATCACAGAAATGGGTTGCGGATTGGACTGCAGTGATGGCCCATCCGGGTATATTTTTTAATGAGCGTGTTGAGAGTGGAAGGCAATCTAATGGTCTGATATTTGCGATGGGAGTAATAGCATTGGAAGAAGGATCTAGACTTATGTTAATTGATACCAGGTATTATTTTATTTCCTTAGGGATTGCTGTGCTGATAATTACACCCATCCTACTCCACATCGTTGCTGCAATTCAAACTTTATTGTTACGTCTTTTTGTTGAAAATAGGAGAGGTATAGGAGCCACTGTCCAAGTTATAGGATATTCAATTGCACCTTGTGTTTTTGCAGGGTTCACAATCCCTGCCTTACGAATTGTGTGTGCAGCATATGGTTCATTATTATTAGTAATTGGATTGAGAGAAGTGCACAATATTTCTTTGGTGAGGGCGATATTGGTTGCCTCAGTACCAGCAATAATTATTTTTGGGTATGTATTCAGAGGTGTGTCATCAATGGGGCATTTGCTGTCATAACCCAGATAGGTTAATTAGTAATGACCATCAAAGGTCAGTTTAGTATATGATAGTGATAGATATAGAAAATTTCTCGGTGGAAATTAAAAATGGGGCGATTAGAAATGTAGGGGCACCAGATAAATCAACTACTGTGAAAGTTTTTGATGTGACTAGAACGGAAGTGAGGAGATTTGGAAAAGATAGAATTAAATTGTGTTTTGAAGATGGGGAAGGTAATAAGATCGAGATTGCTGTGTCCGAAGGAGGAGGTGAAGAGATAGAACAAAAAATAAAATTGCTAACATAAGACAGATATAGAAATGACTGGTGTGAGTCTAAGAACCGTTTTATTCCCAATACGCATATATGAAGACATAAAATGGATACTTGTATTATTTGTGGCATTCCTGCAGAGGGGAATATATGCCCAAGTCACGCTGAAGATGTGTTTTTTGAATTTGAAGGAGATAGTTCGGAGCAGTTGGTTCTGGGACGATATTACCAAGGAGAAGTTGATGGAATAGCAGATTTTGGTGTATTTGTCAAGCTGAATGATAAAGTTACAGGACTCTTGCATAGAAATGAATTAAAACAAAGATTGGAAAGTTTAGGTTGGGAAAAGGGAGATATTGTTTATGTCAAAGTGAAATCAATTCGAGAAGTGGGAAAAATTGATCTAGGTTGGTCAATTCGCCAAAATGAAAATGAATTTAGAGGATGCCTGTCGGATGGCGAAAGGAAGGGGGAATCAGGGGATCGGATAGGGGAAGTTTTAGAAGATAGTGAATGGGAAAGTAAAGATGACAGAGTGGGGTTCCAAGGAACACCAATTGAGATGCTAGAAAAGGAACTAGGTAAAAATATCAGGATAGATGCAAGAATCTTAGATATTCGTCAAACGACAGGGCCAACACTTTTTGAAATGCAAGATGAATCGGGGAAAATTATTTGTTCGGCTTTTGAATCTGCCGGGAAAAGGGTTTATCCGGAATTAAAGGTAGGGGATATTGTCAGAATAGAGGGTAAAGTTGAACTAAGAAGAGGGAATATCCAAGTAGAATCTGATTCTATTGTAGCCCTTGGTGGAGATGATGCAGAAAGGGTTGTAGGAAAAATATCAGAGGTCATGTATAAAAAATCCCACCCTGGCCAGTTTGAACCAGTGGTAGATAATTTAGTAGATTACTCAATTGTAGAGAGTGCAGCTACTGAAATTAGAATGGCCATTTTTGAATCAACTCCTATTATTATTAGACATCCGACGACGGTGGATGGGTACATAGCTGGTGCGACGATAGAACATGCCATTATACGACTAGTGGAACAAGAATATGGCCACATTCAATCAATACATCGATATGTTGAAAGGCGCCCATATCAGCCGAATAGAAATGAGATTGGTGCTGCTATTTTGGATACGTCTAGAATGTTAGAGTCCCAGTTGCGTTACAACGACCCAATTCCATTGTATATATTTGTGTCAGGGAGTGGAAATATCGAAGAGTATGAAGGATTGAGATTAATAGAGATATATGGGGGAAAGAGGATTGTGGTAGGAGGAAAAGGAATAGAAACAGAACATGAAAAAGAATATGCAGAAGTATTGGTCAAATCTGCAAAAGGGGAAGAATCCATCAATTTGACGTCTTTGGGTGTAGAAATTGCCGTGGCAATTGATCCAGAGAAAAGAGAAGAAGTCCTACATACTCCAGCAATAAGTTATTGGGAAGATGTTCCGGAGAGATATGCGGAATTGGCCGATGGTTTGGGTTATGAACTAGGGTTACTTAAGAAAATTCATAGATCGATTGCAGTTGAGGCGTTTTACCAGAGGAATAGTAGCAAGAGAGAGATGATTTCGGACATACTCTTTGGAGAAAATTTAGAGTTAATAAATCGGTGTAACGCATATTTTGTTGAGAATATGGAAAAGGGAATTTTGACTGCTTCACTGCACCTAGATCGCTTGGTAATTGGAGAAAATAAAATTGCGACTATTGATTTGGATAAGTTTACAAATAGGTATCAATTTCCCCCTGAAGAATTGCTTTTATTGGGATTAATTGAGGAAGAATCAATAGATATAATAATAGGAAATAGAGACACAGAACTACTTATAGAATCGAAGGGAATGATTGATTTAAAAAGACTATGTGAAGATATCAAAAGAAAGGTTGGAAAAGAGAATAGTATAGATTTGAGTAACATTTTGAATGGGAGAATTTCATTTGTCCAGGGCGATCGCCAGATAATTAGAGATGAAATAATAGGGGCAATCTCGGAGCAATTATAGTAGTGAAGACTAAATTGTTTCAATACCACACAGATAGTATATGAGTACGCAGGCGACTGAAATTGAGGCTTTTTCTAAAACTTGTGATGAGATAATAGAGCTCATTTTAGATGGTCGTCTGAGAATAAATGAAGTCGAGGGGGCGAAATTGAAGATTTGTGCTAAGTATTCATCTCCAAAAATTCCAAAGAATACCGAGATTTTGGATCATGCCCCCCCAGAAGTACGAGGGGAATTGGAGCAAGTTCTGCGGCGAAAACCAATTAGAACTGCATCCGGAGTGACTCCGGTTGCTATCATGACATCTCCACACATGTGCCCCCATGGGAAATGTTTGTTTTGTCCCGGGGGCCCGGCTTCTGAATTTTCTTCTCCTCAGAGTTACACAGGGCATGAGCCTGCTGCAGCACGAGGGAAGCAAAATGACTATGACCCATATGGTCAAGTGACTCTTCGACTAGAACAATTTAGAGAGATTGGTCACCCAGTCGATAAAGTTGAATTGATCCTTATGGGAGGAACTATGACAGCTAGATCTGCAGATTATCAAGAGTGGTTTGTTCGTCGGGCCCTTGAAGCGATGAATGATTATGACTTATCGATAGCTCCAGAACTAGGGAATGGAAGAAAATTTGTTCAAGAAAATCCCGAATTTAAGTATCTTGAAGATGTGATCTCAACGAATGAAATTGCGGATATCAGATGCATAGCCATGACGTTTGAAACTAAACCGGATTGGTGCAATCATGAACAGATAGATCGTATGCTCACCCTAGGAGGAACCAAAGTTGAATTGGGAGTTCAGACGACTTTTGAACATATAAATCATGCAATGCATAGAGGTCATGGGACAAAGGAAAGTGTAGAATCAAACCAAAGATTAAGAGATTCCGGTTTTAAAGTGGGATTTCACATGATGCCGGGGCAACCTGGAATGTCATATGATATGGGGATAGAAGATTTCCATCGATTGTTTGAAGATCCCATTTGGAAGCCAGATTATTTGAAAATATATCCAACATTAGTGGTTAAAGGGACACGAACCTATGATATGTGGAGAAGGAAAGAATACGAACCATTGGATAATGAAGATGCTGCAAAACTAGTTGCAGAAGTTAAAGCCATCATTCCTAGGTACGTGAGATTGCAGAGAGTTCAGAGAGACATTCCAGCTAATTTTATAGAAGCAGGGGTGTGGAAATCCAATCTTCGTCAATTGGCTTTGGAGCATTTAGAATCAACAGGGAGATCGTGTAAATGTATTAGATGTAGAGAAGCGGGATTAAATTCAAAGGTGCCTCGAGATATTGAAATGGATATAATAGAATATGAAGCAGCAGGAGGGATTGAGAATTTTATTAGTATAGAAGATTTTAAGCAAGATATTCTAATTGGTTTTTGCCGTCTGAGATTCTCGGATACACCAGCTCGTGTGGAATTAAGAGATGCAGGTATTTTACGAGAATTAAAAGTATATGGAAATGAGATAGGCCTCACAGCTAGAGGGGATACAATAGGGCCGGGTGAATGGAAAGATGGGTTCCAGCACAAGGGGTATGGTAGGGCATTGATGGAAAAGGCAGAGCAAATGACCGCGGATGCGGGTTATAAGAAAATTGCAGTTCTTGCAGGAGTTGGTGTGAGGGAATACTACAAAGAAAAGTTGGGATATTACCAAGATGGCCCATATGTCTCCAAATGGTTATGTTGAAAGTTATTGGAAATTAGAGAGGATTTTAGATACAACGATAGGGATTTCTTTACTAGCCTCCGAAAAGGAGCTATGAGTCCAAAACAAGAGATATCTGGCATCGATATTAGATCTCTTGTACAGGAATTTGAAATATACAAAGGTTCTATTTTTGATAAGTCATATTGTTACGGGAAAGAACTAGTACGGTTTAGAATGCGAAAACCAGGAGTTGGTAGAAACGAACTTTTGGTGGGAATAGGAAATATAAAAAGCATCCATTTTGCTACAATAGAAAATGTTCCTGGTGCCCCCAATAAGGCTGATGATTTTTCCATGAAATTGAGAGGGAAATTGAGAGGTAAGCGTTTGAAATCGATTGATCAATATGGATTTGACAGGGTTTTAAAAATCATTTTCGAAGGAGGAGGTGAAGAGATAGTTATTGTTGCAGAACTCTTTGGAGATGGAAACTTATCTATTGTTAGAGGGGATGGGAAGGTTCACACTTGCATGAGGACTGTTAGGCTCCATTCACGGACCGTGGCGTCGGGGAGAGAATTTGAATTCCCCCCATCTAGAATTGATCCATTTGCACTAGATTATAACTTATTTGTGGAATTGATGAATGCATCCGAATCAGATTTGGTTCGGAGTCTTGCCACGCAAATAAATTTTGGGGGCAGATACGCGGAGGAGATTTGTTTACGGAGTTCTGTGGATAAAGAATGTTTGATTTCAAATGCTGTTCAATCAGATTACGAAAGAATCTATGAAGAGATAATAAAATTGGGAGGGAAAATAAAGAGTGGAGATATTCTGCCAAGAATATATTATAAGGACGGGGAAAAAGTGGATGTTTCACCTTTACCACTCATTCTATATGAAGATTTAGAATGGAAATCTTTTGATACATTTAACGCTGCGATGGACGATTACTTGTCCGATAGGAAGGTCAGTGGTTTGGATGTAACCGACGAGTTTGAAGAAGAGAGGCTGGGAAAATACGAACGTATTCTAATATCTCAGAAAAAAGCCCTAAAGGAATTTTCAGAAGAGGCCCGTTTGATTAGATCGGGTGTGGAATTACTGTATTCGAATTATGAAATTATGGAGGAAATTGGAGGAGAAATTCGTATTGGTTTAGAAAATGGATATCAATTCGAACAAATTAGAGAAAAAATAAATTTATTAGACATACCACCTAAAAATATAAAATTAATCAGTGTTAATCAGATAGAAAAAATAGCCAAAGTCCAGATAGACGAAGCCATAATTGTAATTGATCCATGGAAAAGTATTGAACAAAATGCTAGTCTAAATTACGATCAAGCGAAGAAGATTGAGGCAAAATATAAGCGGGCAAGAAATGCCATTTCATCTGTAAATGAAGAATTTAACAAAGTGAAAGAGAAGGGAAATGAAGGGAGTACTGAAGAAAATAAAGAAGCATCGACAGGACTGAAGGAAAATTGGTTGGTGAAAAAGTCAATACCAATAAAAAAATCTAAATATTGGTTTGATCGTTTTCGTTGGTTTAGAAGTTCAAATAATTTTTTAGTCATAGGGGGCAAAAATGCAGAACAGAATGAAGAACTGGTAAAGAAATACATGTCCAAAGGAGACAGAATATTTCACACTCAGAGTCCGGGTGCACCAATTACGATTTTGAAAGCATTTGAACCAGGAGAATCTCCCAGAGAGATAGAGATACCAGAGATAGATCTAACCGAGGCTGCAAGATTTGCATTATCATGTTCTTCCGTTTGGAAGAGAGGTGGCCTCACGGATGATGTGTATATGATTACTAAAGATCAAATTAGTAAAACCCCAGAAAGTGGGGAATATGTGCAAAAAGGGTCTTTTGTTGTTAGAGGAAAGAGAACTTATTTTAAGAATATTGAAATTGGGTATGCAATAGGAATCACTTGCAATCCAGAAACAAGAATTATAGGAGGCCCACCTTCGGCCATAGTTCCCAAATCTGTTGTATCAATAGAGATAGAACCAGGCCAATATTCACGAGAGGATATTGCTAAGAAAATATACCGTTGTTTCTGTGAGGAATTCCGTGATGGTGCTTTTGTGAGGAAGATAACAACATCGGATGAGATTTCACAGATGATACCAGCAGGAAATAGTACAATGGTAGAGTGAAAAATCATTATATCGGTACTTCTATCCCGAAAGACCATTTTTATATAGCATCCAATGGTGGTTCTTTCTACTGAATTTTATATTCTTGCGATTCTATGTGCTTTTTTTAGAGGTATCGATCCAATATTTGCAAAGCGCGGACTAGAAAGTGGAGGAGACTCTATGCAAAGTACATTCCAAACTCTTGTGGTTCGGACATGTTTGGCATGGGGAGTACTAGTAATTATTTCGGGCGGGGGAAATCTTCTTGAAGGCATTTCCATTCCCACTATATTGATTTTTATTTTTGCAGGAGTGATTGCAGCGGCAATGGGGCAGCTCAGCTATTATAAAGGAATAGACAAAATGGGGGCGAGTGTTTGTGCAACTGTTACTAATTCCCGTCCTCTTTTTGCCGTTTTTTTGGCCGTTGTGTGGCTTGGTGAAAATATGACAATATCGGGGATGTTTGGGGTGATCTCAATAGTGATAGGAGTCATATTTATAACAAGATCTAAGGGCGGAAATATCACTGGTTGGAAAAGAAGTGACATAATATATCCTCTTTTTGCCGCGGTAGCTTTTGCTGCAGGAAATGTAATAAGAAAATTTGGATTTATGGAGGACACTGCGATTACTGCTATTCAGGCCCTTGCCATTAATGATCTGGCAGCATTGGTTGCGGTGGGTATGTTTGGGATAATAATAGGGAAAGGCAAAGAACTAGCTTCAGGGAATAGAGAAAGTTATTGGAATTTTGGATTAAGTGGAGTATGTGTATTCCTGGCGATGTTAACCCTTTACGAGGCGCTATTCAGGGGGCCAGTTTCTGTTGCAGATCCAATACTAGGGACAGGTCCCTTATTTACAGCAATAGTTGCGGCAAGTATGTTGAAAAAAATTGAAAGAATAACAATAGGATTTATCGCAGGAACATTAATGATAATCGGGGGAGTAGTCCTTCTTTCATCGATGTCTTAACCGCAAGTTTGAATTCAAGATTGTAGAAATTGGGCCATTATGTCCACACCAACATTTTTACTGTATTCTGTGAGTAATTTTTGAGTTGATTCACCAGGGATGGTTTTCCCTATAGGAATTCCATCGATTGAAGAAATAGGAGTGATTATCCTAGATGTGGAAGTGAAGAATGCTTCTTCCGCGGAGTGAGCATCATCCAGAGTTAAATTCTTTTCCTCCACGTCGAATCCCATTTGTTGAGCTATGTTTATGATTTTTTTTCTAGTGATACCAGGCAAAATATTTTTTGTTGGCGGTGTTTGAATGGTATTTCCATTGACTATGAAAAAATTTGCATATATGCTTTCCGAAATATTTTTATCATAATCCAAAAGCAAAGGTGATGAATCCGGTTCAATGGTTTTTACTTCTTTATCTGCCAGAACAAAATGCATTCTAGATCTGTGTTTGATCATGGAAGGGATAGATTCACAAGGGATTTGTTTGATGGAAGAAGTTCTTACTTTTTGACCTTCGATGAAGAATTTTGCATGTTTCTCAAAGTCGATTGTGGAACAATGTATGAGTAGACGGGAGGGAGAATAATCGGAAGCTGTAGATTTACCGAAATCCCAATTTCCGATAATATAAGTAATAATTAAAAACTCATCTTTGGGGTCGACAAGAGGTGTGTTTTTTTCGATTACATGCAATAAAATGTCACGTAGGGCAGAAGAAGAGATATCAAAGTCTATGTTTGCCGCAGAGCAAGAGTCTGAAAGACGTGAAAGATGATCAGATGCACCATGTAATTTTTTATTAAAAGTTCGGAGAGTGTCGCTGACGCTATAGCCCCACATTTGTGCAGTATCGTAGGTACCAAAAATGGGTTTGGATTCGGGGATATAATCTCCATTGAAATACATGAAAAGATCCTTTTTTTTCCTGTCTTTTTTCATTCTATAATTGTGTCTGACAACGGGTGGCAAAAATATTTTCGAGTGAGCAAGTGACAGATGGAATCTCAAAAGATATATTGTTTAGTAAACGTTCAATATTTCATGGAGTCAAAAGCTGCAGTATTGCATGAACCTACTGAAAATCATGATTTCTTGGGAGATTTGCCTGCAAAGATAGAGATGATTGAAGTTTCAGAACCAATAGGAGAAGAGGTTCTCGTTAAAATTGAGGCTGCGAGTTTGTGTCATACCGATGTATCTTGTGTAGTGGGTGAAACGGGTGAACCAAAACCGGTGGTATTAGGTCACGAAGGTGCAGGAGTTGTTGCTGCAATTGGTGATGGGGTGACAGGATTAAAAGTAGGAGACCACGTAGTTCTCGGAAGAATAGCATGTGGTAAGTGTATACGGTGTAGAGTGGGGAAATCTAATTTATGCTTGAGTAGAAGGAAATCGAAGGGGACACTAAGAACAGGGAGGACTAGTTTTACAGGGAGAGGAGGAGATTCGTATTACCACTATCATGGAGTTTCATCTTTTACAGAATATACTAATGTTACGCAAGAGGTTGCGATAAAAGTGAATAAAGAGATTCCACTTGAACAAGCAACGTTGCTAGGTTGTGGTATTTTCACAGGGGTAGGAGCCGTAGCAAATGCAGCAGATATAGAACCAGGATCGTCTGTAGTCATATTTGGGGCGGGCGGAGTAGGTCTTAGTGGAGTTCAGGGAGCAGTTTTGAGAGGGGCAACAGAAATAATTGTGGTGGATGTAGTACCTAGTAAATTCGATATAGCATTGAAGATGGGTGCTACTAACACCATTAATTCCATGGAAGAGAATCCAGTGGAACGAATAAAAGAAATAACAGGAGGAGGAGCAGATTATACATTTGATATGGTTGGACACCCCAAAGTTTTCGAACAGGCGGTCGAATCATTGGCGGTGTCCGGGACAGCAGTGTTAGTTGGCACCCCACCTACGCCGGTGAATGAAGTCTCGATAAATCTTAGAGAAATGGTGAAAAATGAGAAAAGAATCATAGGCGCATTTAATGGGTCGTATAACTTACCAATTGCAATTCCAATGTTAGCGGATTTGGTTGTCGAGGGGAAATTATCACTCGAAGAATTAATTACTAGTTCCCTTCCATTAGATGAACTAAATGAGGCGATGCACCAGTTGGAACATGGGTCTGAGATAAGACAAGTGATAATCCCATGAAGTCGAGTGAGGAGCTTATGCAGCTGGCCATCATAGTCTGTGTATGAGGATCCAGACTCGAGAAACAATAGGAGGAGATTTGGAGAGGTTTGTGGTCGTTCCGGAGAGTCTAGATGATCTTTGGCACCTACAGTTTGTGTTAGAACCAGGAGATATTGTGAGAGGGGAGACGACGCGGAGGATTAGGAGGAATGAGGAAATTTCGAGGGAAACAAGTGGTCAGAGAGAATATATGCGAGTGGTTATTGAAAATGAAACGTCGGAGTTTCATAAATTTTCTAATCGTTTGCGGGTGTCAGGGGTCATTAAGGAGTGTCCTTATGAAGAACAGATTGAGACACACCATACGTTGAACGTCGAAATATTTGATACAGTATCTATTCAAAAGAAATGGAAACCAGATCAAATCCAAAGAATTGAAGAAGCGGTTGCGGCACGGGATTCGCCTGACATTTTAATTGCTACGATTGAAGAGGGTGCTGTTTTTGTACAAACAATAAATCAATATGGAATTAGCGACCGGGCAAATTTAACAGGATCAACAGGAAAGGGAGAAGGATCAGAGAGAACAGACATATTTGAAGAATTACTAGAAGTACTATCGCATATAGAAGTTGATGTCATAGTGTTTGCCGGACCAGGGTTTACTAAAGAGGACGCTTTAGATTACATTAAATCTAGAGATAAAATTTTATCTCAAAAAATTACACTGGCTGAAACGCGTTCAGTTGGCGAGAGTGGCGTGCAAGAAGTTTTGTCAGGTGGAACTGCAAAAGAGATCATTGTTAAGACGCGGATAGGGAGAGAAACCCAGGTAATGGAGGAAATAAAAACACAAATAAAAATTTCAGGTTTGGTTGCTTATGGTTCGAAAGAAGTCCGTGTAGCTTCAGGATATGGTGCCATTAAAAATCTAGTAATTGTTGATGGTGAATTGCAGGAAGAACGAGAGGGGAGGGGTTTGTGGGAAGGAGACATAGACGAAATGATAGAGGAGGTTAAGAACAAAGGAGGAGAAATTACCATATTATCAAAAGAATATGGGCCCGGGATAGAATTAAAAGGTTTAGGAGGGATTGCAGCCCTTCTGAGGTTTCGTGTTAATTGAGATGAAATATTATCATTAATAAGAGTATAAACGATACTTTGATACACGGGGGATTCTATGATGGTTTTGTATGCGTATTCGGAATTGGCAAGACGTGTTGCAAGATCTCATTTCCAAAGATTCAGATCCCAAAGAATGGCGTGCTATTTCTGGCATTCGCTCGGGGGGAATTGGGGAGGATTTATACTTGTGCCATCCTGGTGCGGGACTTTATCATCTCAAAACATATGCCAAAAATCCGTTTGAAGTGCAAGGGGTTGGTGCTCAGTTGGCACATAAAATTGATGATGGAATTGGCGATCAATTTCCAAGAGGGGTAGATGGAAGATTTGCAATACACAGGCCGGTTGTAGAAGAAATGGAAGTGAAAAGAGTCACTCAGCGTGTGGAAGAAACATTGAAAGCGCACGTAGATGCACCTACAAATTCATTAGATTTATTTGAAGATATGATGGGGGCAATAGGATCTCCCGCGTATGGCCCTCTAGATTATAGAGGGATGGGCAAGCGTCCTGAATCATTAGACATATTGGCGAAAGAATTTCATGATGTTAATAAAAGTCTAGAAAAGAAACTGGATGCGATGCTCAAAGATGATGAAATCGAAAGGGGTTTTGGATAGATTGTATAAAAATTAGGATTAAGCATTAGGTAAAAGTTGGAGAAAAAACTCTTATAAGTGAGGGAGGCATCGTCTTGGTTATATCATGCCAGATGGTACAAGTAGTAAAGGAAAAAAGAACAAGACTATTCATGTAAAATGTAGAAGATGTGGCGTGGCTGCATATCACATTAAGAAAGGCGTTTGTTCTAGCTGTGGATTTGGTAAGTCGGCAAAGATGAGATCATATGCCTGGCAATCCATGACCGGGGATAAATAAACTGAAAGATTGGTTTGTGATAATAGGAGAGATCTATGCGGGAAAGATGTGATAGGCCATCAAATAAACCATAGACCCCATAATAAATGCTATGAGCCACAATTTATATGCAATTTTTCCAATTTTTCTATGAAGAGTATTTGGAATATCTGTAGGTTCATATGTCAATCCTATTGTCAGAACATAAAATAGCAAGGGCACACAGATTACAGCTAAGAATATATGTATTGCCAAGAAGGGTAGATAGATAAATAAATAAATATTTTCTGGACCGCCAAAGTCTGCAGGTCCGAGGATGGCTACTCTATAGAGATATAAAACCAAAAATGTAGCAAAGATGATAAAAGCAAGTAGCATGGTTTTGTTATGACGATCTATATCTTTATTCCGAATGTGAGAGACTCCTTTTAATATCGTGAAAATAGCCAAAATGCTGAGAACGGCATTAAAATGAGGGATCACCCGGAGGAGGGGATCAGATCGGGGAAGATATTCTGCAGGGATATAACCCCCCGCAGCGCCGAATACGAGTGAGAGAGAGACTATACTCAATATTGCAGATACTAGAACCACATGATCATGAATGAATTGTTTCACAAAAATGAGTTGGTTACAGAGGACATAAATCAATTGAAATGTGTTGATTTGTTAGTGCAGATGCTCGACTACTTCGGCAAAAGCATATTTTTTTGCAACTGTGTTTATTTTTATTTTGACTTTATGCCCTATATCAGTTTTTGGTACAAATATAATATACCCAAGTCCAACTTTTGCGATTCCATCTCCTTCGCTCCCAATATCCTCGATGGTTACTTCGCAAACGTCTCCCGGGTTGACAGGGGCTTTGGCAGAATGGGGAGATAAAGAGGAAGAAATGGAACTATTTGTAATAGGTGATTTTTGTAAAAATAAAACCCGATATAGCTCATCTTCATTAAGATTTGAATTTATAAATTCTTGTAGAGGGATTTTTATAAAATGGAATTCTTCGTTGGATTCCACAGTGCTGAAAAACAGAGGATGGTGTTGACCAGACATAAGATATGCATCGATCTAAGGCTTGAATGTGGTTTATTCTATCGGTGAGGGGAAATTCTTAGGTTGTGTCTGTTTTCTGTGCAAAAATTCTAAAATTAGCTGGAAATTAGTTATGTACAGTTTATAAAGGGACAGGTGAAATATAGCCGTATAATGGTGAAAAAAGATGAAAAACCACCATATTGGAACGAAAGATTTCCAAAAGGAGACCCAAAGGGCACTCTGAAAATTGAAAATGTGGTTGCTTCGACTGGTATTGACCAAGAATTAAATTTGGAAGCACTTGCTGCGGATCTTCCAGGAACGGAATATGATCCAGATAGATTTCCAGGTTTAGTATATCGTTTACAAGAGCCAAAGGCTGCTTGTCTAATCTTCAGATCGGGGAAGATTGTGTCGACAGGGGCACAGAGTATTGATGATGTTCATGCGGCAGTGGAACTGACTTTTGATACATTAAGAGACCTGGGGATAGAAGTTCCAGGGTCTCCAGAAATAAAAGTTCAAAATATCGTGACGAGTGGTGATTTGGGCCATCCTTTGAATTTAAATGCCATTGCAATTAGTTTTGGATTGGAAAATATTGAATATGAGCCTGAACAATTTCCAGGTTTAGTATATCGTTTACAAGACCCGAAAGTTGTTGTTTTGCTTTTTGGGTCTGGTAAAGTTGTAATAACAGGGGGCAAAAAGCCAGAAAATGCAGAAGAGGCTATTGACAAAATTGTTTCTAAATTGACAGAATATGCCCTATTAGGCTAAGTATAGTGAATATCCGAAATAGGTTCATAGTGAGATCAAACGAAAGCACTTTTAACGAGGGGAGAGCTATCTCCTTGCGCGCGTAGGTAGCTAAGCCAGGCCAACAGCGCAGGGTTGAGGGCTCTGTCCCGTAGGGGTCCGCAGGTTCGAATCCTGTCCTACGCATAGAAGTTATCGTGCTAAAGTTATGGATATATTAAGAGAGCTTAAAAATTTTCTAGGCTATATTTTATTGTTTGTTATTTTGTACATTTTTATTGGGATTCTGCTTAGTTTTATATCCATGTTATTTCAGATCCCCCTTACTTCTTTTAATGGATTTCAGATTATTTTTGCTCCAATTATAGCAGGAATTATTACGATTTGGTTATGGTGGCGAAAATAGATTGAAAAATCATGGTTGCGGTGGGATCTTCTTAATTTCTATCGAGGTATTTTTCGCCTGGTAGACTCATAGAAACGAATATGACTACACTTGTGTTCGATGGGAAGATGGGCGCTAGTGGCGACATGATAATTGCGGCACTGTTGGGAGTTGGGGCAAATGCAGAAGTATTGATTCCAATAGAAGAAGGGCTAGGCGTGAAATATGATATAGAAGAATT
>WTZU01000005.1 GCA_009889625.1 Candidatus Hikarchaeia archaeon HikBin5 | reverse complement strand
GAAGGTTTGTATGAGATGTTAACCACACTTAAACCAACTCACATAATTCCTGCTCACCAAACGATTGCTGGTGCTTCGGGGTATGTCAATATGGCACGAAAACAAGGATACGTCCTAGGTCGAGATATCCATATTTCTTACAATGGGAATCGAATTTCTTTGACAAATTAAAATAAATCCATGGACGAAAAAAACTCTTCCCACGTCTTAGATGCCCTTTCTGATAGAAGAGAGTTAGTAAATCATAATTTGACCGCCCATATAAAATCAATTAACCCAAAATCTTTACATCAAGCTTCGAATCATCTTTTTCTTGCAGGTGGGAAGCGACTCAGGCCAATAGTTTGCCTCATAGCTGCAGAAGCCATATGCAATATGGAATCTTCTTCTTTCCCTTATGAAGGCGTCTTAGATTTGGAAGGGTCTCCTGTTAACATGCTAGATGCTGCATCTAGTTTAGAACTCATTCATATTTTCACACTCATTCACGACGATATTATGGACGACGACGACCTCCGAAGAGGTGTCCCCTCGGTGCATAAAAAATTTAGCACAAATGATGCCATACTTGCAGGAGATGTCCTTCATTCAAAGGCCTTTGAAACACTAGGAAATTCAGCAAAGCCTTCTTCGAATTTATCTTCTGCTTTGGCAAGCTTGGCACATGTTTGCTCGGGTATCTGTGAAGGCCAAGCATTAGATGTCCAATTTGGAAATATGGATCTAGTCCCTATCGAGGAATATCTCAAAATGATTGAACTTAAGACTGGTGTTCTTTTCGCAGTTTCATCCTCCCTACCGGCCCAAATCCTTGGGCAACCAAAAGAAGTTGTTGATTCACTCTATTCCTTTGGATTGCTCGCAGGGAAGGCATTTCAGATCTATGACGATTTGCTCGATTTAACCACCCCTAGTTCTATTCTCGGCAAACAAAGAGGAAGTGACATCGCCGAACAAAAACAAACTATACTCACCATCCATGCGTCTAATGCTGGTGTGGATCTGGCTCCTTTCTTAAAAAATGGAGAATCAATTCCCAACGAATTAAATATGGATGAATTAGTCCAGATATTGGAAGATTCTGGAACGATATCATATGCATATGAACTTTCTCAAGATTTATGTACCCAAGCCAAACGTCAATTAGAAATTCTTCCACACAGTCCTTCCAGGGAGTTACTATCTGACATAGTCGACTTTTTCTGTCAACGGGACCATTAATTCATCAAGAATGGACGCCGAAATAAAAGAGACCTTGTTAATAGAAGCGGAGAAACATGCACTTTACAACGCACTAAAGTACCAAGGGCCCTCTCAAGTCAAAACAGTCATGGGGATTCTAATGGCAGATTATCCTAATTTTCGCCCATTTGCCGATAAAATTCCTGCTTTGATTGCACCCCTTATCGAGGGTGTAAATAATCTTGACAATTCCACCCAACTTAAAAATTTAACCAAACTCGATATTTCCCTTGCACAACAGCTTGAAAAAGAATTCATAGCGGTTCCCAAGCCACAACTCCCCGACCTCCCCAACGCAGATTCATATGATCAAATCAGAATGAGGGTTGCCCCCAATCCAAATGGGCCTTGGCATATTGGTCATGCTAGAATGCCTTCTGTAATTGGGACCTACAAATCCATATACGATGGATGGTTCGTTTGTAGATTCGACGATACGGATCCTGCTATTAAAAGACCTTTGCTTGAAGCATATGATTGGATTTTAGAAGATATCCAATACCTGGGATTTGAAGCGGACGAGGTTATAATGGCAAGTGATAGACTGGACATATATTATGAACATGCACTTAGATTGATTAATTCAGATGGGGCATATACTTGCACTTGCCCATCTTCTAAATTTTCGGACTTAAAAAATTCAGGGAAATCCTGCCCCCACCGAAAAAAACCCATTGAACAAACACTTATTGAATTTCAAGATATGGTGGATGGAAACTTTTCAGCAGGGGACATAGTACTTAGGGTCAAAACCGATTTATCCCACCCAAACCCTGCAATTAGGGATTGGGTTGCATTCAGAATTGTAGATTCCCCTCATCCTCGAAAAGAAGCACGCTTTTATCGATGTTGGCCCTTATTGGATTTTCAAAGTGCCATAGATGATTATCTTCTTGGTATTACTCACATAATACGAGGGATTGATTTACAAGATTCTGCCAGAAGGCAACAATATTTATATGATTATTTTAATTGGAACTATCCTGAAGTGGTTCATTGGGGCAGGATTGACATTGATGACCCCTCCGTTTCATTATCCACATCTCATATGGCCGATTCCATCAAATCGGGGGTTTTCACAGGGTGGTCTGATCTCCAACTTCCCACGCTACAAAATTTAGAAAGGCGCGGAATAAGAGGGAGCTCTATTACTTCTTCCATGGTGGAATTAGGGACTTCAACAAATAATATCACACTTTCAATTTCTTCAATTTATTCTAAAAATAGGTCTTGCATTGATCAACTTTCAGATAGATTATTTTTTATCAAAAATCCTGTTGAAAAACAAATATTTGGAAAAGGCCTTCCTAAAACTGTAGAAATACCAATACACCCTGACCACCCAGACCGTGGCTTTCGAGAACTTTCAATAACACCTTCTATTTATGTTGACCTCTCCGACTTGCCTCCCCCTGAAGAAATTTTATATCTAAAAGGAATTGGTTCTGTCCGGTACACTCGAGATTCTTTTGAATTCATAGGGGGTGATTTTAGTCTGGCACAATCGCAAACAATCCCTATTGCCCATTGGCTTCCATCGACCCACGAGGAACTTTGTTTAAAATCCCCTCACGAAGAATTCAATGGAATTGTCGAGTCTGCTATTTGTAATTACCACTCTGGCGATTCGCTTCAATTTGAAAGAGTAGGATTTGTCAAAATGGATGTAAATAAGGAGGGCTACCTTGCTTATTTTTCCCATCCCTAACATGAGTTCAATCGAGGTGAATTTTCCTATAGATTATGATATAAATGCATTTGTTAAATCCGCACCACGGACAGTCATTATCTCACTCGATATGCCGAGACTAGATAGTATAGTTTTTATGTAAGGCATAACTACTACGCTCAGAATCCCTCTAAAAGTCAATGATCCGTGTTTTTTGAAAGGAGTTATTCCAAAGAATGTGGGTGAGCTTTTAATGGGACTAAAGTGATAAATAATGCCAATATATGTAACATTTGATGTTCCTAAAGATTTGCAGCAATCAGCGCTAGAAGCACTTGCAGTTGCACGCGATACAGGGTCCATCAAAAAAGGAACGAATGAAACGACAAAAGCAATCGAACGCGGAAATGCAAAACTAGTGTTCATAGCAGAAGATGTACAACCCGAAGAGATTGTAATGCACTTACCAGAATTGTCCATTGAAAAGGGGATCCCATTTTTATTTGTACCTACACAAGAAGAAATTGGAAATGCGATTGGGTTGTCTGTTCCGAGCGCAGCTGCCGCAATTGTTGATCCTGGCAGTTCAAAGGATTCTATAGAGGACCTATCTAATAAACTCGAGGACCTTCGAAAAGCATGAGTGTCGAAGATTCCACACCAGCTGAAGTGGTGGAAATTGTCGGTAAAACGGGAATGCATGGAGAAGCGATGCAAGTAAAATGCCGAATTAAAGAAGGAGTCAATAAAGGACAAGTATTGGTTAGAAATTGCATGGGTCCGGTCCGGGTTGGAGATATACTTCAATTACGAGAAACTGCTAGAGAAGCGGATTCAATCGGAGGGAGGTAGTTTTTAACCATGCCATCTGCTATCTCTTGTGATTACTGTGGGGCAAAAATGGAACCCGGTACTGGAATGCTATTCGTAAGAAATGATGGAAGGACATCCCATTTTTGTTCTTCTAAATGTGATAAAAATTCAAAACTGGGTAGGAAGGCTAGAAGATTGCCTTGGACCGCTCAAGGTAGGCACGTTAAAGCTAGCAAAGCTCCAAAGAAGAATGAACCGACTGCAAAAACGGTATCTGTAGACTTAGAATTAATTGAAGAATAATGGGAAAAGAACAAACTTTTGTATTAGTCAAACCCGATGGGGTCCAGCGTGGCCTCATAGGGACTATAGTATCAAGATTTGAAAATCGGGGGCTCAAAGTTATTGGAGCAAAGCTCATAACTATTAATCCCGAACTTGCAGAAAAACACTATTCAGAACACGTTGACAAACCTTTTTTTACAGGTTTAGTAGAATTCATTTGTTCAGGCCCCTCATTTGCCATGGTCTTAGAGGGCAAAAACGCAGTTAGTATTGTCCGCCAAATGATGGGTGCTACCAACCCCCTAGAATCATCGCCAGGGACAATAAGGGGCGATTTTGGAATCGATCTCGGGAGGAATGTCATTCATGGGTCGGACACTAACCCTGGATCTAGTGAACGTGAGATTGACCTATTCTTTGATAAACTTGAATTTTCCTCGTATGAACGTATAGACGAAGAATGGCTTTACGAATAATATTTTAAAATTCTATTCTACTATTTCAATCTCTCCACGATCCAATTCCTCTTCGACCATTCGCGTAGCTTTGACCATGTTTACCATCTTTTTGTAAGCAACTTCTCTTGACAGAAGTTTGAGTCCGCAATCTGGACTCACGGTCAATCGATCAGGAGGGACTATTTCTAAACCTTTTAAAATTCGTTCTTTAACTTCTTCAACAGATTCGATTCTAGAATCGTGAACATCGATTACGCCAAATCCAATATCTTTCGTGAATGGGACTTTTTTGAATACATCTAGTTGGGCATAATTTCCATTGGCTAGTTCTACATCAAATTCATCAACAGGATAATCTAGTATCTTTGGGAAAATCCTTGAATAATCTCCATAACACACATGCAATCCAATTCTTACATTATCTGGAATTCCCTCTGTTATTCTCTCCAGACAATCTCGTACAATTTTATGATCTTCTGGAGTCGTTGCAAGCGCAGGCTCATCAATTTGTATGTATCTGACACCTGAACCAACTAAATTCTTTATTTCTTTATTAACAAGTTCTGCCAATTCATATGATAGTTCAACTTCGTCTTTGTAAAACTCATTGAAACTCCAATTTGATAGAGTATAAGGTCCTGTTATGGGCACTTTTATTGGCTTCTCTGCAATTTTCATATTATATTTGTATTCTTCAAGAAGCCATGGTTCTCCATAAGATAATTTTTCAACTACAGATGGTTTGTCAAAATAATTATGCCCCCATACCTTGACGGGTCCATTAAATTCATACCCCCGTATCCTTTCTGCGAAATATTCTACCATTTCATTCCTTTTCATCTCCCCATCAACTATAACATCCAATCCTGCATCTTCATGTTCTTTTATTACTATAGATGATGCATCATTTTTGGCTTCGTTGTACCGTTCTCTCGAATCCTTGCTCGAATGAGTATGGTATAATTCCCGTGCTTGATTGAGCCATGTAGGTTTTGGATAAGACCCAACAACTGTTGTCAATATGAAATGATCATTTGGATGATCTATTGGGCGGAATTGGGATCTAGTATCCCTCATAATCCTCCCTCGTTTTTGACAAAAGACCCCAATACACCTAGTTTCTCAGTAAATTTATTTTCAGGCAGATAGAATAATCCTGTGTTGGAGTTTACAATAACATTTTGTATGTCTGCACCTGTCTCGATTACACGATCTACAATTTCTTTGACTTCTCCGAACGATTCTACATTTGTATTTTGGCCATTGACCACCCCTATTGATGCGGTTTTTGGAGAACCAAGCTCATTTAACAATGCCAAATTCGATTCAACTTCTGTAACAAAATCAAAACCAATTCCGACATCCAATTCGAGTAAATCTGAATATACCTCCCTGTCAAATGTTCCCCAATAAGTTTGAATGACGATTTCTTCTTTCAGTGTATTTTTTATTTCTTCAATCGATTTTAAAAATATTTCTTTGTGCTCCGTCGAAGGAGGATTAAATGATAAGGAAGGTTCCAACAATATTAGATGATTTATGTCAGGAAATGCATTTACTTCACCTTGGACAAATTCACCCATCGCTTCAAGAAAACTAGTTTCTGAACCATAATATTCATCCGTAGCAAGTTGAGAAAGGGTATACGGCCCTGGGAATATGGCACTGGGAAATCTTATCAATTCCGATGTTTTTTCTAGCTCCTGCGCCACGTCTCCACTAACAGTAAGCTCCCCCGTTACTACTGGTTCTCTATAAAAATTATTATTATCGTAGTACCTAACTAGTCCCCTTGCATCCACCGATTCGTGGACTATAAGGGGGTGGGCTAGCATATCATCCCACCTAAGTTGCCCCTCTATAATTATATCTATCTCTGCATTTTGTTGTTCTCCAATTATGAACTCTCTTGCTGAATCGTAAACGGAATTTATCAGTGCATTTTCATTCCCACTGATAAGACCATCTCTTTGATGCCCTTTCAATTTAGACAACTCATCCTTTGTCCAGTCAGGAAGCGGATACATGCCCAATGAAGACGACATAATCTGAACCATGAAAGTAGTCTCTTATGTGTGCGTATTAATATTTCCTTTGCAAATTATGTACTTTGATACATAGGTACACATACTAGGTCGCTTCCCATTCTATTTTTATAAGTCCAGTGGAATCAAAGAGCATTATAAACCGATTACTCAAAGTTATATGAAAGTGAATCTATTCAAACAGGAGTTATTCTAAAAACAACTAAAGTTTCTTCATAATAATGGTTTTTTTCTATAATTTGAATATTGAAATTTTTTTCTTTTGCATATGTTTCAATTTCTGATATCCCCGTTTTAGTACTAGCCAATAATAATGCACACCCCCCTTTGGATAGGACCCTCCCCAACCCGTTGATGAAACTTTTTATGACTTCTCGTCCAGTTTCACCACCTATTGTGGCCACTTCGAACCATTCTTCAAATTTATGCCCATCTCCTGGCAGGTATGGGGCATTAAATAATATCAGGTCGAACGAATTTGGTTTGAATGCATCCATAAGATTCGACCGTATAACTTCAATTTTATTTTTTTTCACATGTTTACAAGCGTGGGGGTTTATATCGCACCCAATAACTACAAAGCAATTTTTCTTTATTTTCGAGGCTACAAATCCAGAACCAGTCCCAACATCTAGTACTACATCATTCTTTTCAACGTTATTCAATGCACTTTTAGCTAAAAGAGAGGAGTCTTCCGCTGGATGATAAAATTTTTCATTCATTGTCAATTTTCTTTGGATTTTGCTATAACATTTGATATTTCTGCAAATTGAGCAGGACTCAGTTCACCGGGCCTGGAGTTCATCAACTTTTCATCCATTATTCTTATTACATGGTCTGGATTTTCTATACACGAAATGTGGGTTGTATTTCTAATCGCATTGGACATTTTTTTACGCCTTTGTGTGAATACCGCTGTGACCAAATTTAAAAATACACGCTCATCTTCCAAATTATACTCGGGTTCCGAAGGAACTAATTTGACAATGGCACTTTCCACAGCGGGTTTAACATTGAATGCACTTGGGGGCACTATTTCAAGAATTTCTACATCCGCATAATGTCCCGTAGTTATTGTAATCCGCCCATATTCAGGAGTATTTGACTTTGCACATAAGCGATTTGCGAATTCCTTTTGCACCATCAATATCATGGGGACTTTATTTGGAAGAAGTTTGAATAATATTTTACTAGATAGCTCATATGGTAAATTAGAAACGGATAGTGTGTACGAGGGCAGGTCAATTGATAGAATGTCACCATGGATCAGATGTAAATTATTTTGACAGATCTCTTCTTTAAATTCAGACTTCAAAAACCCCACTAACCGAGAATCGATTTCCACAGCAATTACTTCTTCTGAGATTTGTACAAGTTTGTCTGTTAAATTTCCAATTCCTGCCCCTACCTCAAGCACTTTTTGGCAGTTAAAGTTGAGCGCATATTCCTGCAATCTATCGAGAATGCGGTCGTCTGTCAAAAAATATTGATCTAATTTTTGATCGCCACTAGTTCCAGCTTTTGATAATAATTGTCTTGATCCTCTCTTCATATTCAACAATTCTCTTATTTTTATAGGCCCTCTGGAAATAAACTATTTTCTTACTTCGGTGAGTGAACAAATAAACGATATTTCATATTAGGATCTTTTATTTCTTCCAATATGCGATTAAGAATTATTTCCTGGGGTTTGTGCAAACCTTCAATTTTTTCTTCCAAATCCCCGAAACTTTCAAACGACGAATACTTTCTATATTCCAAAATTCTATCCCTTAGTTTCCCCCCCACTCCAGGGAGTAAATTCAACTGATGTAATCGAATGCTCACGGGGGTTGAATCATTAAAAAAATTCACAAACTTTTGATTGTCATTTTCAATTATATCGCGTATTGTACGATCCAATTCTGATTTTGCCCCCACGGATAGGTCCTCATATTCAATCTGCCTAATGCATTCTATATGCTCGTTATAGTCAGTTATGTCAATTGAATCTCCTATTGTTCCCATCGGCCCTCGGTTGAGCACGAGTTCACATAAAACAAAACCATCTTCAACGATTGCTTGTATCAATTTTGACCGCCGATATTGAGGAGATTCGTCACCGTCGCGCCCATGTGCCAAGTAATCTAAGACGATTACTGACCGGATATTTTGAAACATGAGCTATCACTAATAGCACATATAGGCCTAAATGGTTAAATAGGTAATGCCGAAAGTAAATTTGGCCCGTTTTTAAATATATTCTGCCACAACGGAAAGAATGGCATCCAATTCATCTCCTTCTACAGTTTGCCGATCTTGTACGAATATGGAACGTAATTCATCGCGGGATTGAGGGAGTAAGTCTGCAATCTTGCATGCGATTTTGTCATTAACCTTTTCCAATTCTAATAATTTATTTACTAATTCTCTTGAATCTTTTCCCCCTAATATTGTAAAACGGTTTACATGTTCAATTGTTCTAGACAACTCATATGGCAATTCTCGATCTTCATCTATGGCGCGTTCTTTTTCTATTTTCTGCAAATATTCTTTAACTTCGGATACTGTCAAATATTCTTCTGAGACTATTTCTTGAAATATGGTCATGTTTATCTATTTTGTTTGGGGTTTTAAGTGGGCAGAAACTGAAATTAGAACCTTTTTCTTACCCCCGTCGGTTATTTCTACTTTGAATGCAGACCCTTGTTTTCCAACTACTTCGCCAGTATGTCCGTTGAATCTAGGGTGGAATCTTCCATCCTGCACACTAGGATCGATCCTGAGGTGCACTTTCTGTCCATTTTCAAACTGTTGGACTAACCTCTGAGGTGGCGAATTGCCCCTATCTCGGAGTTTATTTGTCAATTTTCGTCTTGTTTTACTACGTGGTCCCTTGGAACTTGGCATGATATCTTGTATATAAATTAACTTTACTAATGTATTAAGTACTCCGACTTCTATATCCGTCCTACGGCCTCCACACCAATACTTCCAACTCCTTCCACTTGGGAAAATGCCTCCTCCACCTGGTCGGTGCCGCCCTCCCCGTCGGGTATTAATACAGTCGGATAAAGAGCCACCAAGCCAAATGCAATAGGTTGCCTTTCAATCCCTTTTAATTCAGCACCTTCGGGCACTGCGTTCTCAATATTTTTTTCTAACGCTTCGATATCGATATCGGAGGTTTCCGGCATAATTTTTAGTTTTGCAGCTACAGTTCCCATTGGTATTATGGTCCTCCGAAGTTGCATTGTGGACATTTATACTGATTACTTTGTTTTTTACACTTTGCACATCTGGAAATAACTGCATTGCAATCTGGACATTCGAATGATGTTGCATATATCCCCGAAATGCTGATGCCGCATGAAATGCAAAAGTGTATTTCCTTTATCGCTGTGGTCATATTCTACCTCAATTCAGCCGGGGTTTAAACATTTTGGAATGCGACTTTCGAGAAACTATTTTTGATCTGCCAAACACAAGTTTTTTTTTCAAAGGTTTTTACATAACTGCATGGATAAAACTGCCACGGCAAAAGAAGTACTACATACTACCGTTGATATGCCCTTTAAAGATGCAGTATTGGCAATACAATTGGAACATGAATTGGCTGATTTTGAGACAATAAATGTTAGCTATCTTGATGAAATGATACAAGGTACCCTGGGAGAACATGTCTCAAAGGTCGCATTGATAATAGTTTGCCACCCTCAGATAGCATATGGGGCGTTGAAGATTGACCCAGAAATAGCAGGAATGTTACCTTGCACGACTGTAGTCTATGAATCAGAAGATAAAGTGGTGCATGTCCATCATGTTTCGGCAACAAAGGCCATCCGAGATTTGGGATTGGTATCTTTAGAATCTAGAGACGCCCTAGATCAATTAATTAGATTAACTGGTGAGAAAATGCAAGTTGTGTGGAAAAACATCGAAACCTACGCGAAATAAATCTTAATTGTCTTTATCCAATATTTCAAATCGGTGCCCAGACCATTTTTGACATTCCATAACACGCTGGCAATGATCAGGATCTCTAAGTTGTGAACTGTACACTGGCCTAACCTTATCTCCTATTTTCACAGATTCATTTTCAATTCCACCTATTAATTTTACAGATTCGCCCCCTACCTCATATTCTACAATTGCTAGAATATTTGGACTACGAACACCCGGTGGCGGGACTGTGCTCGTAGTCCAAGTAATAACTGTGCCTTCTAATTGCGATAAATTTACAGTTTCTTCACTCATTATAGATCTACAGTTGGGACAAAGGGCGTGTGTTGGATAGCAAAGGTGGCCTTTAATACACTTTTTTACAATTAAATCTAAGTTCATATTGACTCCAGAATTGTGGTAATGACACAATTCCCAAATCCGCCGATATTACAGGCCAATGCAACGTCTGCATTAACCTGTCTTTTTCCTGCAGTATTCAATAGTTGGTGATATAGTTCATGTACTTGTGCAACACCACTAGCCCCCAAAGGATGGCCCTTTGATTTTAATCCTCCAGATGTATTTATTGGAATTGTCCCATCTCGGTCAGTAAGGCCTTCTTCTACTGCTTTCCACCCTTCTCCTTTATTGAAAAATCCTAGATCTTCTGATTGAAGAATTTCAAGTATTGTGAACATGTCGTGCAATTCCGCAACATCCACGTCATCGGGATTTTTATTTGCCATATGGTATGCTTTTTTAGAGCTATTTATTACTGCATCCAATGTAGTGGGATCCCTTCGTTCGTGGACGACATGAGTATCTGTCGCCCCTCCTATTCCAGTAATCACTACATAATCATCTGTGATCTCTTTTGCGGTTGATTCGGGACACATCATCAATGCCGCACTCCCATCTGTTATTGGGCAAAAATCATATAATCTAAGTGGGTCTGCAATTACGGGAGAAGACAGTACCGTTTCTATATCTATCGCTTTTCTAAAATGTGCGTGGGGGTTATCGATGCCATTCTTATGATTTTTGACTGCCACTTTGGCAAGTGATTCTCGTGATGCATTATACTCATGTAAATAAAGTTGAGAGATGAGGCCTGCGAAACTAGGGAGTGTAACACCGTGTTTATATTCTACAGGGTGGGTGAGGGTTGAGATGATATCTGTTGCATGTGAAGTTGAAGTATGTGTCATTTTTTCACCACCCACAAGCAATGTCATCTCACTATGTCCGCTGGCTATCGATTGCCAAGCTGCATAAATTCCAGCCCCTCCTGAAGCACTAGTTTGATCAATTCGAGTGGTATAGGCAGGAATTGCCCCAATGTCGTGGACTAATGCATTCATAATGCCAGTCCGGCCTTCAAATTCCCCACTAGCCATGTTGGAAACATATACTTGATCGATGTCCTGGGGATCTACGTTTGCTGCATCTATACAACCCATTGCTGCCTCCGAAAGCAAATCGCATATCCAAGAGCCCTCCCGAACCCCAAATTGAGTCATAGAGGCACCTATTATTGCGATCCGATCCATAGAAGGAAGTTAGCTGCTGTGGATTTAGTTATTTCCAATGTGAGAAACGACAGACGTCAGTTGTCAGACACATGGGTGTATGTCGTTTTTACATAAATTAGACTATATTTAGACGACAATTGTCTGCTGCATAGCAGCCTTACGTCTCTCGTTTTACTTTCACTATGCTTGGCAGTTGTCTAAATAGTAGTGCATTCACTGTTGGAACATGAGCATAACAATGACTCTTCAATCGACAAGGATCGAATCGACACCAAAATGCCCTATTTGTCATCAAGAAATCTCAGGAATTTCATCTTCCAAGCCCGGTAAACATTACTATACTTGTGGGCACGAAGCCACGAATGATATTCTATCAGACATAATCCAAATAGATGACCATGAGGTATCATTTGAAAGTTCTGTATGGGAATTACTTACGGGGATACCTGCAGAGATCATTCTAAACGACGATAGATAACTCCAATCATCCTTTATTGTTAACTATATTTGTTTAACTACAATGATAGAATTAAATACGCTAGTTTATAACTAACGGCAATTTATGCCCCTTTGATGAGTTTGAAAAATATCTCTCGAAGACAATTACTTGCAACAGCGGGATCCTTCGGATTGATTTCTATTGCAGGTTGTGCAACACAACAAGAAGCAGCAGCACCAGCTCCTGCAGCACCAGCTCCTGCAGCTCCTGCAGTTCCAGCAGGCGTATCCATGGATGCACTTCCCCCATTAGAAGGAAGTCTGACCATGTATTCTGGTAGAAAAGAATCGCTAGTTGGAGAACTATTTGTAATGATTCAAGACAAGTATCCTAAGTTTGATTTGGATATTCGATATGATAAATCAACAGCTTTGGCAAACCAGATACGAGTTGAAGGTAAAAACACACCTGCGGATGTATTTTACACAGTAAGCACAGGCGCACTAGGTCTATTGAAAAATGAAGGAATGACCGTCCCTGTTAATGCAGATGTTATTTCTGCAGGTCGTGAGGGTTATCTTGACCCAGAAGGACACTGGATTGGAACCTCTGGTAGACTCCGTTGCATCGCATACAACACAAATGAAGTCGATGCATCCATAATTCCCAAGAGTATCTTTGACCTTCCCAAAGTTGAGGCACTGAAAGATAAGATGGGGTGGGCACCGACATACGGATCCCACGCAGATTTCATCACATGCATGAGATACTTGCATGGGAAAGAAAAAACATTGCAATGGTTGAAAGATATGAAAGCTGCTGGTGTCAAAACCTATGCAAAAGAAAGTAATGTAACTGAAGCCATTCTAGCTGGGGAAATCCATGCCGGGCCTGTGAACCATTACTATCCAATGAGAGTAAAGAATGATCCAACTGGGCATAGTTATGGAAGCGGATCTCATATAGAACTAGCATTCACGGAGAATGACGCAGGTGCATTCATGAATGTTGCCGGTGCAACAATCATTAAAAATCCAAGACAGAATTATGCTCTTGCATCTAATTTCATTAGACACTTACTATCTACGGAAGCACAAAACTTCTTTATTGGAAATATGAAATTCGAATACCCAATGATCCCTGGATTGGAAGCAGATCCACGATTACCCAAATTGTCAGAACAAAAGACACCAGAGGTCGATCTAGTTAAATTTGCTTCGCAAGACATCAACGAAACTGTCGCACTACAAGAAGAGGCCGGAGTCCTATAGATTAAAAAGGCATCATACACAGAGAGTCTGTCTTTTTAACAACTTCTATGTTTGGGACCTAAACCTTTGATAATATGTGTCACCTGAAGGCACCAACGTCTGAAGACTACCAGGCATTGGGCCCGGTTCAAATCCGGAGGGTCCCCTAGAATGCGATGGGCGCTATGTAGTATGGATAATATAAAATGAATCAAAATGAGGCCAAAATGAATGTAGATCAATATGATTATGAAAGTATTTTTTATTCAAAAGATATGATGTGTAAATGTGGAAAAACCGAATCGGAAATGTCACTCTCTGTGCTATCCCCATCAAATAAAACAGACGTCCGAATATACTGCGATGAAACTGCATTTGGAGAGGGACAAATGGAGTTGGTCTTTCCAATCCCGTCTCGGCTTTGATGAATGGCTCAAACCATCTACTGAAAATGAGATCAAACGTTTGGCGAGGAGTGGGATAGAGCACCTCGCGGTTTGTTGCCCGGCGTTTGTGACAGATTGTTTAGAAACATTGGAGGAGATCGGGATCAGGGGTAAAGAAATATTCATTGAAAGTGGTGGTGATGAATTCACATTAATTCCTTGTTTGAACGAGGACGATATGTGGGTATCTGCACTATCAAAAATTATCATTGAAGATACATTCTAGTTTTATGGTTTGTTTGGATATTTACAATGAGTATATCCATCTATAAGACATAGATTTAATGTGAAAAGGTATCCTCGAATTATCTTATTTTCCATAGTTACTTCCTCAATTATTGCAGGTTTAATTTTGATACCTTCCGTCTGGTTGATTATAACAGCCATAACAGTCCCAATTTCAGATCTAATTTCCATACTTTCTCGGGAACGGACCATTCAAATACTAATTAATAGTGTTGTGATGGTTTCATTAACTACCCTATGTACTATTTTAATTTCAGTCCCTCTTGCATTTATAACAACTTGTACGGACATACCATACAAACGGTTTTGGACTGCAATGGTTTGTTTACCACTAGTAGTTCCAAGTTACATAGGTGCTTTTGCGTATGTTTCTACATTTGGTCCGCACGGAACCCTTCAAAAATTACTTGTGCCTTTTGGAGTGGAAGAATTGCCGTCAATATATGGCCTTGTAGGGACTGTAATCGTCCTTACCCTCTATACCTACCCCTATGTATATCTCACCACGAGGTCTGCACTGAAAACTATCGACCCCCAGATAATAGATGTCTCGAGAACCCTTGGGATTGGTCGTTTGAAGACATTTAAAAAAGTTATATGGGGGCAGATATATCCTGCCGTAATTGCAGGAGGCCTATTAGTTGCTTTGTATTGTTTATCTGATTTTGGAACTCCTGCGATAATGAGATACGACGTATTTACACGTGCAATCTATATTAAAAGATTTGACATAGAATTCTCAGCGATATTATCATTGATTTTATTATTATTAGCCATCGCCATATTGTCCATTGAATCTAGATTCACTAGATCTACAATTAATCGAAAAACGGTTGATTTTGTAGGTACACTCCAGGTCCCCATAGGAAAATGGAGAAGGGCATTCGTGGGGATTCCATTGATCGTTTCATTTTTTGGAATTGCAATTCCTATAATAACATTTTTTGGATGGTTTAGTTTAGATCCGGTGTATGGGAGTGTTTTTACAATCCCCTATAGACACATATTTAACTCAGTTTTAGTGTCATTTGCAGCGGCCACGGCGATAACATTGGCTAGTACCCCTGTGTCACATCTTATTGTTAGGAAAACTCCGGCTTGGTATGGGCTTATTCAAAAATCATCATATATAGGGTATGCGATGCCAGGAGTAGTCATAGGGTTGGCCCTAATTTTCTTTGGTTCTAGGCATCTTGGTTCGTATTATCAGACACTTCCTCTTTTGGTTTTTGCATACGCAATACGATTTTTCCCACTTTCAATTGGTTCCAATACCACTGCAATTTCTAGTGCAGATGTTGAACTTATTCATGCATCGCGGACTTTGGGGGTTGGTCCAATTCGATCTTTTTTGAAAATTACATTTCCATTAGTCACACCTAGTTGGCTCGCTGGTTTTTGTTTAGTCTTTCTTACGGTTATGAAGGAGCTCCCAATAACACTAATGCTACGACCTACGGGTTTTGAAACGCTAGTTACATTAATTTGGATGGCAGAGGATGCGAATTTTTATGGTGATGCGGCATTACCAATAGTAATGCTATTAATAGTTTCTGGATTGTCCATGATTTTACTTTTAGCACAGGAGGAATCAAATGGGAGATGAAGAATCTATAAATTTGGAAATGTGGCCCCCCCTCCAAGGAACGGAACCAAATAACCCTATTTTGAGAATAGAAAATTTGATCAAAAAGTTTGGAGAAAACAGCATATTATCCGATCTTTCGTTTGTTGTGGGGAAGGGTGAACTATTGACATTGTTGGGGCCCTCAGGGAGTGGAAAGACCACAATATTGAGATGCATAGCGGGGCTACAAGAGATAGATGGGGGGAACATTGAGATACATGAGGAATTGGTAAGTAGTCCAAGCATGATGGTCCCTCCTGAAAAACGAGGCGTTGGAATTGTATTTCAGAATTTGGCCTTGTTTCCCCACCTAACCGTTAGCCAAAATATCTCCTTTGGGGTGAATAATTATGACTTGGAATTGTATCCAGAAAGAATAGATGAATTATTAGAACTAGTAGGCCTTATTCATAAAAAAAATTGTTACCCTAGTGAACTCTCTGGCGGTCAAAAACAAAGGGTTGCTTTGGCGAGATCGTTGGCCCCCAACCCTTCAATTTTACTACTGGACGAACCGTTTTCTAGTATCGACGCTGGCCTCAGAATTGAAATGAGGGAAGAGCTTAGATCGATTCTAAAATCAACCGGGACAACTACGATATTTGTCACTCACGACCAAGAAGAGGCATTGTCCATCTCAGACAGGGTCCTAATCCTCAAAGACGGAAGGATAGAGCAATCAGGGGAGCCCCAAGATCTGTTTAATTATCCCAGATCTAGATTTGTGGCGAGTTTCTTAGGGCACGCGAGTTTCGTTTTAGGGGAATTAAATGGAGAGGTTATTTCCACAGTAATAGGTGATATTGACCGGACAGATATGTATGGACTTTCCAAAGAATATGATAAATTGGAGATGGAGGTTTTGTTCCGACCAGAAGATCTTAAAATTGAGCGGTGCAATCCAAAAGAAGCCAACGGGACGGTGACTTACCAACGATATTTGGGCGAGAAGATATTGTACAAAGTTACTTTAATAGATGGGGAAGTGATACAATGTTCTGCCCCGACTACTTCGGACATACCTCTTAGTTCATTTGTCCGTATTTCGATAGAGTCAAAAACGAAAATAGCTTGGTTCCCGCCCGGTCATATTAACTGATTCTAGTTCAAGTTTCAGATATAGCAGTATTTTATTTAAATGTTTCATTTAAAACATAATTGTATATATATAGCGTTATTGTGTTTATATGTTTTATTTAAAACATTCTAGTAAAATGTCATATAGTAGTATATTATTTAAACGTTTTATTTAAAACATAAATTTTTTAAATTAACAATGAATAAATATTTTTTTCATATACTGAACGCACCCTATCTCCCCAATTATGAGTATATGTTTCAATAATATCGTCTGCCACATCCCCGCGTAAATATTTGACCACACCCCGATCTCCAGTCTCATTTCTCAAATTTGTGGTGAAAAAGTGACGGAAATAATGGGGAGTTACATTTTCTTCTGCACCAGCCCCTGGTACATGCCACCCTGTATTTTTAGTATATCTCAGGAGCCTAGAACGAACTATGCTCGGGGTGATTCGGCACCCCCATTTAGCAGTACTGAGAAATACAGGTTGTGCCGGAGAAAGGGCATCCGGCCTAACAGAAAGCCAAACTTTTAGATTGTGATGTAATTCGGCGTCTATAGGAACCATGGTCGACCTTTTCCGTTTGTTGGATGCAGTTCTTAGTTCCTCATTATAGATTTCACCACGGGCGGGATCTTTTGAAATATATAGAGTCCCTGGGCGATCTCCAATTGCACCTCTTGGTTTGACAGAGTAGGTAGAAGATACATCCACGTCGGCTAAATTCAAATCTCTAAGATCCAGGTTGCAAAGTTCTCCAACCCTCATACCTGTTTTGAGCAAAGTGATAATGATGGCACGATCCAGAGGGTGTGACACATTTTTTAAAAATTCTTGCATACTTTTTAAAGAGATATCCCTTCGTATTGGGTTCGGTTCTATTGATTCTGTTAATTCTTCTACGACTAATAACATGGGGTTGGCGTTTAGCAACCCCACATTGGACATATACCGATAAAATCGATTTATATATGACGCATATGTTGCGATAGTACTTGGTGATGAGATTTGCCGGACGCCGTGAATCCACGCCATGCAATCACGTTGGGTAGCATTTGCAATGGTGGTTTGGCATTTTTCATTTAGAAAGGACTGGAAATTAATGAGTACGCGATAGTATGCATCTCTAGTTCTTTTTGATCGCCCATGATATTCCATGTCCTCTATAAAATAGGAAATGGGGTCACTTTGGTTTGGGTTTAATTTTTTCATGAAATCTAATTTTGCAATAAAGTATACCCACCGAGCCTGCCGCTATATCTTATTAAATTCTCATCTTGGAGTTGTGTCAACGCCGTTTCCAATTCATCTTCAATGCCCACTGTCAATTTTTGAACTAGATGATCCCACCCCAAACATCCGTCTTTCTGAAAGAAATTGAGAACTTGAATTTTTATCCCAGATACCCCTGGGGTTTTGTCATTAAAATTAACTTTTAGTACATTTCGGTGATTTTCCCCTTTTATGTCAAAGTTACGCCTCCCCGATTGGACCATTAATCGAACGAACTCACTTAAATTCATGCCCATATCTTCTGCGTGTTGTTTCCAAAGTTCCCGTTGGTATTCTGGAACGTACGTATTGATTGTTACACGTGTATCATTTTGAATTTCAAGTTCCATTTTAGCATAATATGGCCTCAAATAACTTAAATTTGACGATAATAATATTTATCGTGTTAAATACAGGTATATTTTTATCTTATTTATTTATTTTCATCGATAATTATATTTATAAAGTAGATTCGTTGATAATAAATATATTATTAAACTTTATAGAACAGATCCTGAGGATCGAAGATGGCAGATATCAAATGTTGATCATATGCATATTGAATCATAGTTTCTAATTCGGCCCGTACATTTGAATTAAAATCGAAGGATCGGGCCCATATATCTCCGAACACCTCTAGTTCTTCTTCAATATACATAGTCCACCAGGCCAAGGGCCATTTAGTGTCATCGGCGATCCTAGTTATATGGGAAGCGTACGATTTTTGGAATAGATCGTATAATTCAGTAGCAACCCACGGGTCACTTTCAATAATTTCATTTCTAATGACTATATCGTGCATTAGAGGGCAGAAGCCCGATTTTTGGAAATATGTTTTTTCCGCCCCACGGGGATCGGAATACATCCGAGTAACATTTTTAGGAAGTGGATAAATTCTATTTGTTGTTGGAAGAAATAAGGCATCTATTTTTCCTTGAGATAACTGCTCTGGTAATGTTTTATGATTAACAATCTCAGGATTATATGGAACTTCAAATGTTTCTGGACGTGAAGTGACCCACTCAATTGATTCTAAATCGACATCGTAATATTCTGAGAAAATTCCCCTTGCCCAGAGAGCCAATGTATTTTGATATTGATATATTGCAACCCGTTTGTTTTCTAGATCTTTAGGTTCAGTTATGTTTGAATTTTGATTGACAAAAATATGAGAATGTGGAAAAAAGCGACGGGGGAAAACAGGCAATCCTATGAATTCCCAATTGGGATATCCTAGAATATGTTTAGCTAGAGAAAATTCCGCGACATCAAAATCCCCTCCAACTGTTCTATCGTGTATTCGATTGCTAGGCGCATCTGTGAAAAATTGCAACTCTAGATCCTCGGATTTTACATATCCATGAATAAGCGGCTCCAACCATTCATAGTCCTTACACCCTACAGTTAATTTCATGATGCTAACTTAAAGAGCTCCAATGTTTTTCTAGCTTCGCTTTTATGGTCGATTATTGGTTTGGGGTACACAGAACACCCTTCCCAGTTATGTATCTCTTTAGAAGAATAGCCACTAAGTTCTGGAATCCATTCTTTAATGTACTTGCATTCTTTGTCGAATCGTTCTTGTTGCCGCCACGGGTTAAATATTCTAAAATAAGGCTGTGCGTCACACCCAGTGCTGGCTGCCCATTGCCAACTTCCATTATTTACACAAGGATCATAGTCAATTAGATTTTGTGCAAAATATTTTTCACCCCATTGCCAATTGATACGTAGCGATTTTGTTAAGAAGCTAGAAACTACCATTCGTATTCTGTTATGCATCCACCCTGTGATGTTCAATTGCCGCATTCCTGCATCTACTATTGGAAATCCAGTAAATCCCGTACACCATTTTTCGAAGTGATCTGCATTGGTGGACCATTGAATTTGGTCATATTTTTTACGAAAATTGCTGCCAAAAACATAAGGGTGGTGAAATGCTATGTGGGTGTAAAAATCGCGCCATATTAATTGAGTTATTAATGCATGGTCTTTTCCGAATTGATTTTTAATAGCATGGTAGAATTCTCGGACACTGATCGTGCCGAACTTATTATGTGCAGAAAGACCAGTGGTACAGAGTATGGATGGGTAATTACGTTCCTCGGAATAGTTTTTGAATTGGGTCAAATCATCGAGTGTGTTGATAACTCTTTTTCGGCCTCCTCGGACAAAAATATCTTTATTATTATTAGTATTTAACACATCAATGGAGAGATTACCAAGGTCTATTTTAGAGTAATTGGAATAATTGTTAGAAACAGGGAGTGGAATCTCCCTTTGAATTACATTTTTGTAAAATGGGGTAAAAATTTGATAAATCCCTCCATTTTTAGTAGACACATCTTCAGGCCGATGTAACAACAAATCGTCGCAGAGAACAAATTTTTTACCATATTTCAAACATGAATTATTAATAGAATCGTCTCGTTTAATACTAAATGGTGTGTAGTCCCTGTTAAGGTATACTGCATCCACTTGATCCAATAATTGAGAAATTATTTGTTCACTTTTGCCTTTAAATAAGTACAATAAAGAATCGTTTTTTAAAAGTTCAGAATTGAGGTCGCGTAAGCTTTCAAACATAAACTGAATTGCGTTTAAACTCCTATAGTCATTAGATTCCAATTGCCGGGGGTCGAGTATAAAACAAGGAATTACTTCATCACTTTCTGTAAGTGCTTGGATTAAAGCAGTATTATCCTCCAATCGCAAATCACGTCTGAACACAAATAGGCTTTTCATTTGTTTTATTTAAAACATATAAACAAAATATTGCTATATAGTGGTTTACTAGTTGTAAGTCCTTGCGATGACCCGCGTAGGCGCGGCTTCAAATCCAGTGATTGGAAGAGGTAAGCAGAATAAGTCAATAGAGGATTCTTCAACGACTTTATCAGTGTTACATAAATATTCAGGTATGGCGATATCTGCGCCGCACAGAATGTTATGCACCGGGCGGTCGGCGTCGAATGTTTTAGTTTTTGCATCTTTTGTTGATTCTGTTACAAAATCATTTGCGGCCATTCGAATTCCCTTATCGACTAGCCATTGTGCCCCGTCGACTGAGAAGCAAGCGCCTTCTTCAAATAAAGTTTTAATTTTTGGATTTTTTGCCCGGTGGAAATATTTATCAACATCGCCTGTGATCATAAGAAGCCGATCTCCTTTTTGAACATGGGAAGCTTTTGTTTCCAAAATATCTGATGTGATATACTCTCCGGAATAATCACGTAGATCGATAACTTGTGCAGGGCCAATAAGCACATCTAGTTCTATTTGGTCAATGGTCCTCCCGCCACCAATGTAATGTGCTGCTGCATCCATATGAGTACCAACATGTGTACTTTGGCTAAAACTATGAACTGCAGCTGCATGGCCTTGTTCTATGCTCAGTATCGTTTCTGCTTTAAATGCATTTCCCCCTCCTGGGATTAATATCGTATCATCATTAAGAGGGAGTGTTAAATCGAATAACATTGTGATTAACAAAATGTATTTGTCCAAGATATATGTTCGGATTGATCTATTGAAAAGTGCTATTTTCTCTGAGGTGGATTTTAGAACATGACTACAGTTATACGTCCAAAAAATATGCCAGACACAGTGTCGAGAGGTTATAGTCAAGCTAGAATAGATAACGGGCACATATCCATTTCAGGAATGGTCGGAAGAGTTGGTGAATTCAAACCAGTTGGAGAAGATATGACGAGTCAGGCGAGGCAAATATTTTTGAATATCGAAACGATATTGGCAGAAATGGGTAAAGATTTGAATGATATTTCAAAAGTGACTAGTTACTTGATCGAGCCCAGGAAGCACCTTCAAGAATATAATGCCGTTTGGAAAGAGGTTTTTGTAGAAGAACCATATCCTTGCCACACATTAATCGGGATACACCAGCTAGTTCAAGAGGCATATTTGGTCGAAGTGGATGTTGAAATTGCTAGTGGGTGATGATCAAGAGAATTATCTACTTTTGTTACTAAAAAGAAATAATGATTGATACAATATTGTATTTGACAACTGAAGATTTGATAGATTTAGCAGAGCCAGAAGACTATGTCAATGTGACAAGAGAAGCATATAGAGAACGGGGAGGGGGTGCCCCCTCAAACGCTCCTTCTGCACTAGCAACTGAAGATCCAAATACCGATTTGACAGGATATATGTCTATGTTACCAGAAATGGGATACATGGGATATTATGTATACTCAGTTGGTGGGCCGGAAAGAGATGGTTGGTTCATATGTCCAATCTGGGATATAAAAACAGGAAAAATGCTTGCTATTCTAGATGGATCTTATTGGAATCCTCTTAAAACGGGCGCATCGAGTGCAGTAGCTTCAGAGGTTCTTGCAAGAGAAGATTCGGAAACAGTTGGAATAATTGGGACAAGCCGGGTTTCATATGGGGCACTACAAACACTAGATGTTGTTCGGGATATCACCAAGGTAAAAGTATATTCTAGGAAATCTGAAAATAGAGAAGCGTTTTGTAAAACAATCGAACAGGATATGGGTTTTGACGCAAAACCTGTAGATTCTAGTGATGGTGCGGTTGATGATGTAGACATTCTAGTGACTGCAACAGTTGCTTCAGATCCTGTATTCGATGGGTCTAGACTAAATCCAGGAATTCATGTAAATGCGATGGGCCAATCGGGGCATGAGAGGGAGTTGGACATAGAAGCTATTTGTAAAGCAGACAAGTACGTCCCAGACCTCCGAGAACGGGTGTTTGCACATGGTGTACAAGAACGTCTTCGGATGGCAGGTGGATTTCTAGCAGCATATAATGCAGGCCGAGTGGGCGAGAATCATATATATGCAGAGATAGGCGACATAATTTCAGGACGTATACCAGGAAGAACAAGTGCAGAAGAAATTACAATTTTTGACAGTACAGGTGTGGGTGTTGAAACTGTTGCATCTGCAGTTATGTTGTATGAAAAAGCAATAAAAGAAGGGTTGGGGATCGAACTTCCAATGACATCGTATAAAAATGCCACCCCCGGGACTGGAAATATATAAATGGAAATTACCAGTCTGTTGCTATATAATCGGTGAAGCCAAAGGATTCTTCTGCAGAATAGAACTCAATCTCGGTCCCAACTCCTGCTTTGACGGCTTTGTCATATAACAATTTTCCACCAGCAACTGCCTCAGGTCCCGATCCTGTTGAATCAAATAGAGTTATTTCGGATTCAGATTCCCTACCAGGGAATTTATTTGCCAGAACTTCACCCAGTTCTGCATAGTAATGAGTATCGAAATCTATGAAACCGTGTTCTGCGGCATAGATATAGGCACCTTGGGATCGTAGGGTTCTTGCTTTTATATCTGAGACCCATTTGGCCTTTTTGACAGTCACTTCGTCTACTTCTCGTTTATCGGCTTCACTTCCCTGACCCACTGCATTTACATGGGCACCTTCTTTCATTTTAGTCCCATCGAATACAGGATCTGATGCTTTTGTTGCGGTGACAATGATATCTGCATTTGCGATCGCTTCGTCGCTAGAATCTACAGAAGTTAGGTCACATTTGACGAAATCTTGCATAGTTTTTGCAAACTTATCTCTATGTTCTTTGTTAGGAGAATATACATACGCATGTTCTATATCTCGGACATGTTCAATAGCGACGAGTTGGCCTTTTGATTGTTCTCCACTTCCGATTAAGGCAACAACGGAGGAATCATCCCGTGCCAATGCATCCACACCAACTGCACCAACTGCACCCGTTTTAAGAGGATTCCAGCTAGCTCCATCGATGACTGCCATTGGCTCTCCGATACTACTGTATAGTTGATTCAAATACCAACCCTCAGTGGCAGAAGAAGGGCACATTGTGTACATCCCCATGACATCTGAATCGGGCATGCTAGCCCCATAGGTGACAAGACTGGCCGCTTTTCCATATCGAGGTGTGGGGCCTGCGTCGCTTGAGATTACTTGTGATGGTTTTGCAGACGCGCCTTCTCCTCTTTGGCGATACCCATCCCGAATGGCTTCGATAAATTCTTCCATTGTTGCTAATCCGGCGACATCTTTGCCAGAAAGAAATAATGCTTTTTGAGACATATTACTTTCATTTAAAAAAGTCATGAAGTTAAATCTTATGAACGACTTGTTGGGAATAAAATTATAAACCGGGGGAAACTATTCCATCTAATGGTAATTGCGATGGTTCAAGAGAGACAGATCATATTGGAATCTGGGAATAAAATTATGAAGAAGAGAGGTGTATGATGGATAACATCATGGGTAAAGAGAACATCGTTGTTTCTGGAAGGTATTTTGCAGGGTTATGGAAATGTTGGCTATATCCAATAATTTGTTTGTTCCTAGGAATTTTCATTTCTGATCTCTTCGTGGCTTTGGTCCCTCTATTGGCGGCAGGTGGATTCTTGGCCTCCATATGGCTCCTATATGCCGATGCAGCTAATTTGAGAGAGACGCACGACCTGGATAAATGGTCATTAGGATACATAATTCTATTTTTGTTTGTCCCACTTTTATCAGTGATAATCTACTATTGGACAAGAAATGGTTTGATACAAAAGGCAGGGATGACCCAAGAGATACTCACATGGGAAGACAGAATATTACCTTATAAAAATCGGAATAATATCCCCTCCCGATAAGACACAACATAAAAATCGAAAAACTGAGTGGGACCACCCGGATTTGAACCGGGGTCGCAGCGTCCCAAACGCTGAAGTATACCAGGCTAACCCATGGTCCCAGTAGCTTTCTGGAACCTACGTGAGCAATTCAACGTTTCGAAAAGGGTGGAAGACCTCCGGCAAGCTTAATACTATGTACAAAATAGATCATTATAGAACAAATAAATCCATTGTGGTGAAAAATGCAAGAATATATAGAACGAGTTACTGACGGGGATGACTTGACTCAGCAAGAATCAAGAGAAGCTGCACAAATATTATTTAAAGAGGCCACAGATGCGCAAATTGGAGCTTTATTGACTGCCCTCAGATCAAAAGGAGAAACTGAAGATGAAATTGCAGGTTTTGCACAAGGGATGAGAGACGTAGCGTTCAGGATCAACCCGAAGAGAGACCCACTAGTAGATACATGCGGGACAGGAGGAGATGGTAAAAATACAATAAATGTGTCAACAGCTAGTGCGATTGTAGCTAGTGGGGCAGGGGTGGCAATAGCAAAACACGGAAACTATTCAGTTTCTTCTTCATCAGGTAGCGCAGATGTTCTATCTGCACTGGGAGTTACTGTCGATGCAAAACCGAAATTGGTAGAGGCTTCAATTGAAAATCATGGGATTGGGTTTATGCTAGCCCCCGTGTTTCACCCTGCTATGAAAGCCGTTATCCGACCGAGAAAAGAATTAGGAATGCGGACCATATTCAATATATTGGGGCCATTAACAAACCCAGCAGGCGCTAGTGCACAAACTATTGGGGTGTATGATAAAGATCTAGTTCCCCTTGTTTCTAGAGCTCTAAAGAAAATGGATATTGAAAATGCAATGGTAGTCCATGGATCAGGATTGGACGAAATTGCCATACATGGTTCGACTTATATTTCAGAGATATGTAATGGAAGCATTAAAGAATACACGATTGATCCAGAGGAGTTTGGGATGAGTGGATATTCATTAGAGGACATAAAAGGAGGAAGTCCCCAGGAAAATGCAAAGGACATACTTGAGATACTCAGTGGGGAATTGAAAGGAGGAAAACGAGATATAGTTTTGTTGAATGCTGCTGCTGCCATCTATGTTTCAGGGATTTCTGATTCAATTTTAGATGGAATTGAATGTGCTCAGAAGTCAATTGAAGATGGATCTGCAGAAAAGAAACTTTCAGCATTAAAAAATCCAGAGATGAAATAATGACAAAGGTTAAAATTTGTGGAATAACAAATCACGAAGATTTAATCGCTTCGATTGAATTTGGAGCAGATTATGTGGGATTTATTGTAGACCTCCCCATAGTATCGCATAGAGAGATAGTACCGGAGTTGGCAAATGAGTTGGTTTCGGAAACGCCGACTGGAGTGGCCACAACAATGGTAACTATTTTAGAGGAGGTGGAGAGAACAGTTGATTTATTCGAACAAGTAGGTGCAGATGTACTTCAGATTCATGGTGATTTTACAATTGAACTCATCGAAGAAATATCAGACATGATAGATAAAAAATTGGTAGTATCTATCGATCCAAAAAATGAAATTGTTGATCAAGTTGCAGACATCATTGATGCAATAGTTTGCGATTCTCAAGGAGAAAGGGGTGCAGGTGGAACTGGGAAAACGAATGACTGGGACCGAGTTAGAGAATTGAAAAAAGAAACAAAACTTCCAATCATACTCGCGGGGGGATTGACTCCAGAGAATGTTTCTAAAGCAATAGACATTGTAGATCCATTTGCAGTGGATGTTTCAAGCGGGGTGGAGGGGCCAGGAGGATTGAAGAATCATGAAGCCATTCGGGAATTCATACGCAGTGCCCATAAAATAGGAGGTGGAATGTAATGAGCCCCCTCGAAATATCGTTCCGGGAATTTGAGGAATTGGTCCAAGAACGCCCATGTATCGCATATGTTTCTGCAGAAATAGACACAGATGTAACGCCTTTGGCAGCTTATTCTGCGATGGCAAGGGGAAGAGAAGAAGGTTATTCTTTTTTATTAGAAAGTGGAGAAAAGAGTGCCCATAGTGCCACGGGGATGGGAGAAGAACCAATTTCTATAGAAGGGCATGCCCAATATTCATTTGTAGGGTACGACCCCGATGCAGTAGTTACAATAGGAGGAAATGAGACGGAGATTTTAGTTTTGAAAGATTCGACTATGGCAAATCAGTTGGCAAAAGGAGAAGGGGATGTTTTGGATATTTTAAAGGGTGCAGTTCCAAGATACCCTTTAGTTGGTTTTCCGAATACTAATCGGCAGCAATTATTAGGGGGTTTGATTGGGTTTTTATCATATGAAGCGGTGTATGATTTATGGCTCAGAGAAGTGGGAGTACAGAAAAAAATAAGTCAAATTCCCGATGCACAATTTGTTGTCAATACGAAGACAATTATTTTTGACCACAATATTGACAAAGCTCATTTGGCATTTACACCATTGATAACTGAAGAAACGGATTTGTCATCACTCTATGAATCACTATGCCATGAAGTAAGAGATGTGATGGAAAGGATAGAAATGGCAAAAGAGCCAGAGACAGGGGAAATTGTAATTTATGAAGAAAGTGTTGGCAGCAAGCAGGAATATGAATCTGCAGTGAAACGAGTGATTGAATATGTGAAAAGTGGAGATATATATCAAGGTGTATTATCCAGAAAGCGCGAGATAAAATGTAAAGTAAATCCATTGGAATTGTATGCATCCTTGAAAAGTGTGAATCCCTCCCCCTATATGTATCTCCTGAAATTTAATGGGTTTGCTATAGTGGGTGCTAGTCCAGAAACCCTCATCTCCATCAAAGGTAATCGGGTGATTTCGAATCCCATTGCAGGGACATGTGCAAGGGGGAAAACTACAGAGGAAGACTTTCTATTTTCTCAGGAGATGCTATCAGACAAAAAAGAATTGTCTGAACATACAATGCTTGTAGATTTAGCCCGGAATGATGTGAGAAGGGTTTGTTTGTCAGGGACTGTTGAAGTTGAAGAATTCATGAATGTTTTAAAATACAGTCATGTTCAGCACATAGAAAGTACAGTAACGGGAGAACTTGATTCAAAATGTACCTCTTTCGATGCGACTCGTGCAACGTTTCCGGCCGGGACTTTATCTGGCGCACCCAAAATAAGAGCGATGGAAATTATTGATGAGTTAGAATCTGCACCGAGAGGCGTCTATGGAGGAGGAATCGGATACTATTCATGGGAGGGGGATGCAGATTTTGCGATTGTAATTAGAACCGCCACCATTGAAATGGGAGATATTGATACAATAACCATACAGGCTGGTGCCGGTATTGTGGCAGATTCAATTCCTGAAAAAGAATATGAGGAAACGGAGAAAAAAATGCATGCAGTTAGAGAATCGATATATCGTTTGGTGGAGGAGGACCAGGAAGAATAATGATCAAAATACTTTTTATTGATAATTTTGATTCATTCACATACAATCTCGTGGATTATGTAAGTGCACATTCAGAAACCGAAGTGGTGCTCAATACAACTACATTAGATAAAATATATGATAAAAAACCTGATGGGATAGTAATAAGTCCGGGGCCAGGACATCCAAGAAATTCAAGGGATGTAGGAATCACGTTAGAAGTATTGAAAGAAATAAGCCCGTCAGTTCCAACGTTTGGCGTATGTCTTGGATTAGAAGCCGCAGTTTATGCATACGGAGGTGAAATTGGCCCGGCCCCGTCCCCAATCCATGGCCAATCCTCTCCTATATACCATGACGGAGAAGGAGTTTTCAAGGATATACGGCAAAATTTCCAAGGTGCGCGGTATCACTCTTTGGTTGCTACAGAAATTCCAGAATGTTTCAAAGTGACTGCAACTACAACTCAAGATGGAGAAGAGCTTGTGATGGGAATTCGCCACAATGAATTCCCAATAGAATGTGTACAATTTCATCCGGAAAGTATACTTACAAAAGTAGGTAAAAAAATCATACTAAATTTCATCTCGAGTATTGTCTGACAAAAGTGAAATTGGAGGTATTTTTCCAGTGGAAAATCAATTAATGAGGACACAATACAGGCATTCAATTATCACTTTCACTATGCTCACAAGAACCTTATATCCTCAGAGTTGCATCATTAAATCCTCTAATAAGTTGATCGAGGCAACGCGGCTTTTGCCGTACTGATAACTTATAGCGCTGCGAGCGCCGCATGTGGAGGAGTTATGAAAAAAAAGAAAATGAATCAAATAAAAGGAGGAAAATAGAACATGGGCAGAGCAGATACCGAAAGTGGAAAAAATGCAATTGTACTTCCAGTTAAACGAACCGATGGGTCGACTCTAGAAGAGCGCCTTACAAAAAATGCCTATCATAATATCCTTCCTGCGAGATATCTGAGAAAAGATGACAAAGGCGAAATTGTAGAGACTCCTGAAAGGTTATTTCGCCGGATTGGGAATAATATCGCTTTGGCTGAAGCCGTCTATGAGGCAGATAGACAAAATATAAAAATAACAGTTACTCCAGATCATATCAAACCGAAACATCCCCGGAGAGAAAGGTTAATTGAAGAGGTGTTTGGTCAAACCACTGCAAGTAATGGAGAAATGATAATCGCAGGGAACATGAGTACTGATTTAACAGATAAAAATGTGAGTAAATTTAGTTACGAAACTATTTTGCCATTACTTCCAGAAGACATCCAGAAACATGTAGAAGGCATTGCAAATGAATTCTGTGAATTTATGGAAGATCTATCATTCATACCAAATTCGCCCACTATAATGAATGCAGGGGATGAGCTTCAACAACTTTCTGCTTGTTTTGTAGATTCTCCAAAAGATGATATAGTTGACATCCACCATACGGCACTAGAAGCAGCACAAGTTTTCCAATCAGGAGGCGGGATGGGATATGCATTTTGGAGAATACGCCCCTATGGAGATACAGTTGGGTCTACAGGAGGAATTGCATCAGGGCCAATAACATTCATGGAAACTTTTGACCAGATGTGCGAAACTATTGCACAAGGTGGATCGAGAAGGGGTGCACAGATGGCAATCATGCGAATTTCTCACCCTGATGTAATCGAATTCATCCATGCAAAGAACAAAGATGTATCACTTGCCCATTCGCTTCGGTTGAATGACCCAGATGATTACACATATACAACATTTAATGAGGCATTGGAAGAAGCACGTACCCTTCTTGATGCGGAAGGCCGAGTCCCTCGACATCTCAGAAATGCGGTTGAAGGTCATCTTTCTAATTTTAATGTATCTGTGGGCGTGACTGATGACTTCATGAAAGCGTTGAAAGAAGGTAGAGATTATACCTTATTGAATCCTCGTACGGGAGACCCACATATCGCGACAAAATATACATTGGAAATGTATGAGAGATATGATTTAGAAGATTATGTCAAAGTAGGAAAGCCATTGTCAATACCTGCAGCTATTTTGTGGGAAAGAATAGTAGAAGGGGCATGGGAAAATGGAGAACCAGGGATAATATATATAGATCGTGTGAACCAAGCCCATTCATTTCCTGTTAAATCGACTCCAACGGGAGATTCATCTCCTTATGAAATTCTAGCGACCAATCCTTGTGGTGAACAGCCATTGATGGAATATGAAGCATGTAATTTGGGCCACATTAATCTTTCCACTATCGCAGCTCATGATGCGCCGGATTGGAGAACGTGGTCAAAAGAAGGCAAAAGATCAAATAAAGAACTTGATGAGTTGATGTCAGATTTCATTCAAGTGGCAATAGATATTGAAGAATTTGATAGAAGAATCAAACTAGGTACGCGTTTTCTAGAAAATGTGTGTACGATGTCGGACTTCCCAGTAGAGAGGATTGAAGAGACAGTATACAATAATAGAAAAATAGGATTGGGGATAATGGGATTGGCCCAACTATACGTTCAACTTGGTCTAAAGTATGGGTCGCCTGAAGGAAATGAACTGGCTAGACAAGTGATGATTTACATCAATCATGTTTCAAAATGGACTTCCCATGAGTTGGCAGAAACAAGAGGGTCGTTTAAAAATTGGACAGATTCCAAATACGCAGACCCGGTTAAATATGCAGAATGGTTTACAAAAGAAACAGGTTTAGATCCTGAAGATTGGAAAGGTGGATTTCCAATACGGAATCACAATACCACAACGATAGCCCCTACGGGGACAACTAGTATGATTGCAAATACAACAGGAGGGTGCGAACCCATATTCAGTGTTGCCTATTATAAAAATGTGTCAGACGATGTTCAAGGGGATGAAATGCTTGTTGAATTTGATGACTACTTTTTGAGGACTATTGAGGCCAATGGGATTGATGTTGATGTGGTTAAAAAAGAGGCATTAGAACAAATGCAAAATAATGAATTCAAAGGGATAAAAGGACTTACTACAGTTCCAGATTCCATTGGAGAATTATTTGTGGTATCTGCAGAAGTATCTGCAATAGAACATGCAAGTGTGCAATGTGCATGTCAAGAGGGAGTTGATTCTGCAATCTCCAAGACGTGCAATTTTCCAAATGATGCCACGGTTGAAGAAATGGATGAAGTCTATAGATATATTTATGAAAATGGTGGAAAGGGCGTTACAGTATACAGAGATGGGTCTAGAACTAAACAAGTCCTTACAACTAGGGCGCAAAATGCCGAATTTATAGATGCTGGCGAAGGAGAGGCAGCAGATCGATTGCTCGAATATATAAATGTTCATTTCGATAGTTTGTCAGAATTTTTAAATGATGAAACTATTCGTGCAAAAATCACAGAAGAATGGAAACATCATGGAGAAGATCTTAGCATATGGGATGTTCCGGCACTAGCATATGGAAAATCCAGAAAACGCCCTCGACCGGGTGTTCTTTATGGACTTACCCAGCGGATAGATACAGGGTATGGCAAATTATATGTGAATATAAACGAAGATGAGCAAGGTAGGCCATTTGAATTATTTGCAAATATTGGGAACTCAGGAGGATTTACTGCGAGTTTTACAGAAGCATTGGCAAAAATAGTTTCAACTGCATTGAGATCTGGAGTAGATCCTCGAGAGATTGCAGGCGAATTGAAGGGAATAAGATCGCCAAAAATTGCATGGGACAAGGGCGGCCAAATTCAATCGATACCCGATGCAATAGGAACTGCGATGAAGCGATATTTAGATGGTGAAATTCACAAAGAATACCCTCAACAGAAGAACCTATCCGAGATCAATAATCAAGAAATAAATCAAGACACTTCAAAAAAAGTGGCCCCAGTAGTAGTTGATGTGACCCAATCGTTAATAGATGCAGGAGAAAGTCCAGAATGCCCTTCATGTGGATCTTTGACATTGAATTTCTCAGAGGGTTGTAAGACGTGTGAATCGTGCGGATGGTCGGAGTGTTAGGGTCGCGATGCCACAGGGAAAAATAGGAAATGGAGTGGAGGACTTAGAGAACTTCACAGAACTAATGCAACGTGGAGCTCGGATGGGAGTTACGTTGTCCATTTTATACATATTAGTTCGGGCAATAGCTGAACAGGGGATTGATTGGTTAGTTGCAGATATCGTGGTGGTGTTTGCATTCTCACTAATCTGTCTCATGATGTTTTTAGGGGCATGTTTGGGCCATGCACTGGATATGTTTGAAAATCCACCACAAACAACTAAGCAGATGTTAAAATCACTGGATTTGCCTCCAAAAAGTAGCAAAGGGTGGTGGTTGTTGATAGGTGCAGTTGTGACCATTGTGATGGTGACCGTGGTGACCCTGTATTTCCTTGACAGATATTATTGGATGGGTTATCAATGGCAGATAGCACCATTGGCAGGTTTTGCGGTCGTAGTGTTAGAGATGATACTCATAGTCGCAGGGGGCAGTAATGCTGAATTTGTACTAAAAACTATCCGTGCATCAGGGGCGGTTGGAAGAAGTAGTAGGCACAGATAGAAAAAAATTTACAGAAAAGATAAGTACAATACTTTTTAGTAAGCAAAGAGATTAGCTTACATTATGCATGGCTCGAAACTATTAGTTTCAGTATTAGAGGATACTGGCGTAGATTGTGCATTCGGACTGGCAGGATCTACCAACCTGGGTATTTTGGATGAGATTGAAAAAAGTAGTAAGATTGAATTTTATACTACTCGGCATGAGCAGGTTGCCACAGGAATGGCTACTGGATATGCACTTGCTACAAGAAAACCAACTGCAGCTGTAGTGCACGTAGGGCCAGGGGCGGCAAATATGATTTTAGGAATGGCTTCGGCATATAGAGAAAATGTCCCAGTAATTGCGATAACTGGCAACGAGCCTAGTTATAATCTTGGAAGGAATGTAAAGCATGAATGGGATGTGCTTCAAGTTTTCGAACGCATTACAAAGTACAATGTCAGGATGGGTAGGGAAAATACACATGATCAAATACGGGATGCTGTGACGCAATCGGTCACGGGAATCCCGGGTCCAATTCACATAGATGTACCCCATAATTTGGAAAATGAAACATTTCCAGACCTTGATGAAAAGCTTAGGAAGAAAACTAGATCGCATGAATACATAGCTTCAATGAATAGATGCCGTCCAAATCCAGATGGACTAGATCAAATTATTGAATTGCTGTCAACTGCAAAGCGTCCTTTGATAATCGCAGGTAGTGAAATCCGTTGGTTTGATTCTTCTAATGAATTAAAAGTACTTGCTGAGAAAATGCAAATCCCAGTTGCCAATGCACATAATGCACGGGGGGCTTTATCAGAAGAACATCCGTTGTCAATTGGCCTAGTTGGTTGGATTGGACTCAAGCCAACGAACGATTATCTTGAAAGTGCCGATCTGATCATAGCAGTAGGGGCAAGTCTATCAGATTATACCACCTCTGATTGGAAGAGAGTAGATCCATCGGCATCGATCGTACATATTACGATGAGGCCAAGAGAATTAAATCGCCAATATGTAGCTGATGTGAATGTAATGGCAGATTCTACATCCACATTAATAGATTTGAATGAAAAACTTGAAAAAAGTAATAAAAATATTTCGTTTAAAGAAATTGTTGCCCCTGTGAGGAAGGAGTATGAAGGAGCCCGCAATTCTGTTTTTAATGTGAAAGTTCCTCGGGGGGAAGGAGGTGTTGATCCTGCACCCATAATTCATTTATTGGATAGCTTGGCAGGAGACTATTCATTTGTTACAGGGGGCGGCATACATGCTAAATTTGCACGTCATTTGCCAGTGACTAGTATCAATGGGCATTTTGGAACTCTCAACTTCTCAGGAATGAGCCAGGGTTTGCCATTGGCAATGGGGGCACAGATAGCCCTTGATGAACAAGTGTTCGTATTCGAAGGAGATGGTGGATTTGCTATGGTTATGCAAGATCTAGAAACTGCAGTCAGAGAAGAAATACCAGTAAAAATAATAATCTTCAATAATGATGCATATATGTCCCAAGCCGTGAGGCAGCACCGTGTATATGACGGCAGGACTACAGGTTCGGTGTTCAAAAATCCAGATTTTGCTGCTTTTGCTAGAGATCTGGGCATGTTTGGCGAATCTATTGAAGACAGCTCCCAAGTGACAGATACTATTGAACGATTTGTAGAGGTGAAAGGGCCTGCTTTGATTGATGCTCACGTGGATCCTTGGATTGGAACAGAGTTTCTCAATGCAGAATTGAATAAATAAAATATGCACAGAATGGGATCGGCATGATAATAATGGTAGAAAAACTAAATAAAATCATATAATGCAGCCATTCAAATTATTTCTTCCAGAATCTTTTGAAGAAGCCATCGGGTTGATGAAAGAACACGGTGCGAAACCCATCTCGGGTGGCACTGCAGTTACCACTTTAATTAAAGAAAAAATATTTCAGCCAACAGTGATGGTCAATTTACGGAAATTGGAGAAAGATCACGCTTTTATTGTAGAAGAGAAAGGGCAAATTAAAATTGGTGCTTTGACAACCTTGAGGGCCATAGAAACGAGCGATATTGTGAGAAAAAATCACCCTGTCGTTTCAGATTGTCTTTCGAAAATTGCAAGTATAAGAATAAGGAATGTTGCCACCATAGGAGGAAATCTGGCTCATGCGGATCCGGACTTGGATCTCCCCCCTGTGTTGGCAGGATTAGATGCCCACATAGACATAATAGGAGAAGAAGGAGAACGTTCAATGGATATAAAAGAATTCATACAAGGATATTACGAAACTGATCTAAAAGAGGGAGAATTGATAAAATCAATTAGCATACCAATCATACCAGATAGAAAGGGAATTTACTTGAAACATAGGGCATTATCAGAAGCAGATTGGCCGTGTGTTGGTGTAGCTGCTTTTATTGATGATTCTCCGGGTTCGGTGCCAAGAGTGTTTATAAACTCGGTTGCCGACACACCCATAATGCAAGTTGAAGGAGTAGAAGATGCATTTTCAGAAGGAATAACTACAGAGTCAATTGACAAAGTGGGAGAACTCGCTGCAAATCAATGCGAACCAATTGGGGATGCTAGAGGTTCGGTGTGGTATAAGAGAAAAATGGCTGGTGAATTCACAATAAGGGCCCTAAGGGAAATAACAGGAGTTGGAGATTCCTTAATATAATTAAATAGATCTATGTCAACACAGATACCCATAATAGAACAAGATAAAAAGGTTGAGAAATCAGGCACCATAGGGAGGCATACGCTTCGATTGGACGGAGAGAGTAAAGTTACAGGAACAGTGGCATATACAGATGACCTTCCATTTGAAGGATATTATGCAGAAGTTATTCGAAGTAATATCCCACATGGAGAAATAATATCGATTTCCACAGAAGCTGCAGAAGCCATACCAGGAGTTGTTGCAGTCGTTACAGGAGATGATCTTAAAAATGCAGATTGGATCTCCCCATACGTGGGGCCAGCGTTTAGAGACCAGCCTGTTTTGGCGATTGAAAAGGTTAGGTATGTAGGAGAACCGGTCGCTGCAGTCATTGCAGAACGTCCAGATATAGCATCATTGGCAGCTACAGAAGTAGTTGTGGAATGTAATAAATTGAGGAGTGTAACTGATGTGAACAGAGCTAGAAAGAAGACTGCCCCAATATTACATGAGAGTGGAGATTCTGCTGCTGTTTTTGAAGATCTGGCGACAGTCCATCGTAGTGAAGAGCCCAATGTTGCTTATACCTATGAATTGAAAGTGGGAGATATAGAGAAAGGATTTGAGGATGCAGATGTAGTGCTTGAGGGGGAATATGCCACTCCAATGGTCCAGCACACCCACCTTGAACCATTTGTAACTGTTGCTAGTTATAATGTCTCGAATAATTCTTTTAAAATAATAACGGGGAATCAAACACCTCATTTTGTTCGCAGAGAGATTGCTCGCATATTTGATATTCCGTCTTCAAAAGTTGAAGTCGAGGTTCCGCAAATGGGCGGTGCGTTTGGTTCAAGGACATATGTCAGGATAGAACCCCTTGTTGCAGCACTATCTAGAGTGGTAGAAGCCCCGGTGAAACTCCGTCAAACATCTAGTGAATCTTTCGATACTTCAGTCAGAGATGGGACGCAGACAAGGGTGAAAACAGGAGTAACAAATGATGGTGACGTTATAGCTCAGGAGGTGGAAGTTATATGGGATAGTGGAGCCTATGCAGATATCAGCCCTAGAAAAGTAAAAAAGGCAGGATATACAGCACCTGGTGCGTATGACATTCCCAATGTCAAAGTGGTATCAAAATCAACATATACGAATAAACCTCCTGGTGTTGCATATAGAGGATTTGGAGTGGCCCAAACTGCATGGGCAGTGGAGTCCCATATGGACGATGTGGCGAAAGAAATTGGAATGGATCCGGTTGAATTAAGAATAAGAAATATTACGCAAGATGGTGGCACATACAATGGTGTCCCCATAGAACCACATGGGGCCCCGCAGTGCCTCCAGGCAGTGATTGATGAAGTTGATTGGTTTGGAAGTGAACTGAAGCCTGAAGAACCAAAAAGAAGCCATATTAAAAAAGGAAGAGGAGTTGCAGTTACATTGAAAGCTACAATAACACCTTCTACTTCTGAGGCGATTGTATTATTGGATTGCGATGGGAGCGTGAATGTGATTACAGGAGGGACAGAAGTGGGCCAAGGGATAATTACAACTTTGGCACAGATAACGGCGGACGGGCTTGGGATCGGAATAGAATATATTAACGTGAATACTCCAAATACAAATAGCGCCCCATTTAATACCTCCACAACAAGTAGTAGATCTACATTCCATTTGGGGAATGCCATACTTAGGGCAATAGATGAATTAAAAGGTCAGTTAATTGACATTGTAGTAGAAAAACAAGGAATAGAATCAAAAGAAGTGACGGTAGAAGGGGGCCTGGTTAAAAGTCCATTGGGCGAAGAGTCGATAGGATCTGTGGTTTCCTCGTATTTTGTAGGAGGTGGCGGGACGCTTATTGGGAAAGGATATTTTTCTACTGAAGCAAGTAGTGGAGATAGATACGCATCTGCATTTTGGATGACTGGGGCCACGTATGCAGAAGTTTCGGTGGATACGCGAACTGGGAAATACACAATTGATAAATGGGTCAATTCGGCAGATTGTGGAAAGGCGATAGATCCCATTAGATGCGAGGGGCAAATTCTAGGGGCTGCAGTTCAGGCACTAGGTCACACCATGAGTGAAGAAATGGTATTTGAATCGGGACAGCAAGTAAATAAGTCATTATTAGACTACAAAGTGCCTGCAATTGGAGATGTGCCGAAAGTTTCGAAAGTCATTGTAGTAGAATCAGGAGATCCAAATGGGCCCCACGGTGCGAAGGGTGTAGGCGAGTCAAATACGGTTACAGTCCCTCCTGCGATAGGAAATGCAATCCAAAATGCATGTGGAGCAAGGGTCACAGAGCTACCCATAACACCAGATAAAGTTTTAAAGGCCATAGAGGAGGGAATATGATGGACAATTACATAGAAGCCACGCGCCACGAAATAAAATTCATATTGAATGGAGAAGAATGTGTGATTGAAATTCCAGCCAATCTCACTTTAGTGGAGTTATTACGACAAGAATTGCGCCTGATAGGAACGACAGAGGGATGCGGAGTGGGGGTTTGTGGTTGTTGTACAGTGTTAATAGATGGCAAGGTCGTGGCCTCTTGTTTGGAATTGGCAGTTAATGTAGATGGAAAGGTAGTATTAACAATTGAGGGTCTCGCAGATACGTACCAGGATAGTGAATTCCACCCGCTTCAAGACTCTTTCAGAGAGTATGAAGGATTCCAATGTGGCTATTGCACTCCAGGAATGTTGATGGCTTCCAAAGCGTTGCTTGATCAGAACCGAGATCCATCTGACGACGATATAAGAGAATTCCTTTCTGAGAACATATGTAGATGTACAGGATATGATAGCATAATAGAAGCAGTGAAAAGTGCGGCTAAAGAAATGAATGCATAGGCATCATTCCGAAGGTGGCACATATTCATACACAATGACATTTTTGTTTTCAAAGACGGGTTTTAAATAAGATTCCTGGAAATTGGACACCCCATAAAGATCTCGCTCGTTTTTACCCATATAAATATATTTTACATCATAAAATTCCAGAAGTTCAATTCTAGTTTCAGAAGATCCAGTATATATTTCATTTATGTGATTGACCCTCTTAGAATAGGGTTCTTCTCCGCGGTAGCCCACCTCATGTGACCAACCTGCGAGTGTAGGAATTCCTGTAAAGCTAGATGGTGCGTTGACCCATGAATAAGGACGCGTTGTTTCCACAGGGTTGCACCAACATCCAGGCGCAGTGACTATATTTGGAGACCCTGGTTTAGTATTTAGAAATGTGATCGCCTCCCATTCAAGAGGGTGATTTATACGGGCATCTAGAGTTGCATCGAGAGTGAAATCGGATTCAGTTGAAAAGTGTTCCCCAATAGAAAATCCGGCATAGAAAGTGGTGGAAATAAATAAAAGAGATAAGAAAATGGACAGAATGAAATTATAATTTTTTCTCCGTGTGAAATTACGTTTCAAAATGGAACCGTCAAATAAACGAATGAGTGCTATTGAAGCCCCTATCGAGAAGAATAGCCAAACTTGCATATAAATTTTAAATACGGTATTCATCCTGCCAGGACCAGCTTGTTCTTGAATGAATAAAAATTCAGTTAACAGTATGAGTATTGCTCCTGCAAGAAATAGAATTAATTCAAACCCAACTTTAGAAGAGAAATGTTCCAATAAAAGCCAGGATACAATACACAGAGGCAGTAATAGAGATATTGCAGGGGCCCCAAACAATAGACCGGCTAAAAACAATAAACTGCATAATGATAATATTCTCCTATTACTTTGAGATAATTCGAGGGGCAATATAGAATACATATAAATTGAAAATACGAGTATGAAAAATACATAAACAAGTAATAATTCAATGAGTCCGCTTCTGGGGGGAAATAATGCAATCGTACGTAGGGAGGCGGACTGGGTTAAAAAGGGGAGGACAGTTACGGACCCGAATAGTACTACAACCGCAGAAATAAAAAGAGAAGTAAAGATACGAATCATTTCACGTTGGAAATTTTTGAAGTTGAGTTTTGAACTCAGATTGGCAGAAATAAGAGACAAAGGTTCGCTTGGAGAGAATAATAGTGTCAGAAATAAGACTCCAAATACTGTGGGATAGCTCCAAGTATTTACTACGATTAGTAGGCCAGAAATGAATGGAATTATCAATAATATCAATAGTCTTCGTTCACGGAGGGAATCCGGAGGAGCCAGATAATAAGCAAAAGCTATGAACAGAACAAGGATCATAAAAGGAGTGCTCATCATGTGTGCGTGGAGATCTCCATTGAGCCATGCGAAAAATGGAAATTCATTGATCGTACCGCGTATCACTCTACTAGATGTCCAATAGAAAAAGGTGTCAGGGTGTATCAAGTATAAAGGTTTTAAATCGGTTACATCACCAATGTAACGTGCAATAGTGCTTGCCAGCCCAGCGGGAAGAATCCAAAGAAGGATGGAAAATGCAACTACAAAATTGGAAGATATCCCAACTATGATTGCCCCAAGAGACCCTGCAAATCTATGAGAATGGCCATAGAAGGTGGAAATGGATCCGGACAATCCATATACTCCAGAAACCAGGGCACCAAAAAATGTGGCTAAAGCCAAATTATATGCAAATTTTGCAGGAATGCCGGAAAGTATAGAAAGTATGGCAGATATTAGGTGGCCACCATAGTAATATCTAACCGCTTCTCCTGCAAACCAAATATCCTCAGGGGGAAGAATTGTAGATCGTAGGATGGATTGTAAGAGCCCAAAGTCTAGAAATTTTTCCCCCCCTATGGGATATATAGATGGGTCGGCCGAACGTATAGCCACTATTAATAAAAATGCTATTGAAAATACTATGAAAGATTCTACAAATCTTTTTAAGGGTAGTTTCGGCCTCTTTATAAAAAATGTAAATATTGAAAGTGAAAGTAAAATTATAACCCCGGCAAATATTGTGAAAAAATCAAATGAGAAATGGCCCAGCCAATAAACAGAGAAAAATAACACGGTGAGACTAAAAATTAGGGATGAAGATGCACCTTTATCAGATAGCCTCCAAAAAAGAAAAGAGGTTATTGGGAGACTAATGAGTGACAATAGGAATAGCAAAATCCACCATGTCAAGATCAAATTATATTCCATTAGAGGGAAAAAACATGCAAAAGGACAAAGTACTTTCGCATTCTATAGCGGTAGATAATGAAAAATTCAATTGGCATTGTCATTCCAGCTTATAATCCAAATTTAAAGGTGCTAGAAAGGTATGTCAAGGATTTGGAAGGAGCGCTCCATCCAGATTTAATTATAGTAGAAATAGATGAACCGGATGAACGTGAATTGAATCAATTGGAAGAAATGTCAGTAAGAATTGAAATTTCTGATACAAAAAGAGGAAAGGGTGCCGCAATTACAAGGGGTTTTGATAGACTGGAATCGGACATACTAGTTTTTGTTGATGCAGACGGTAGCGTTCCAGTGAAATCTGTTGAGAAGGTATGCAATTCAATTGGAAATTCATCCATTGGTTTGGCCGTTGGTTCGCGTAGACATCCTGACTCTGATGTTAAATCCCACCAAGGCAATATCAGGAAGTTACTAGGGGATGGATTCTCATTCATATCCAGAATACTATTGGAAGTTAAATTGTATGATTATCAGTGCGGTGCAAAGGCGATCGAGAGAAACGTATGGAAAGAGGTCAGGGACGATATAGAAAGAGAGGGATTTTCATGGGACATTGAATTAATTTCGGTTGTATCAGCTATGGGCCACAAAATTGAAGAAATCCCTATAGAATGGGAGGATCAGCCAGGGTCAACTGTGAAAATAATTCCAGCCATAATAGAATTACTTAATGCATTGGTTTCAGTTCGTATGAAGGTTACAAATATAAAGAGAAGAATGAAATGAAAATGGAAGATATTATGAAAAGTTTAAAAGTTGGAAATGTAAGAAATATTTTTTCCATTATTAAATTTTCAAAGTTCACAATAGTTGGGATTATGGGGGCATTGATAGATAACATGACATTAAGTTTATTGGTTATTTTGATGAATTTCTCATTGATTCCTTCCAAATTAATAGGGGCGGAAATGGCAATTATAGCCATGTTTTTGGTGAATGAACATTGGACGTTTTCAGAAGATGGATTTGGTGGAAAATATCAAAAATTGATTCGGTTTATGAAATCCAATCTTGTTAGATCAATAGGAGTCATGGTTGCAACCGGAGTTATGGTCACCATCATAGGGAGAATTAGTCCCGAATATGGAGGGGCAGAACTAGTTTTGGCAAACGTTACAGGTATAGTGGCAGGGTTGGTCGTAAATTATGTCCTTGAATCCCTCATTACATGGCAAGTTGGGAGAGGGAATTAATTATGAAGAAGTGGCTTCACTGAGTGATTGCCATACCTTTTCATCAGTTATGGGTAGATCTATGTGGGAAACTCCAAATGGAGAAAGTGCATCGGATACAGCATTTGCAATTGCTGCAGGAGATCCAATTGTTCCACTCTCTCCAGCACCTTTTACCCCAAGTAAATTACTAGGTGTTAACGTGACAATATGGTCTGTTTCTATATCAGGAAGATGCATTGCCCGGGGCATTGCATAATCTTGTAAAGTCCCAGTTACTAAATTTCCAGCTGAATCATAAACTGCCTGTTCGAATAAAGCCTGACCAATGCCTTGGACAATACCCCCTACAATTTGACCTTCGACGATCATGGGATTTAAAATAGTCCCGACGTCATCAACCCCTATATATCGTTGTAATTCCACTTCTCCAGTTTCTATGTCAATTTCAACTACGGCTATATGAGTCCCATATGGCCATGCCTTTTTATTATTCTCATAGACAGTTGTGATTTCGAATCCTTTTTCAACATCTTTAGGGAGGTCGTTGCCATACGCTGCTGCTGCAACTTCGGCGAAGGTAACTGGGTCATTTGAAGAATCCGAAGTGGCAAACTCCCCATCTTCAAACGATATATTGGAGATGGAGGCATTCAACATATGAGCTGCTATTTTTGTTGCTTTTTCCACTACCTGTTCGGTGCACCGAAGTAGTGCACTACCGGCCATAGATCCAGTCCTACTGCCAAAAGATCCAGTTCCACTAGGCAATATTTCACTATCTCCTGCAACGATTTCAATATCTTTGAATTGCACCCCCGTTCCTTGAGATATTAGTTGGGTGAAGGGGGTTTGGTGCCCTTGTCCACAATCCGCCGAGCCAACATATGCAGTTATCGCACCAGTGGGATGCACCCTCAATTTTGCGGTTTCAGTACCACCGCCACTTCGTTCAATGAAGGAGCAAAGTCCAATTCCAATATGGCGGCCTTCATTTCGAAGGGAAGCCTGTTTTTGTCTTAGTCCTTCATAGTCAATTGATTTCAGGGCTAGATCGAGTGCTGCCTCATAATCACCGCAATCATATTCTGCAATGATAGGGGTTTTGTAGGGGAATTCGTCTTTTTGAACAAAATTTTTCCTACGAATATCCACGGGATCCATTCCTAGCTCCTTTGCTGCCAAATGGACAAGCCGTTCGACGACGAATGCTGCCTCAGGTCTTCCAGCGCCCCGGTATGCATCTACAGGGGTAGAATTGGTAAATACGCCAGTCATTCTGACAGATATAGCAGGGATTTTATATAGACCAGAAAGCAAGACCCCATAACCTCCTGTTTGTAGTGGTGCTTTTGTAGACACATATGCACCAATGTCAAGATGGGTGTGGGCTTCAAGTGCTGTGAAGGTTCCATCATTGTTAAATGCAATTCGTGCTGTTGTTGAATGGGACCGACCTTGAGCGTCGGTAATATGTGCCTCTGAACGGGTGTTTTGCCATTTGACAGGTAATCCCAATTGAATAGAACACCATGCACATAGTAATTCCCCAGCATAGAATTTACTTTTAGATCCAAATCCACCTCCAACTGCAGGTACATTTACATGGACTTTGTGGAGAGGGATTCCTAGAGATTTGGAAAAGTAATTTCGATGGCCAAATGCACCTTGGCTTGATAATTTGATAGTCAATTTACCAGTAGAAGTGGAATAGTCTGCAAGAGCCACACGTGGTTCAATTGCATTGGGGATTAACCGAGGGAGAACTAGGTCTAATTCGACCACGTTTTCAGCATTATTAAATGCTATTTCTACATCTTCTTTATTTCCATTTTCCCAATCATAAGAAATGTTTCCAGGTGCATCATCGTGTAATTGGGGTGCGCCATCATCAAGAGAGGAGGATACACCAGTAACTGCTTTTAAGGGGTCGTATTTTATGTTGATTAAATCGAGGGCATCGTATGCAGAGTATCTGTCGGTTGCGACTACCACTGCTATTGCTTCTCCAGTATACCGGACAACGTCTTTTGCCAGCATGGGCCTAAATGGTTTGTACAACTCCTGTTTAATGGTGACAGGAGAGTCAGGCCCAGGGTTGAGAAGCCCAACGGGTGAGAGAACTTCCCCAAGTACGCCTGATGCTTCGACGTCTTCTGCCGTGTAAACGGCCACAACATCTTCGTGTTCTTCTGCTAAGCTAGTGTCTATAGATGAGATATTTGCATATGCATATTGACTTCTAAGAATGGCAGCATAAAGCATACCTGGAGCCGAATAATCATCAGTGTATTGGGCTTTTCCAGTGACAAGACTTCCGTCCTCTCTGCGGACGATCCTATCTCCTACATCAACCACATCTGTAGGATTGGTTACTGTTTCTACGGGGTGAGACATATATGTGGTTAGATGACAGGCTGAGGCTTAATGGTTACTTTGCAAGATAAATAAGAGATTGATAAGTCAAAAATGATAAATGTATTCAAATGTATTAAAATTTGAGTGAACTACGTGAGTATGATTGTTAGTGATAAAGAGCTAAAGAAACATTCTTCGAGAATTTTGAAGATCCTATTCCAAGAATATCCAGATGCTGAAATTTCACTTCGGTATTCAAATAATTTTGAATTGTTAGTTGCAGTCATCCTCTCAGCCCAATGTACTGACGAAAGGGTCAACATGGTTACAGAGACGCTTTTTGAAAAATACAAAACGATGGAAAGTTATGCTGATGTTGGCGCAGATGAATTTTCGAATGACATAGCTTCTGTAACGTATTTTAATCAAAAGGCTAGGTGGATTGTAAGTACAGCAAAGGAAATTATAGAACGGCATGATGGAGAAGTTCCAAGTACAATGGATGAGCTTCTTGCATTGCCAGGAGTTGGGAGGAAAACTGCAAATGTTGTATTACAACATGCATATGGAGAAACAGAAGGAATCGTCGTGGATACGCATGTAATGAGACTTTCTCGTAGGATGGGACTTGTGAACAAAAAGAACAGAGATGCAATTGAAATAGAATTAATGAAAATAATTCCGAAAGAGAAATGGAGAAGATACACCCATTTGATGATTGCTCATGGGAGAGCCATTTGTAAAGCCCGGGGTCCAAAATGTGATTCGTGTCCCATGGGAGAAATATGCCCTTCATCGTGGCTATATTCAGAAGTTGATTTGTCAAATGGTAAGTTGTGGGACGTCAAGGGAAGAGACTAATCGGACATGGTTACTTTCCAAGTTGTAGATTTTCCACGCCCCCACTTTTCGATTTGAACGCCGTCTGCCTTAACAGACAATCTTGCTAGTCGGGCCCCCACTTGTTTTGCAGATAATCCAAGAACATCTGCTATATATTTTGCTCTAAAATACTCCGACCCATGTGAAACATGGTCAAGTAGATACTCGAGTAATTGGGCATCTTCAATTGAAATATTAGTCACGTGTGAGAATACAGTATAATATATTAAGTCTTTTCCTATTCAGAACGAGAAAGATTCACTCAATAGTCACATACTCTGAATTTTGGTTTAGAGACAGGTTTGTGGCAATTTCTACATTCCTCATGGCATAGCCAGCAGAGCGCGTTAAACTATGAAGAATTTCTTTGAGGAATAAAAGATCTGAGTTGGACATGGGAGACACCTCTTCCATTAGTTTTTGTTCTAATAGATTAATTTCATGGAACAATTCACGGCAAGTGACAGCGACTCCAAAATCAAAAGTGACTACAGATTGAACGGCGTTATAAGTTAGATCATCTACTTTGTCTACTAGTTTTAATAGCATTTTTGAAGTTTCAACGTCGAGGTTAACTAGATGGTCTTCAGATTCAAGGACCTTTTTTGCTATGTCCTCAGAATCGTCCGCAGTCAATTCCAAATTCTTTGCAATTGAACGGTAGCTGATTAGAGGGAAGACGTCCTCAAACCCCACGGAGTGTGCCACAACAGGATTCTGGTAAGAAATATAGATCAGACGTAAGAGTAAAAGAAAAATTTTATTGGCTTGGTTTTCTCGGTTGAGAGATCGTTGGGCAGTATCTTTATTCCCAGTCATGAATGCATTGATGGATTCGTCTCGCATGGTCCTTCCTGTGATTTCAAGTCGGGTTAATAGATCATTTAGATTGAAATCGGTTGGATCAATGGAGCAATTAATTACAATTGCATTTGTAGTTTCTTCTACGACCCCAAGTCCCATTAGCTGAGTTTCTGCTTTATAAATTGCATTGATTGTCTCAGAATTAAGAGTGACTTCACTTTTAATATAAATTGTACGCCTTCCCAATACATACTGGGCAATAATGGCCCGTTCAATTGAAGATGAATTCATATGTTCCACATTTAAAGTTGCAGTAGGTTTTTGATAAGTTGCAGATGCAGGAGAAACTGCCATTACTCCACTTTTTAATTGGGTCAATGACAATTCATCCCCTTTTTTCACGCCGAATTCTCTGACCCACTCCGAAGGGAGTGTAATCGCTAACGTAGATGGCCCGAGTCGTTGTACTTTTCGAGAATCAGTCATGATTCGATTAAGAGGAGGGGCGATATAACCTTCGCTAGTATAAATTGATATAATATAGATAATATAATGTTAGTGGTTAAACGACGCGTATAAGCCGTGTTTCAAACCTTCCGATATGGATCCTATGCCATCCTTTCAGAGTATCATCCATATCTTTATTGCCTGTGTCTACTCGGAGAGAATCTATTTCGTCGAGTTTTGTTCGAGAACCAATGAGTTTGATAGTGCAATGCTCCAGTACAGAAGGTGATATTTGTCCATTCCCCCGTCCGAAGATGAAACCTTGCCCTCCGATTGGAGAAACTATTACAATATTACTATCAGTTAAACAAGAGAGTATGGTTGATTCGTTTGCATCCTTTGCTATTAGAGTCCCAGAAGGGAGGTTAGATGAAGAAAAATTTAAATTTTCTTGCTTTTCAATGGGTTTTGTTCTCCAAATATCAACCCCAAGTAATGTTCCTTCGATTCCTAGTGTTTGTTTTAATTGGTATAAAGTCCCCCCAGGGCCCAATATATAAGTGGTGTCGGGAATAAAATCGGATATTAATCCTTCTATTGCCCCTTCTACAGTACCACCCAATAATTGTTTAGAAGACTGCAGATCTTCGGATAGAGGGACTGGTCGAACTGAATGTAGGTTGGGAATTATTTTCCCCTGCCGGTATGCAGATTCATCTAGATCCACCACTTCCCGGAGTTCGGTTGTGGAGAAAGAAGATAAGATATTACCAACATCATGTGGGGAATTGGCAAATACAGAAGAATATACCTTGACCCCTGATGGAATCCCCAATAAAGGAATGGTCGAATCTAGTTCATCCAACGTATTGGAAATATCAACTGCAGTTCCATCCCCTCCTGCAAATAAAATTAAATCGACCTCACGAGATACAAAAGAATTTATGCAATTACAAGTATCAAGAGAAGTGGTTATTTTACCTTGGGGGTGTCCAACAACAATTGGAATATGTCCAGCTTTAAGTGCCACATCTTCTCCCATTGTAGATCCATAGACTAGCAATTCAGACATAGTGTCAGAAGAGATGGTTAACAAAGCGGTTAATGCCCGATCAGGAGAACTAGGTTTTGCACCTAATTTGATTGCTTGGTGGACTACATTGTCAGTCCCTTTTAGCCCCACCTTGCCCCCCATTCCAGCAATGGGGTTGATTAAAAATCCAATCCGCATGTAAGATGATATCAGGTATGGAGAAACAAAAATCTACTCAGAAGTGGGTATTTGGGCAGTAAGCCAAGATACAGCTTGTTCAACTTGGGTCGTGTTGACCCCTTCTATTCTTATTTTGACCCCTCCTTTTTGAGGATAGCTCCCAATAGTAACGTCAAAGTTATCCAACAAATAATCAAAGTGAGGAACCAATCTACTTTCTCCAATTTTGGTGAAGACAAAAATTCGTGTTTTGATAGGACCACTAAAATTATGAGAAATCTGTTCAAACATGGCCTTCATTTCAGAAGGGACGCCAGGTAAAATATACAGAGAAACTTTGTTATTAGTGGTCACAATAGCACCTGGTGCAACCCCAACAGTATTCGGAATCATCGTGGACCCAAGAGGCAAATCCATAGTTCCAGGGGATAGTTTTCTATTCTGGTACCGAGGGTGATTTTCAATCCACTTTATGACTTCTTCATGAGGCTCTAGAGGCTGGCCTACTGCTTTTGAAACCCCCTCAAGAGTTATATCATCATGAGTGGGTCCAAGTCCCCCTGTGATGATTATCGCGTCATACTTTAATTGACATTCATGGATGGCAGACACTATTTCATCAATTACATCAGGGATGACGAGGACCAGACTGGCAGATGCACCACAGTTGGTGAGTTGGGCGCAGATCCAAGTGGCGTTTGTGTTGACAGTATCGCCAGAAAGTAATTCATCCCCAATAGTTATGATGGCTATGTTCATAGTTATTGTTTGACCAGGATGGCTAAATAAAGTAGGGTTGTTATACGGGCGGTTCTATATCAATTTTTTTCTTGGTTATATGTTTCATTTTCCACCAAAAGTGCACCATATAAAAGAGAAGAGACACACTACAAAGAAGTAACAAAGCTGCTAATAATTGAGAATCTCGGATTAGATAATACTGGACGTGTATGGCACCACCAGAGAGATTTTCCCAACGAATTTTTGGTTGGTTTGGGGAAAGTGTGGTGGTATGATTAGAAGGGATGACCTTGCTGAGGAGGGAAATGCTAATGTCAGAGTCTTTGGGCAAAATGACAGTGTAATTTCCAGATAGAGCTATGGGTGCCTGAAATGATTTCCCGGACCGCGGGGAAGTAAATGCCAATTTGCCATTTTTACTAGGAAGAGTCACCAAAGTGAAAGATCTATTCTGTTCGATGTGGATCTCACTTTCAAAGGCAATGGTTCCATTGGTATGTTTAAATTGAACATCAGATATGGAGAGGGGTTTTTTCGTGTTGATTCTGTGTATCCGGTATAATTCTATTTCAGAACTGTTTTCAACAGAATAAACTGCACGGTATTGATTTTTATCCATAACAAAGACTGCAGTTTCGTTCGAATTCCAAAGGGATTCATAGATAAGAGGGTCAGAAAAATCCGATTTGGGTTCGGTTAAAGGAAGAGTTTGACACCCCGTGCAAATTACTATGAGGAGCAGAAGGGAGATTGAAAAGAATCTATATGACATGATAAATGGTTTACAAAGGAATTACGCACTTCATTTCGGATGGTAAATGAGGACCTATTGAAGATAAAATTCCAGGAGGGTCAGTTCCTGCAGCACAAATGATACTTTGTTCCAAAAGGCCAAGTCGCTCTACAGAAACTATATCTTTTGCATGTCCCGATTTATTCACCGTGGCCCGGACTTCGCTTTTAGTCGCGCTGTTAACATTCACGCGACCAAGTCCCCTTCTCCATCCGTAAAGCCGATCTAATTCTTTTTTAGATAAAGAGGGAGAATCTCCTTGGATAAAGGAAATCGGCATATGTTGTATAAGTCCGAAACGTTGGCGTATTTGAGCAGGAGTTCCAGGACCAAGTCCTATATGACTTGCCGGGATTAGAATAGGCTCGTACGAATCGAGTAAGAATCCGTTTTCATTCCAAGAAGACAACGTTCCCCAGTATTCAACTCCATTTTCTATAGGTGGTAAAATTTCACCCCACGTTTCAATTAAAATGTTGGTTGCTGCCACCTCATCAGGCCCTTGTACAGTTATTTTTGGGAAATGGTAGGGGGTGAAATCGACATCATAAGTTACATCTAATTGGCCTATATCATTGGAGATAATAGAATCTAGAGATCTAATTGCCCTATTTCTCGCATCCCCTTTAACATAAATTTTGGTTGCCAGTATGACCATTATTTATCCATAGACAATACTTCAAGTTGGTTTTGTAAATCATCTAGACGGCATTTCATAGACAGGATGAGTTTGGAATTATCCATGAGAGTTAAACTAGAAGTGCAAGTTGGACAGGTAAAACTCTGATCGAGTGCATCTGAAAAACTAAATCGAATGGAGCAATTTTCGCATAGATAAAACTCATTTTGAACTTCGAAATCATATCTTTTAGAGAGATTACCTTCGAGAGTAGACATGGCTTCCACTAAATTCGTTTTAATTTGGTCGTAATTAAACGTCCACAGATAGGTTAACCAGCCAGAATCCTCATCTCGGACGCGCCGATAACTAGCTAGCTCATTTTCGTACAATATGAAAAGTGCCCTTCGCACGTTATTCAATTCCAATCCTAATTTTTGTGCAAGTTCCTCATCAGTTACTTCCCCATCGGGAGGAGAAGCTGCCACGGGCATTCCCCGGTCGCCAACCAATTCATAGAGATATCTTTGGACCACTGCATCATGTAGTAGGTCTTCGAATGCCATTAATTAAAAAAGAGCAGCAGTTGGGTTTAAACCTATGCACTCGTGTTTACAAAAAGAGAAAGGGAAAATCAAGCTCATTTGATAAGTTTTCCTAATTTTTGAGGAATTATTTTTTGCTTTGCGCCATCCCATGATTTATTAAACTCCTCTCCTTGGAATAATCGGTCTAGAAAGATGGCTAATGCTGCTATTTCTGAATGTGGTTGATTTGTTACAGATATGTTCCAATCTGCTAATTCATAAATAAAAAATGGGACTTTTTCTGCACCCACAATAACTAGAATGGGCTGGGAATTGTAGGAAGTTATTATTTCATCGACCAGAGGATTGATTGGTTGTCCGTACATTGTCAAGTGGACTATTAGCCCCTCCCATGATTTAACAAATTTTGGGATGGAAGGCGTAGTTTCTGCTCTGAATGGCCCACCAAAGTTTAAAGAAACTTCATTAATAGTGGAAGTGGAAGAATTTGCTTTATCAGAAAAAATTACCCTATCGGCACCGAATGCGCGCGCCACAAGGCCGACATGCGTGGTGATCCTATCGTCTCTCCCGGGACGGTGTCCAATTCGGAGGACTGCCACTTCGTGTTTACTGTCCATAGATTACTATTGCAGAATAAGATTAAAAATGTTAGTGAATTTCATAAAGTAGTAAGGGTCTTAGTAATAGGTGCCAATGAAGGAGTTGTGAATCTTGATGGAAAACAGATTTTGATTACTGGGGGGTGCGGATTTATAGGATCCCATTTAGCAGAGCAATTATCTTCCAATAACAGTGTAACCATTGTGGATAGATCAACAGATCGGATGGATGTTGAAGAAGGGAAAGGGATGAAATTGATTGAAGGAGATTTATCGGATCCATCTGTGGTCGAAATGGCAATTACATCAGAGATAGACATAGTATTTCATTTGGCAGCTGACAAAGCTGTTAATTCGGGAGACATAACTGCTCAATTTGATTTCAATAACAAAATGACTTCGAATATATTGGCTCGTATGAAAGAAGTGGGCGTTTCAAATATCGCATTTGCTTCTTCGTCTACGGTCTATGGAGAGGCAGATTTTCCCACCCCTGAAAATTACACACCGTTAGAACCGATAAGTGTATATGGGGCGTCGAAGCTTGCTTCTGAGGCTCTTTTGTCGGCTTATGCACATGGGTTTGATTATACAACATGGATTTTCAGATTTGCCAATGTAGTAGGGCCGCGATTGCAAAGAGGAGCAGTGATACCAGATTTTATTGAGAAGTTAAAAAATGATTCTTCAGTGTTGCATGTGTTAGGGAATGGTCATCAAGAAAAATCATACATATACATTGAAGATTGTATAGAAGCCATGTGTTGGATAGTCGAAGCCACTTCCGACCCCATAAATACATATAATATCGGGACGACAACCACAATTTCTGTAAGAGAAATCGCAGAGATAGTTTCTAAAGAAATGGGATTGTCACCGAAGATAACATACACATCCTCAGATAGGGGTTGGGTAGGAGACGTCCCACGTATGAGTTTATCGGTGGAAAAATTAATGTCCATAGGATGGGGTCCAGAACTAGAAAGTGAAGATGCAGTTAGAAAAGCAGTGGGAGAAATGGTGTCAATTGAATAGTGCAAATTGTTGGATTTGAATCAGGTCTGGAAGGGATTGAATATGATTTAGTAGAAGGAACAAGTAGTGAACCTGAGGCACCCCATCTGATAATAGCAAATAGAGGGGAATTGGAACGAATTCGTCTTAATCGGGGAGAAACCATTAGATACAAATTATTAGAGAGGAGTTGCGCTGGTGAAATCGAAAATGGAAAGCACCAGGCTTGTGGAGAGAGAAAAGCCCCATATTGTACAACTCATATAAATGATTGGTTGTGTGCTAGATGTACTGGTAATTGTGATTTGCCATTGCCGACTTGCAAGCAGGTTCATGCAGTATATATCGCAGGTTTTCCCCCATCCACGTTTAAAGTTGGAGTCACTCGGATGTCACGTTTGATAACAAGATTGAAAGAGCAAGGAGCCCGGAAGGCTGCCCACATTGAAACTGTTTCAAATGGGAGAACTGCAAGGCAGATAGAGCGAGGTATTGCTGACAAAATCAAGGACCGTGTGATTTCTAAAGAGAAAATAAATGGCATTGGCCAATATGTCAATGAGGAGGAATGGGAAAAAATTATAGAAAATTATAAAACGGTGAAAACATTCGATTTGGAATATGGATTTGAATTGGAGTATCCCCCAATTCCCACAGTAATGTTGTCAGGAGAAATTGTGGGCGTAGAGGGAAGATTTCTTGTGTTGAAGGTGTCGAATGACAACTATGCTGTGGATTTAAGAGATTTAATTGGATACGAAATAGAACAGGATAAGGGAAGTGGAGAGATGAGTCTTCAAGCAAGTTTAGGAATGCTCAAATGAAGCAATTTAAACTCACAATAGAGACCGATATATTTGAGATAGTTGATGAATTGTAGTGTCGACAGAAATTGAATCTCTATGATTTATGCAACTTTTTGACAGATTGTTTTTATTTTGAAGAGTTTCAGATATTTTACTAACTAAAGAAGAAGTGTCACCGGAACAATAATGAGTTCCAGTTTTTCCGTCAGTGACTGTTTCGATAAGTGCACCTTTATTCGCGGCAACCACAGGAGTGCCACATGCTATTGATTCTAATGCGACCAAACCTTGTGTTTCTACAGGGCTGGGGAATACGAATAGATCTAATGATGAATAAAAGGCAGATAATTCGTCTCGTGGGAGCCGCCCTAAGAATAAAACATTTGTACCAAGGCGTTTGGCTTGAGATTCAAGTTTGGTTTTGGCAGGACCAACCCCCCCAATTAGTATTGTTGCATCCAACGAAGAGGACGCTTGAATTAACTCATGGATGTTTTTTTCATGGCCGTGCCGTCCAGTATAACCCAAAATAGTTTGGTCGGGATCTATGCCGTGTTTATCTAGAAAGTATTTGGTTTCAATTGGTTTGAATAGGGAGATATCAATACCATTTTTCAATAAAATGATAGGAGAGGTTACTCCCATTTCTTGGAGGTCGAATAGTGCAGTTTTACTATGAACAAGGATTAAATCTGCACGGTTTAGAAAGCTATATTCCCAATAATTACTAGCTTTAGAAAGTTGTGTAGAAATCGATTTATTAGAAGAGATATATTCGACATATTTTGAAAGGGGAGTGTGGTAAGATGCCACTATTGGTAAATTATATTTTTTGGCCATATTTTGTCCAGCTATTCCGAGAGAAAAGGGAGTATGAGTGTGGACAATATCTGTATTTTTTAAAGAAGGAGGATAAGTAGGGGATGCAATTCTGTACCCGGGATAAAATGGAAATTTAATGCTACCGATTGGCCATTCATTTTGTTTGGAATTATGGGCGGATTTTGGGTAGACAATATGCATCTTACCACCGCTACGTTCCCACCATTTTTTCCAAGTAGTGAGTGTGTAAGTAACTCCATTTAAAGTCGGGAGATAGGTATCAGAAAATGCAGATATGGAAGGAATCATGATATGTTGTGAAGGGCCGAGTTATAAATGTTAGTTAAGTTATTAGAAAGCAGATCTATAGTGTGTTCACTGGCGGTTTTTTTCGCATTTCTGCAGATTTTTTTATAAAGAGATTCATCTTCGTTGAGCAGATCAATGGCTTGCTTGAATTCGGATGTTGAATTGCACATCAAACAATCTTCCCCATGAGTATAGTATTCTTTAAAAACGGGGATGTCACTTAGTATGACTGCTTTGCCGCAAGCCATGGCCTCTAAGACAGATATGCCTTGATTTTCAACTTTAGAGGGGAAGCAAAATATATCCCCTGCGGCATATGCCCCCCGTTTGTCGGGGATCCAGCCGGTGAAGGTTAGATTGGGTATGTTGCTTTGGGTCCATTTTTTCACAGATTGGCTTGCACTAGGGCCTGTTTCATATGGTCCAAACCAAACAAAATTATAATTAGTATCTTCTGCGAGTTGGCAAAATGTAGTGAGTCCTTTTCTTTCAAATACATTTCCAACGCTGAAAATAGTTAGTCCGGATAAGTCATATCTAGACCGATATTCATTTCGTAAAGTTTCAAATCCCTGAAGAGAATCAATATCAACACCATTACTCATCACAGATATAGGAGAAGTAACAGGATATGTTTGGAGAATATTTTTAGTATAGTTGCTAGGGCAAATGATATGGTCCGCTTGAGAATAAAACCACCTAAGATATCGTTTTAACGGGCCAGATAATTCGGTTGATCCTTTGAAGCTATCCGCAAAATCTTCTGCAGTCACATGGGCATGCAAGAGGAGAGGTTTCCTTCGGAGTAGGGCTGTTTTTGCGACTAGTAGGCTAAGGGGACCAAAGAGGTTACAATGTGCCACATCGAAGTCGCATATAATGCGACGTTTGGAATTGGTTTTAAAACCCCAAGGGGAAGAAACTACATTGAAATTGGTCGATTTCAATGCGATGCGTTGGTGTTTGGTTGCAGTCCCAATACCACTTCGGTGAAGGTAGTGTTCCATTTCCAAATAATTGAGAACTTTCAATATATTGCACGTATGTGTAGAAGTTAAAAAAAATTACCGGATATTGGTTTCGAACGGTGATGCTAAAAATACAGAGATGTAAAGAACACATAATGGATCACGTTGTGGCAAGGTATGGAGAAATTGGGATAAAATCAAGAGGTGTTCGGAAACGAATGGTGGCACTTTTGGAAAAGAGAATTGGTCAGAAATTAAACTATGAAGGGATTGAATATGAATTCTTGAATAATATGCAAGGGAGAATTGTTATTAAAACAGATGATTCGTTAGAAGCGTCTAAAAAAATTGCTGAGGTGCCAGGGGTAGTTTCTTCTTCTCCAGTTATTTTAACAGGAAGGGACATGGAATCAATCAAAAATGCTAGTGATCAGGTAGAAGTGAGAAGGGATTTTGGAGTTAGAGTGAACAGAGGTTCAGAGTATGAGAAAACAAGTCAAGAAATAGAGAAAGAAATCGGGGAAAGGATAAAAAATAGAACAAAGGCAAGTGTCAATTTAAAAGATCCGAGTATTTGGTTAGAAATTGATATTCGAGATGAAAATGCATTTGTTTTTTGGAGCAGAGATAGGGGAAGGGGAGGATTTCCAATTGGGTCAGAGGGCGGACTTGCTGTGTTGATAAGTGGAGGAATAGATTCCCCAGTGGCTGCTTATGAAGTAATGACTAGAGGTTGTGACATAACCCCCATATATTTTTATAACAAGCCAATGGCTTCTGAAGACCATGTTGCGAGATTCGAACAAGTTCTGAGGATTTTAGCTAAACACCATCCCATGAAAAGGTGGCACTATTATATTGTTGATATGGAAATAATAAATTCCAAGATATTAAAGATAGAGAGAGGAAGAATGATACTCCACCGAATGATTATGTTCGAAATTGCAGAAAAAATAGCATTGGAAAGGGGGTTGAACGGGATAGTAACAGGGGAAGTAATTGGGCAAAAATCATCCCAAACTCCCGAAAATATGGCAATTACTTCTTCGGGGAGAAAAATCCCAATTTTGCGACCATTGCTTACACGAAAAAAAGAAGATATAGTCGAAGCGTCTAAAAATATAAATACATTCGAGCTAGCAAATATGAAATCTGCTTGTTCTACATTGGCCCCATCGAATCCAGCCACTTCGATGAAACAAGAAGAATTAGAACTTCTTAAAGAAAGGGTTAATTTTAATGAACTAGTAGCAATCGCGAAAAAAAATATTGAGAGGGTAGAATTAAAGACTTAAAATGATAGCAGAAGAACGGATTGAGAAACTAGGTCAATTGGCAAGGGAAGCGGGCATTAAAGGAGAAGAGATTCGGGCGAAGAGATATATATTTTTAGCTCAAAAAATTGCACAGAGGCATCGGCTAAAATTCCCAGTGCAACTAAAAAGATTCATCTGTTCAGCATGTGGAACATATTTAGTTCCGGGTAGAAATGCTAGATTTCGTACTAATAAAAAATGTGTTGTTGTTTCATGTGACTGTGGCTCGCATAAAAGATATCCATATAAAAAGACCAAATTAAAAGGGATGGAAGAATAGAGAGCAAACATGAACAACAAAGAATTAAGGAAATTATTTCACGAAACTGATGCAACTATACGGGCGGGGAAGGGAGGAATAGAGAAAGTACTAGATGAGTTAAAAAATCAATTGAGGGAAAAGAAAGTGGTAAAAGTCAAGTTATTGCAGTCTGCAAGGGGAGAAAAATCGGTTGAAGAGTTAGCAGCTACTTTGGCGGATAAGTCTGGTGCAAAGGGATATGAAACAATAGGAAATACTGCAATTTTCATTCGATAGAATAGGATAAATAATGCGGAAATAAGGTTTGCCCGACTGCTTGGGACAAGTTTATCCTATCACCGCCTCCACCCCGCACCCCATTGAGCGACAGGTGTTCGACAATTCGCTGTTCACTTCCGTGCCTGACGAGTTGTTGCCGATTAGCTCTATATAAACGCACCTTCATGCGATTACTAGAGGCCTCTGCCCCCAATGGACAAGGTTTCTCAGTTGGATCCAGGGACATGAACCAATTTGGAACAGACGTGCCTTGGTTTCGGTCCTCACTTAAGACCATATTGTGAGTGAGAAGCGGGGCCTAACCGCCCAACCTATCCGCTTGTTTTAATACTAGAGGAAAGGATAAGTCCTTTTCGACAAGAATCTCAATGGTTTGTAATCCGGCGGTGTTCCACCATCAAGCATTCATCTTGGATAACTACCCTACCCTGAGATTCTGCCAATTTCGTGGCCTCCATATGACTTATTCCTGACTGCATCCAAATAATGTTGGAGTCATTTCTATGGAGAATTTCCTCCATTAAAGAAGGGATTTCAGAAGGAGGTCTGAAGATATTCACTATGTCTATTTTTTCGGGTATTTCAGCGATGGAATCGTAGGTGGTTTGACCAAAAATATTCTCAGTAGTGTTTGGGTTTATAGGAACTACATTATATCCTTGTTTATGCATATATAGAGGAATATTATGGGCCGCTTTTGAAGGATTGGTAGAGCACCCAATAACAGCAATTGTTTCTAAATTAAAGATATTGCGCAGAGTGGCATCATTGGGGAGATCCATTTACACTACCTCACTAGTAATGAGAGCTGCAATAGCCAAATACATACCATATTTGAGATATGTTTGTCCCTTAGAAGGGTCGGTGAAAGAAATGAAAAGTGCAAAAACCATTAATAAATCAGAGAGGAATATAATGATCAAATAGAACAAGCCAAAAGTCCCGCTTAAAAATGGCAAGGGGCTGATTAGGATTGCTATTAAAAGAGATACTGAAGAAATAAATAGGGATGGTTTGATTCCAATTGACAAGGGGAGGGTTTTGAGAGTTTGGGTTTGGTCACCCTCCATGTCTTCTATATCTTTAATTATTTCTCGTGAAAGAGTGGACAATGTGACAAGAGCGAATAGAACTATTAGTGTTTGATTAGAGAGGGCTTGAGAACCAATGATAGATGCTGCCCCAAAAAGAAGAGTGCTCCCCCCTAGATACGAAACTATAATATTCCCGACGAGTGGGATTCCTTTGAAAATCGGAGTATATAAAATTAATAAGATAAAATTGAAGACTGCAATATATATGGCAAATTTGGGGAGAATTAAACAAACGATGATCGCTGAAAGAAATAAAAAAGTACTAAACACCAAAGCATTATCTGCAGAGACGACGCCGAGAGGAATTGGCCGAGTGGGAGAATTGATCTGGTCAATATCCTTATCAAAATAATCATTTATAGAATTTCCCGCTGCAGTGGCAAGAATAGTGGCAATTACTGCAGCGATGATCAAGGGGGAAGAAGGAGAGGATAGAGAAATTTTGTACAGGAATTCTGAAGGGGAATTTGTCACCATTAAGATGCCAATTAAGCTCAGCATGCCAGCAGCAAGAGCATTCAATGGGCGGGAAAGTTGGTAATATCCACCAATGATAGAGACCATTTAATAAACCCTAGTCAGGAGAGCCTTAAAATTGCTGCGGATGATATGAGAATCGTCGTCGTTAAACCGTTGCCCCAATAATTGGTAATTCTGGGCGTGTAACTCAGCTTGGATAGAGTGCTTGGCTTCGGACCAAGATGTCGGGGGTTCAAATCCCTTCACGCTCGTCGTCATAGAAAATAAATGTCAGAAATGAAATCAGAGAAGAGAAAAATTGGGGAAATAACAAAGGAAGAAGTGTCGTTGTTTGCAGACTCATATGAGTTGACGATGGCCCAAGCCCATCTTGAAAGGGACCATAATATTATCTCTTCTTTTGATCTAAGTTTCAGAGATATCCCAAGTAATCGAGGATACATGTTGGCTGCGGGATTGGAAGATGTTGTCAAATGTATTGAATCAATAACGTTTGAGGAGGAAGCCATCTCATTCTTGCGGGAAATAGGATTCAAACAGGATCTTTGTGATTACTTATCGGATTTTAGTTTTACAGGAGATTTAAGAGCAGTTCCAGAGGGGTCAGTGGTATTTCAAAGTGAACCTATTATCGAAATAACCGCCCCAATAGTAGAAGCCCAAATCCTAGAGACGATGTTAATTAATCAAATTGGATTTCAAAGTTTGGTTGCTACAAAAGCTGCAAGAGTATATGATGTAGTTCAAAAATATGGACAGAATCAATCACTTATAGAATTTGGTGCAAGGAGAGCACATGGGATCGAAGCGGGAATCAAAGCTTCAAGGGCAGCATATATAGGAGGGTTCGAAGGGACGTCTAATTTGGCGGCAGGGGCCATATATGGAATCCCAGTCATGGGAACGATGGCTCATTCGTGGATGCAAAGTTATGATACGGAGGAAGAAGCATTTGAATCATTTATAGAAACATATGGTGAAGATTCGATTTTGCTTATCGATACATACGATACAATAATAGGTGCAAAAAAGGTCAAATCCATTGTTCAAACCAAAGGGGTGAAAATAAAAGGAGTTAGACTAGATTCAGGAGATTTAGTATCTTTGTCCAAGAAAGTGAAAGGTATAATTGAGGATTTAGGGATATACATCACATCAGGGTTAGACGAATACAAAATTGATCTGTTTTTAAAAGAAGGAGGTGTTGCTACGGGATTTGGAGTGGGTGGCAATTTAGTAACTAGTCAAGATAGCCCCGTTGCAGAAATTGTGTACAAACTAGTTCAGACGGAAAGGGATGGGGAAAGGACACCATGCATGAAATTATCAGAAGGGAAGCAGACATATCCAGGGGAAAAAAGCATACGTAGAGTGATTAAAAATGGAAAATATCAGAGAGATATTCTTGCGTTGAGAGGGGAATCAGTAGACGGTGAAGAACAATTAGTTGACGTGTATATTAATGGGGAATTGGTATACGACCTTCCTGAATTGGAAGTGATACGAAGGAGGGCTAAGGATTCCATCTCTGCACTCCCGGAATCCTGCAAGAAAATTGAAGGTCAAGAACGATATAGAGTGGAAATTAGCAAGGGTATAGACGCCCTAATTAAAACGTTGTTATAAACATAAGCAGGAGATGAGAGTGCAGAAATAGTATACATATACGTATACATTTTCATATAAGCATATGTAGCTATATTTGCAAATGTTTAAATATATGCAAACTTAATAAGATTCGCGGGGGAGGAAGATTGTGTGGAAATGTCTCGAACACGGGCAATAATAACTGAAACTGAAAGGAAATATATAAGCAGAGAAATCAGCGTTAGTGAGAACAAGAGATATCAGGCCATTTCTAGGGTGCGGGATAGATTGGAAGAGCTACGGGTCGATGTGTCATTATTGGAAGAATTCCATCCGCGGCTTCTATCAGAACTTAGAGAAATTGTCTGTGGAGAAAAATTTGAATAAGGTAAAAGATTATAAGTAGAATGGGCCCCACTTTCCTGTGTTAGAAAAATGATCAAAGGGTCCGTAGAATTAATTCATACAGCTAGTCAGGGTGCAGGAAAAATAACCCAAATGGAAGAGATTGTAGTCATAGCAGGAAGGGGGATCGAGGGAGATAGATATTATGAAGGAAATGGGACATTTTCTAAGAGTAATAGATATGCAGACAAATCCAGTACAGATGGAAGAGATCTTACATTAATAGAAGCAGAAGCTGTGGAGGCAGTGTTTAAAGAGCAGCATATTGAGATTGAGCCAGGAACACATAGGCGAAATATAACGACAAGGGGCGTGGCTTTGAATGATCTTGTTGGGAAAAAATTTAGAATAGGGGGAGTAATTTGCAAAGGGATCTGTCTTTGTACTCCTTGCCGCCATATGGAGGCCCTTACTTCAAAGGGCGTGATGGAGGCATTGGAGAATAGAGGAGGTCTTAGGGCAGACATACTAGAAGGAGGCGTGATTAAAGTTGGAGAAGAGATAGAAGAAATAGTGGAATAGGGCATTTATCACGTTTTAACGTTGAAAATGGAGTAACCTTTATCAGGTTTAGAACGTTATCTTGCGAGTATGGCAAATAAAATATTAGCTGATCTTGGATTGAATCCACTAAACAAGTTCTTACTTATCTACTGGTTCAGTCTAGGTTTCATCGTACTCGATCAAATATCAGGAAATGCCACAGAAATAACAGCCACATTTGCAGAACTGGGAGCAGTGACAGGGACCATTAATGTGGTTGCCATGGTATTGATCCTATATGGTGCATACCTCCTATACAACAAGAAGAAACAAGGTGCCATAATTGCAATAGTTGCAAACGTGGTGATGGTGGCTTATTTTGTGTTTATTGTAGGTCAGACACCCATCCCATTGGAAGGGGTTGCAATATACATCATAACATTCATCGTTATGGTAGCAGGTCCAGTGCTCCTATTCCCAGACGAATATTCCTAATAAACCGAAACAAGGAATTTGCACTTGCAGATTAGAAGCCTATGGAGAGGTTCGAACTCCCGACATATTCCTTACGAAGGAATCACTCTACCAGCTGAGTTACATAGGCGCGTGAATGTGTTAAAAGTAAATAAGTGCGACATATGCAAGAGCGGCCCCAAATATGATGCCTTTGAGCCATGCCAGCCAAAGGAGTTGATAGTCAGAGATCCCAAGAATTTTCTTCATTTTTTCAGTTAGACTCTTGTGCCATCTTATGAACATAACACAGGTATTGAGGATGCAAACGGGCATAAATCATTCCACTACTATCGAGTGAGGAGTGCGTCGATACAGATATG
>WTZU01000004.1 GCA_009889625.1 Candidatus Hikarchaeia archaeon HikBin5 | reverse complement strand
AAAATTGTCGTCTTTTAAGATTTTCTTTCATAATTTAAATTATTCCAGGTTATTGCGTTTACATTTCTGACAGAAATTATCATCAATAAACCTGAACTTAATCTATGATTAGCGTATTTAACTTTTGCTATAAGCATGAGGATGGAGTATAAATATGTTTGGGAGGAATAAAGGTAGAATATAGCCAATTGGGTTAAATTCAACTATTTTTCCTCTGTGATTTCCAACCAAAAGCAGAAGATGTAGAGGAGGTAGAAGAAATAGTATGGGGTAGATTTTTAGAAATGGCAGATAGAGAATCTTTCAGATGAGATCCAATTTCGATTGAGCAATCAGAAGTGGGTTCTGCAACACAAAGGAGGACATAATTTTTAATTAAATGTTCTTTTCGGAGTACACGTGGAGGAGATGTGTGGATTATATTCCCCTTTATTAGATGACCCGTACATTTGGCACAAGAGCCCCATCTGCACTCGAAAGGTACTATGCAGCCTGCTGAAATGGCAGCCTCTAGAATAGTAATACCAGAGGGAACATTGATCGTATCGACGTTTCCATTTTTCCATATTAGGCGTACCGTGTGAGAATTAGAAGCCATGATGAAATATTATTTATTCTATTGATTGGATTTTCGTGCGTAGAACGATAAAAGTACGTATGAGTAGAATAAACATTGGTTGTGACATTATATGATATTGTTCGGCCGGTTTTTTTCAAACTGCCGCCAGAAGTAGCCCATAGTTTTGGAAAAAATATTCTAAAAATGGGAGGTTCTGCCCAATTAATTAGAGAGCGAGTGAGGTCCCACTATCAAGTTAAAAGCCCCGCACTTAAGATGAAATGTCTTGGTTCTGAGTTTTCAAATCCAGTAGGAATTGCAGCAGGATTTGATAAGAATGGTGAAATTACAAATAGTTTAATTGACTTAGGATTTGGATTTGCAGAAATAGGAACAGTTACCCCATATGCACAAGAGGGGGAGTCAAAACCTAGATTATTCAGGTTGCCAAAAGACGAAGGTATGATCAATAGACTTGCGTTCAATGGAGAGGGAGCAGAGAGAGTTAAAGAAAGAATGGAAGCCATGGGAGATGTTTCTGCACCCATTTCGGTGAACATAGGAAAAATGAATCAATCAGGACCGGAAGATGCTGTGAAAGATTATGTGAAAGTGTTTGAGACACTATATGATTTTCCAGATTACTTCGTGATTAATGTATCGTGCCCAAATACACCGGAAGTATATGATGAGTCTAGTCCAGAACGTCTTGCCGAGGTATTTGGAGCTTTACAAGACAAGAATAAAGATAAAAAACCCATTGCGGTGAAAGTTGGTCCAGATTACAATACAGAGGATAAATTGACCAACCTATCGAAGGCGATCGAAGTTGCAGAAGATCAAGGAATAAAGGCCATTGTAGCAACAAATACGACTACAGATCATTCGGGGTTGGAATCCAAACATGGGCAAGAATGGGGAGGAGTTAGTGGAAGGCCATTAGAACAGAAAGCCACGGAAACTGTCGAATGTATATATGGCCTGACAGACCTACCGGTTATCGGAGTGGGAGGAGTAGATTCTGCAGAAAGTGCTTATAAAAAAATCAGGCACGGGGCAACTCTAGTTCAGACATATACCGGTTTTGTTTACAAGGGGCCCTCGCTCGCGCACGAAATAACTTCGGGTTTAATCGATCTGATGGAGAGGGATGGGTACACATCGATTGAAGAAGTAGTGGGAGTTGATTGCAAAGAAGTATAGAGATCTAAGAATTCAATTCTTCCAATCTCTTCTTCTTGTATCTTTGGTCATATATCTTAACTAGATCCCCACCTTTTAAAATAGCCCATAAGGTGAGTACAAATCCACCTAAAGCCATGTATACGTGTAGTTTTGGATCGGCCCAATTCATTGCAATGATTGTAGATAAAAATATTACAGATCCAGGGGCCAATAAGAGAAATAAACGTATTCTATGATGTGATGAGGTATTTAGTTCCCAAGAAAAATTTATTTCATCGGATGAAGACTCAGCAGAGTCCTCGGGGGAGATAGGGGGGTCAGAACTTTGAGGTATTTTTAACAATGGCATTGGAAAAATGTAAGTACGTATAAGTCAGTGAGTCAGGCGAGCTACCACACGTGCGGGTGCAGCTTCAAATCTAGGGAGTAGTAAGGGTAGACAAAAGATCTCAATAGTATCTTGATCCACAATTGCACTGATATTACAAATATTTTCAACGATTGGTATTTCTGCATCCAATAGAGTGACATGCACGGGGCGGGAGGGATCTTTAACATGATATTTTGAAGCATCAACAGATTCGGTGACGAAATCCACGACTACCAAAGAAACTTGTTTATTAACAAGCCATGTTGCGCCGTCGGGAGATAGACTGGCAGATTCCACATATACACCATCGGGATAATCTCCATTTTCTAATTGTTTGTCGATGTCCCCAGTCAACAAGACAACTCGGTCTCCAGGAGAGATTCCAGGATCGCATTCTTCCAATATTTCCGCAGTAATGAGTTTGCTTGCATAGGCCCGCATATCAAAAACCCGGGCAAGTCCACAGAAAATGCCCACATCAATTTGATCTATCGTTTTTCCACCAGGAGAATAGTGTATTGGCGCATCTATGTGAGTGCCAGTGTGGACATATGATGAGAAAGCTCGGACATCGCTAGCAAAATTCTCTATTTCTCCAGAAGAGGTTTGTATTGCCTCAAATCCAACCCTCTTGGCAGGGCGAATGGTACCTTCATCGAGTGGCAATGTTAAGTCGTACGTATTGTGACACATATAGCTAGTCAATGTAAGCTAGTGAACAAAAATGAGTCGAAACTGGTTAGTACGTACTTCTATTTTCAAATATATGGAAGGTGGAGATGGTCTACTAGGGGATATAAAAATCGTTGACTTGACTACATTTGTAACAGGGGGTTTTGCAACCCTTATGCTTGGGTTTCAAGGCGCGGATGTAATAAAAGTGGAAAAGCCAAACATAGGAGATGATAATAGACATTCTGGGCCTCCTTTTGTGGAAGTTGAAGAAAGAAAAGGGCCAGGAATAACAGCATCGGAGAGAGGAGAGTCCCCATACTTCTGGACTGTAAATTATGGAAAAAAAAGTATAGAGATAGATCTAAAGTCGGAAGAAGGAATTGAAATTTTATATAAATTATGTGACCATGCCGATGTATTTGTACAGAATTTTAGACCAGGTACTGCAGAAAGGCTAAATGTGGGTTACGAGGATATCAAAAAGTGTCGAGAAGATATTATTTATTGTTCAATATCTGCATTTGGAAATAGTGGGCCATGGTCTAGTAGACCAGGGTATGATTTACTCATACAGGGTACAGGAGGGATTATGGATGTGACAGGAGAAGAAGGAGGAGATCCTATGAAAGTGGGCTTGCCCCAGACAGATTTAATTACAGGCATGTGGGCTGCTTTTGGAATAGTATGTGCACTCCGACACCGGGAGAGAACGGGAGAGGGAGAATTGATTGAGCTCAGTATGAATGACGCCGCGATACCTTGGTTGACCAAACAGGCAGGAAAGGTGTTTGCAGGAGGAAGTCCTGTCAGAATGGGTACTAAAGATCCAGTTCTGGCACCATATCAATCATATCGAACTCTAGATGGATACATCAACGTTGCCTGTGCAAATCAAAAACTATGGGCGGAATTGTGTGATGCCATTGGGAGAAAGGATCTAGTGGAAGATGGCAGGTTTAGACAGAACGCAGATCGTGTTGAAAATGTAGATGAACTAGAGCATATTTTTAATTCTATTTTTGAGGATAAATCTACAGAAGAGTGGGTGAAACTGCTAGCTGAAGAGCGGCAATTGCCAATAGGACCCTTACTTTCAGTGGAAGATGCCATGTACAATGAGCAAGTAAAATCGAGAGGAATTATTTCAGAGATGGTTAGAGAAGGAATTGGAAAAATTCCAGTTATTAATCACCCATTGAATTATAACAATGCAAAAAGTGGTTTTAGAGGTCCCCCTCCACTTCTTGGAGAACATACTGAAGAAATACTATATGAGATGGGATATACAGAGAAAGATATTGAGATGTTTCGAGAGGAGGGGGCAATTCCAGAGAGGTGAGATGAAAATTAATTCATTAAATCTCTCCATTCTTGAGGAATTGGGGTAGAAGTTCCAGTTGTTCCATCGAGTAAAACTTGAACTGTTTTTGCAGTGGCAACTTTTTCAGAACCATTTGTCAAAATATAGTCCATAGTGATGCTAGAAGTTCCTATTGAGGATACGATCAAAGATACTTCGACAATTTCTCCCATTTGTAAAGATTTGATGTAATCAATCTCCAAGTGAACAATGACGGTGTCTACTTCTGCCAAGGACAGATTAAGAATACTATCAAAATATTTTATTCTCGCATGTTCTAGATAAGTTGCATAGACTGCGTTGTTGACATGACCCATAGAATCTAGATCTCTGAATCTAACATCAAAACTAGTTGTATAAGATTTTTGACTCATAGTTACCTCACATAGATATTGCTTGATTGACCATAATTCGACCACTGACTAACATTAAAATGGCTAGAGAAATCATCCCTATATCCCATTCTGCCATCATCATTGAAGTGAACTGAACGAACACTTGATCTGTCAACATGAGTATTGCATAAAACATCATAATTAGACCACTTTCTCTGGAAAATTTAGAGATGGAATCGGGAGAGAACAATAACAATGCCCCGTGTACGAAAACAATTGCACCAAGAATTGTAGAGAGGCCCAAAGAGGACATATTAGGGACAGAATAGCCCATCAAAAAGGAATAAATACCAGATACGATTGCAATTGTTCCCCCATAAATCATTTCAGAAGATGTTTCAGATAAATCCATGACGGAATAAAAGTGACGGCAATATATTAGTTATTATGTTTTTGAAGGAAAATGAGAAAAGCTTAATTGGACGAAAGAATCTAACAATAACAATGGTAGAATACAAGGTCGAATATGAAGATGTTGGAGAATCCCTTGAAGTTTCAGATAAACAAACTATATTAAGAGGGTGCCTTAGAGACGGAATTGCCCAAGAATATTCTTGTAGAGTGGGCATGTGCTTAGCATGTTGTGCAGAGATTATTCAAGGGAGTGTTGTACAGCCAGCTGCTCATGCATTGACGGAAGAGGAGAGGGAAAAATATGCTTTGACCTGTATGGCACGTCCCCAGAGTGAGTTGGTTTTGAGAAGGGGAGTATACCCTCCTAGTGTCGAGTTGGACTGATATAGAAAGTGTATGCACAGGGCAGGATTCGAACCTGCGAACTCCTACGAGACAGGGTCCTAAACCCTGCGCCTTTGACCTGGCTCGGCTACCTATGCAGGTTGTGACTATTTTGTGGGGATGGTTTAATATGTTTTTCTTTGAATCAAGGGGAAGGGGAGCGAGGTTATATATAATAGAAAATTGAAAGTGTATTGTGCACAAGGCGAAAGATCATATCGACCAATTGGAGTGGATTTCTGAAATTGACCGGGTTTCAAAGGAATTGGGGATCAGTGATCGTGCAAAGTCATACGCGGTTGAAATATATTTATCAGACATACCAGAAATGGACAGGTCAAAACCTGCAGCCATTGCGACTGGAATTTATGTGGGTTTATTGATCGCAGGAGAGGAGAGATCTCAGCAAGAAGTTGCAGAGAAAATGGGCGTTTCACGTTTGGCAATACAAGGGAGATGGAAATTTACCCTAAGAAATGCAGGTTTTGACCCCCCCTCATGGTAAGAGGATGTTGCCGTTTGCATCTATCTCTCCAGATAAAATCCTAGTACTAGAGATGATACCTTCGTCTTTGGAAAGAACAAATGGGATGACAACCACTTTAATTGATTTCAAATCGTTTTCGTTTCGGATTTGGTTTATCAAATGAGCGGTTGGTTCGGTTTCAGGAGAAACGAGTATGACATCGTATTCTCCTTCATCTGCTATAGAAGTGGGAGTGATTAATTCCACGATTTCAAATTTTCGAGAGTGAACATTGGAATAAAAAATCAGTTCGGATTCAAGTTTTTGTTTTCTATTAGAAAATGGTCGGATGGGCCTGTTTGCAGGACGAGTACTAGATGCCAAGTGGTCACTAGTAAGACCTATCGTCACATTTCCCATTTTAAATGCGGTTTCGAGTAAACTCTTATGCCCATCATGTATGGGATCAAAAGTGCCTCCTAAAATGATTTTTGGGGGCGAATTCATTGAAAAATGAGACCCCTGCAAAGAGTGCCAAATCCGCCCTGGTCATATTGAGATCTTTGATAGGAAGATCCAGAGCCTAAATCGTACAAGTTACGTAGACTATAAGTTCCGAGGCGTTGGCACTCGGATTCAATCATATCCATAATGGAGATTTGATTGGAGTTTTCCCAGTTAATGAAAGTGGAATCGTATCCATATCGAAGAGCCCTCCATTTGTTTTCGCATAGAATTTCAAATCTTGGAGAGACTCCTGATTCGCCATCGTCATATCGTTCGGAAAGATCGGATAGCAGATAATAAACGTATTCCAAGAGGTGACCAGATCGTTCAGGTTGTGTCTGTGCGTCCATGATTCTAATTTCAACAGTTCCATTCTTAGTATGTGGACGGACGTCATGCCAGAGGGCACCTCGATCTTGAACCGAATTCATTTCCACCATCAAACGTTCGAAGTGTAAATAATCAGACATGCTAGAAAATTCAGTGGGCATTCCAGTGTTTGGCAGAGACTCAAAGATGACCGCTCGTGCAGATTGTAATCCCGTGTCGAATCCATTCCAATATGGAGAATTGGAAGAAAGTGCAAGTAGCAGTGGGAGATAGGGACGGGATTGGTTTACCATCCATATCGCCTTTTCCGCGTCATCTACACCGAAATGTATGTGCAATCCCGCAGTAGTATTTCTTTTTTGAGGATATTGAATTCTATCTAATTGGGAAACATATCTAGGTGATTCTATATGATCGAGTTCTTGCCATAGTGCCAAAGGGTGCAACCCGGATGCTGCCAATTTCAACCCATAGTCTTGGACATATGAGTTTATTTTTGCTCTCATTTCGAATAAGGCATCATGTGCATCGTTGAGAGTGGACATAGTGGGGATTCTGCATTCAAGTATGAACTTGAAAAGTTCATGGTCGATATTATTTTTGAGAAACCCAGGGGCATTGGATGCCATGGAAAGTGAATCGGGTGCATTGGTGGGTTTCCCACTAGAATCTACAAGGAAATACTCTTCTTCAATTCCAAGAGTACCAAGTGTATTAAAATTGGTTGCAGAGCCTAGTTTCATCAGGTATAATAACCAAGATAGGAATAAAAATTAACTCATTAAGGAAGTGGTTCTGCCAAGATGGCCAGGTGATCTTTATGATCAGAGGTAAGTTTTTGAGTGAGAAGTATATTGTACTCTTTAGATAGTTGCTCGAGGGATTGTTTAAACACGGCATCGGGAGGTGCAGTTGCAGTTTCACTTCTTGCTTTGATTACAAGGAATAATTTCCCAGTAGAGGATAGAAATTTTTTATTATCGATGGCAGTTTTGACTTGACCTCTGGTGGCGACATCTTGTATTAAAAGATCAAGGTTTGATTCTACTATGTGAGAATAAGTTTCAGGGCGTCTAGCATCTTTTAATAAAGGGATAATATTTGTCCGAGAACGTGAAACATTGAGTAAATCCCTCATAGGTTGGGGTGAAAATTCAACTGCATAAACTATAGAAGCTATATCTGCGACATGGCTAACTGTTGTCCCATTTGCCGCACCTAGGTAGAGAACTTTTACATTGGGGCACAGACCAACTTCTATGTTTTGTGATAAAATAGATCCCAATTTAGATCTAGAGGAGTCCCATTGTCTCCACCCATCTTTTGTTAATTCCCCATAGACAGGAGGTCCTTTTGTGACTATGTACCTTTTTCCTTGTATTGATAAATATTTATAAGATGGAGAGGCATTCATTTGCGCACACCGCGGGATTTGATTTCATCTATTTTCTTTAAGAGATCAGAGTGTAATTCGGGATTCAAGTTACCTGAATAATAATCAATCCTAGCTGCGATTGAAAGTTTACCTGAAAATGCACGGGCCAAATTTCCCCTTAAATGAAGGGGTGATTTTGAAATGTGTTCATGAGTATAAATGACCCCATGTTTAGGAGAAGTTGCATGTCCCCGTAAATGAGCAAAGAGTGCATTTTCTGCGCCGAGTACTTGTAGTGTTCCAGATGGCTTCTTAGCTAGTTTTTCCAATCCCCCTGCTAGAGAAATCAACCTGGCTGCAAGAAGAGGACCTGCCATTTGTTCCAGGTTCGGTGCTATATTTGGCATTTCAGATTCTATGAAAGATACAAGTTGTTCACGCTTACTAGATATGGAGATTAATTGATCGTGAAGAGAAAAGATATGTTCGGTTAGATTGTGATTTTCATATTGGTTAGAAAGGATGGCGAGAGAAGAGGGAATGTCCTGAGAGATGCCAACATAATCCCCAATCCATTCGGATAGTCGTGTTGAGAGTTCATTTTCTATTCGAGAATAATCATCCACAGTACGAATTGCATGAGAGATCTGTCTGTCGGGTGTTTTGGTCAATTCAGATGCAAATTTCTGGGCAGCTTTAAATGTTAATTCGTGTAAATTTGAATAGTATTCGGCAGGTGTAGAAGCATAACCATATTCTATTGCGAGAGAGGGCCAATCGTGTGGAGAACTGCAATATCCATCATTTATTGCAACCGACCCAGAAAGATCGTCATTAGGATCGAGTTGATAAAACCATGCTTGTCCCATATCTTTCTTATTCATATATCGGCTAACTCCCCACCCAGTTAAAATGTCACGTATTGATTGTTGGAAAGAGGAGATTAGGCTAAGTTCTTGGGTAAAAGAATAGTAAGTGATAGCATGGTCGTGTTGATAAATAATGAAATTGTGAAGGATGTTTTAGTTAGAAAGGAAGTTATAGAATCCATAGAGATTGCATTTAGGCAGTTGGGCAATGGGGATGCCACTTTCTTTTCTAGAGAAGACATAGTTTCTCCCACCACGATGGGAGATTATTTTGCATGGGGATCTATGTCTGGTGCCATGGTAGATCCACCGAGACTATCACTTCGATTTAAATCTGATGTAATAAGGTATGTAGACAAAGGAGGACACCTATCAGAGGAAAAATTCAATGGGACACCGGGGAAATTCATGGGAGTCATATTGCTTTTTGACACTAGAGATGGTTCGTTATTGGCAATAATGAACGATGGAGTGATACAACATGAAAGAGTGGGTGCGACGGCCGCCATTGCATGCGACCATCTTTCGAACGATGATTCCAAAATTTTGGGAATAATAGGGTCTGGAGGCATGGCTAGAAGTTATGCCATGAATATCTCAGAGGTGAGAGAATTAGAAGAAATAAAAGTATACTCCCCGACGGAAGAGAATAGGATTTCATTTCAAAGGGAGATATCAGAAGAATTGGGGGTGAAAGTAAAGGCCATGAAAACTCCAAAAGGTGCAGTCAAGGAGGCAGACATAGTTGCTACATGTACTGCGTCGCAGACACCTGTTTTCTCACAAAAATGGTTAGAGCCAGGAATGACTTTAATAGATGTGAGAAGTACGGAAATTGACAATCGGACTATAAAAGAGGTGGATCAAATATTTTCTACTACTAACAAAAATCATAGAGTTGAATCGATAGGAGGAGAGGGGACTGAAAAATATCAATTGAAAAGAGGGAAACGGGGTTTTATCCAGACGAGATATAGTACTTTATCTGAAATTATTTGCAAGGATGAGATAGGAAGGAAAGATAAAAAAGAGACAATATATTATCATAACCGTTCTGCAGGAATACAATTTGTAGCTGTTGGTAATTTAATCTACGAGCGTGCAAGTGAGCTAAAATTGGGGGAAGAAATCCCCATGGAATGGTTTCAGCAATCAATTAGGAATTAGACCGGATTATTTTTAGTGATAGAAACAAGTCGACATATATGGAACCTCTTTCAGTAGTTTATACGGATAACTCGAAAGGGGGATTGGATATAGAAAGGAAAATATTGAATGAAATTGGTGTAGAGTTGATTGACGCAGAGCTATCAGATCGCCCGATTGAAGAACTGATTAGACAAGCAGATGGCATTATTGTAAGCCAAATGGAATTTGATAGAGAAGTGATTGAATCGTTGGAGAAATGCCAAGTGATTAGTAGGACAGGGATTGGTTTTGAAAATATAGATCTAGAAGCCGCAACGGAAAGGAAAATATACGTTAGTAATGTCCCAGATTATTGCATACCTGAAGTTTCAGATCACACTATCGGATTGATTTTGACACTAGAACGACGGATTACCTGTTTTGACAGGGATTTGAGGAGAGAAGGGTGGAAAGAGGCACGGTTGAAATGGGAGGGCATGAGGAGGATTGAAGGCCAAACTATAGGTTTTGTTGCTTTTGGTCAAATCCCTAAAGAAGTATGTAGAAAAGCGATCGCACTGGGCTTTGAAGCAATGGCCTATGACCCATATGTAGATCCGGAGGAGGTCATGATGGCGGGTGCAAAGTGTGTTGAGACTCTTGAAGATCTGCTTAAAAAATCTGATGTAGTTTCACTTCATGTTCCATTAACTAACGAAACAAGAGGAATGATAGGAAAGCGAGAATTGGAATTTATAGGAGAAAATGGTTTTATTATCAATACTTCCCGGGGAGGAGTTATTGATGAAGACAGTCTAGTTTGGGCAATAGAAGAAGGAAAAATCGCAGGTGCCGGGCTAGATGTTTATGAAGACGAACCATTTCGAGAAGATAATCCATTGAAAAACATAGAAAAGGTCGTCTTGACACCTCACGTTGCTTTCAGATCAATTGAAAGTGAATTGGCACAACGAGAAATAATTGCAAATAATGTTAAGGCAGTGTTAGAAGGAAAGGGGCCAATAAATATAGTAAATAAAGAAATTTTTTCACTAAAGGGTTAATACATCCCCAATTTCAACTATTTCGATGTGGCGAGGATATTCAAATCCCCTTGAATGGTGGAATAATGAAGCTGGATCTGCTGTCAATCCTTTCCACATGTCCCAATGAGCGGGTATCAATCTTTTGAGATGTAATTGACAAGAAGCCTGAATGATATCAGATTCGTCGCAATACCATTTAGTAAGTTTGGGTTTACGTGTTTTTTTGTTGAGAATGATTCCAGACGATCCAAATGCCAAGGATCCTAAATCTATATCATAATTATTTCCAATGTCATCAAGGCAGGGGTGTGGTTTTGTATCACCTCCATGGAAGAAAGTGCCCGAATCGTGTTTAATTACATAGGAGACGGGGTGACGGGCACCAGGATCATAGGCAGGTTCTACATAGATTGTAAAGGATCCTACAGTGAAACTATCTCCTTCGGATACTTCGATGAATTTAGAAGGACTAATATCCCAATTTTCAGTCCAATTTTCAGATTCTACTATATGCATGCTAGCATCGGGTGCGTAATAGCATGAATTGGTTTTTGAGAGGATTGGTGCTTGTGATTCCTCATGGACATGATCGGTGTGGTCATGAGTTGCAAGAATTGCGTCTGCCCGAATTATATCAGATGGATGGAACGGAACGGGAATCATTCTTATTGTTCGGGGGGGATCTCCAGTTCCAAGATATGGATCGATGAAAATTGTAGTCCCGTCGCTAGCTTTGAGTACAAAACCTTGACATCCAAGGTACCAAATGGACACGCCCGTGGGAGAAGAGTTGTAAATCTCATTTGATAGATAATCGCCCCAAGTTGAGTGGATAATTTCATTCATGACAATATAAATCGTGGTGAAGTGAGATACTTTTTAGGAGCATCCGCAGCCGCCAATTTGGTCTCCGAAATCTAGAGAGAGGGGTTCGGATATGTACTCATTGGCCTTTTCGAATTGGGATAGAAGTTCTTTCTGAGTAGAAAGGAAATGCATCATTATGGGCAGATTATTGAGTTGTTCTTGGAATTCCCCAACTTTGTCCAAGTCCTCTTTGGTCGCTTCACCACTAGCTCTTTTTATGATAAATAGTTGCCTTTGTTTTTCAAATTCATCAATGAGTTCTTGTGCTTCTGAATCTCCTTTTACCTCATCACGGGCTTTTTCGTATTCTTTGTATTCGGGTAAATTAGAAATGGCCTCTCCAAGAAGCTTGCAAATTGTTTCTATTTCGGAAGTTGCAGTCAGATCATTAGAATCGGTTTCGGTGCTCATAAAGGGAGGTTTTGCAGGAGAGGATTTAGGTGTACCGGATGAGGTATTAAAGGACGTATTTTGACATCCAGGTTTGTAATTCCAAAATAGTATTTTCTTCGATATAATGACCCCCGGAATGTAATGAAAATGTAACATTACAACCTAGTTCTATGAGTTTATTTTTGGTTGTTTCCACCCGATCCAAAGGGATAAGTTCGTCTTCGATTCCCGCAGATATAAATATGGGTTTATTCAGGAGTTCTGAAGAAGTTGAATCAAAAAAGTGATTGGGCAAATATCCACTAAAACCTATGCACCAAGAATAATCAGATGGAGAAGTGCACAGGAGGGAGAGAGAAAGTATGGTTCCCTGGCTAAATCCCAATAGACCTATTCTGGTGTGGTCGAGGTTGTATAAATTTATGAGTGAGTCTCTACTTTGTTTGATTAAACCCATACTTTGGTTTAGAAAATCAAGGTCGGGTTGTTCAGGGACCCCTCCAATGGCAGAGAAGTTAATTGGATACCAACAATGGCCACTAACTAAAGGGAATGGGGCGCGCAAACTGATTATGAAAGTATCAGAGGGGAAGTAACAGGATAGAGACATAAGATCCAGCTCATTTGCCCCGTATCCATGTAGAAAAAATACCGCGGGAGATGAAGATTCTGTTCGAATTTTTGGTTGTAAAATTTCAAAGGTTAGAGGTATTTCAGGAGATTCCATGATGTTTACTAATAATTTGTAGATTTTTCGCCATGCTTAATTAAATAAGTGAAGGATTATAAATAAGTGGAATGGGGGAAATACAGCAGAACAGAAGCGCCGACGTTAAAGGATTTGAAAGATATAATAAATATAACTAATGCATGAGGAAGTCATAGAAGGAATTGAAGGGAATTCAGAAACAAAAATGGAACTTACTTATGAGAGGGAATGGGATTATGAGCTCGATCGAATATTAGAGATCATTAAAAAGAAAGAAGCGAAAACAGTTGGGTTGCAATTTCCAGAGGGGTTGAAACGCAGAGGTCCGAAGATAGTAAGTGACATCAAAAACGGAGTAAGACAAGATGTTGTTGTTGCCATTTCAGGACAACCTTGTTATGGCGCTTGTGACATAGATACGCACTTATTGAAGAGATCAGATATTTTTATTCATTTTGGACATAGTCCCATGAAAACCTCTGATAAGATAATATATGTTCCCCTTTATTCTAACGTGGAAGTAATCCCAATAATGAAGCTTGCACTAGAAAAATTAGAGAATTCTGATGTAAATCCAAACATAGGGCTTGTAACAACTACGCAGCATTGGAATAGATTTGAAGAGATGAAAGAATTCCTAGAGCAAGAGGGATACACAGTCCATACGAGGAGGGGGGATGAAAGATTGACATATGAAGGACAAGTTCTAGGTTGCAACTATGCTTCTGCAGAGGTAGATGCAGATCAAGTGATGTATGTAGGAGGGGGAAAATTCCACCCACTGGGGTTGGCAATGGTGCATAGAGAAAAGAAAGTAATTATTGCAGATCCAGTAAATAATTTGGTTTCTATTGCGGATGCAAATAAATTTATCAAGCAACGATATGCCGCGATTCACAAAGCGATGAATGCCAAGACATGGGGCATAGTATATTGTACGAAAATTGGACAGGGTAGGTGGGAACTAGTAGAAGAAATAATTAAAGATAATGAGAATGCATATGTCATCACACTAGATGAAATAACTCCAGAAAGATTGTTAAATTTTAAATTAGATGCATTTGTAAATACAGGTTGTCCGAGAATATCAACGGATGACGGGCCTAGGTTTAAGAAACCCATGTTGACACCACAAGAGTATTGGATAGCTACAGGAAGAGACCCATTGGAATCGTTGTCTTTTGATACATTCCATGGGACATGGTAGAGATGGCAAGTGGAAAGAAAAATCTAGAGTTGCAATTGTCCAAGATATCCGATTTTGAAAATCCGGATGTGAGATATGAACAATATATGACCTCTGCGGAAGTTGCATCCACATTGGTTCATATGGCAGACATGAATGGAGACATAGAAGGAAAAATTGTTGTAGATTTGGGCGCCGGTACAGGAATGTTGGCAATTGGGTCAGCCCTAAGAAATGCAAAATTAGTAATAGGAGTAGAAAGGGATGAAAACGCCCTCTCGATAGCAAAAAAAAATGCGAGATTGATCGCTCCAGATACCGAATTGAGTTGGGTATTAGCAGATGTAGAATGCATTCCAATCGAGATTGGAGGAGATATGCAAATTACGGGCGTGATGAACCCTCCTTTTGGTGCCCAGAGAAGTAATAAACATGCTGATAGAATATTTTTAGAGAAAATGTCAGAGATTGCATCGGTTTCCTATTCGATGCACAATCAATCAAGTGTGGAATTCATAGAAACCTTTGTAGAAGCAAAAGGAGGGTTTATTTCCCATTCTTATTCTAGTGTCATGATATTGAAAAAGAGCCAAGAATTTCACTCGCAGAGTAAAAAAGAACTCCAGATGGAAGTGCACCGAATAGTATGGAAATAAGATCTATTTGTGTTTGTAAGTTGCCCGGCCTATTGCGATGTTTTTTTTGGGTTCTTCAGGGTGATAAAGTGTCATGTCTGCAACTCCAATGGAAGATCCAATTTTGATTACGCTAGCTTGCACCATTAAATCGGAAGTAGTTGCAGGAGAAAGGTAATCTACGCAAAGATTGGTAGTAGGAGATTTAGATCCAACCATAGAAAAGATGGCATAATGGCCAGCAATATCCAATACGCTAGAGATAATCCCCCCATGAATTATTCCCATTTCGGGATTGACGAGGAATTCTTTTCGGAACGGGATGTTTAATATAACATTTCCGCGTTCGTATCCCTCGAACTTGATTCCAAGGAATTGGTGAAATGGAGAATTTTGGAGTAAATTTTCTGCGGTAGATCGGTCCATAGTAAAAAGGAATATAGTTCCAAGCAAAACTCCATCGGTATAATTAAATGGATAACAGTTACAGATCGAGGTAAGTAAGAGATATCAAAGTGGAGTGGGAATTTCTTCTATTGCTATTCTTTTTACCGCGGTTCGATCAATCTTTCCAGTTCCAGAAAGAGGTAATTTTGAAACAAATAGAATTCGTCGGGGGTGGGCATATGCAGGGCCATTATCCAAAGTAAATTGTTTAAGTTCTTCTGCAGTTATCTTGTCAGATACAACAAGGGCAATCGGGGCTTCTCCTTTGGTAGAATGTGGAAGTGAAACGACACATACGTCTCGTACAGAGGGGTGAGAAGATAGCAAAGACTCAACTTCTGCAGGATAGACATTTTCACCCCCTACATTCATCATATCATCAATCCTACCTACTATGTAATGATACCCTTGATCATCGACATATGCTAGATCGCCTGTATGTAAGAACGTAGAGGATCCGATCATCTTGAAAGTTGATTTTTCTACGAAAGGTAAATTGTGATAAGTTCCCAGTCCAGGACTAGATATGATTAATTCTCCGATAGAATTAGGAGGCAATTGTTCATTGGTAGAGGGGTCAATTATATGAGTGACTACCCCTGGGATGGGTATGCCAGAACTTCCGATCTTCCTAACTCCATCTCGAGGAGACAGAGTAACAATTGGACCACCTTCGGTGAGCCCATATGCCATCCCCATGGGGGCATTGAATGCCTTTTCAAAAGAAGTTATTAGAGATTCTGGTAAGCTAGAACTCCCAGATACGGCCCATTCGATACTAGAAACGTCATGATTAGATAACGATTTTTTGTCTTCAACTAGAAGTTTGAACATAGCAGGAACTCCACGAAGATAAGTTACTTTAAATTGGTCTATGGATTTGATCATTTTTTGTGAATTGAAGTTACTTAAAATGACAGTTGAACCTCCAGCAACTAGCATAGGTTGTATTGCCCCATTTAATGCATTGCTATGATACATGGGAGCGGCAACTATAGCACGATCTGAATCACTAAATCTATGAAATTTGCAAATAGTACTAGCATTCCAAAAAGACCCGCCGTGCGTCAAGATGACTCCTTTTGGATTTCCCGTGGATCCACTTGTATAGGGCTGGAATGCAGCATCATTTGGCGAGACTGAGATAGGATCGCTTATTTTTTGTGTGGCTTTCATCAAATCGGAAAAGTCATGGAAAGTTATGTCAGGCGATTCGGACAGGGTGCCATTTTCTATATCCCCTGTTACAATCATATCACTTATTCCCGAAGATTTTGTGGCATGGATGGCCCGTTGTAAAACATCAACTCTAGAGCTGGAGAGAGTAAGAGAAGAACCAGAGTCTTGCACTATATAGGAGCAAGTTTCTAATGGTAATTCTATATTGATTAGAACGGGTACTGCCCCTATCCTCATCGCCCCAAATAGAGCATATAGAAATTCCAGTTGATTGGGGAAAAATAATGCAATTCGGTCGCCTTTTTCGATGTTTAAGGAAGTGAGAACAGAACTTACTCTTGCTATGTTTTCTTCAAGGTCCTGGAAGGATAACTCCACCCCACTCTCCCCATCAATGAGGGCTGTTTTGTTGGGATGTTTTAAAAGAGAGGGGTGAAAAATTTCCCCTAGATTTTTAGTTCTATTTGGCATTAGGGAGTTATTATCACTTTTCCTGTTAAATTCCTGTTTTTCATTGCTAAGAGGCCATCAATAGCATTATCGAGAGGGAGTTTCCTATCAATTATGGGGGTCAATTCTCCACGCCAAACTACAGAAGCCAATTGTTGTAAATCCTTACGTTGCCAACCCCGACTTCCAAGAATAGATATTTCCCTGCTGAATAGGTAGCGAATGTCAGTCATAGCATCATAGCCAGTAGTTGCACCGCAAGTAACCATTCTCCCCCCATTTGCTAAAGATCGAATGCTCCCATTCCATGTTTCTTTTCCCACGTGTTCAAATACAACATCCACACCGTGTTTACCTGTCAATTTCCATATAGATCGTGAAAAATCCTCTTCTGCATAATTAATTACGTGGTGTGCCCCGCGTTCGAGAGCGAGTTGCATTTTTTCTTCAGTGCTAGTTGCAGCATATACTTCTGCCCCCATGAGATTTGCAATTTGGACTCCTGCAGTTCCAAGACCACCAGATGCGCCGAGGATCAGGACAGATTCACCGGGTTGGAGTTGTGCGCGTGTTACGAGCATTCTCCATGCGGTGGCATATGCAATTGGTAGAGCTGCAGCTTCTTCGAAGCTAGCTTCTTCGGGCATTTTTATGGCATTTTTTGCAGGTGCCACAACATACTCTGCCAATCCACCCCAATATTCCTCTCCGAGATTTCCGTGTTCTTTCCCCTTACATCGATTTGACTCTCCAGTGAGGCAATAGCTGCATTTCCCACAAGTTATTCGGGGGTCGATCAGTACACGGTCACCTTTTTTTACCTCTTTTACATGTGAACCGACTTCGGCAACAACTCCAGATATGTCACCTCCAGAAATGTGGGGAAATGATAGATGAGATCCAGGTATCCCCTCTCTGACAAATATGTCTAAATGATTGAGGGCGCATGCATGTACTTTGACTAACATATCGGTGGGAGATAAATTTGGAATATCCACCTCAGAATATTCTAGAACTTCTGGCCCCCCATGTTGATTGAATACCAGGGCCCGCATTTTGTTTGAGGTCATAGTTAAGAAATCGAGGATTGGACTATAAAAATAGCTTGGTATTAGGAGAACGAAATGCAATATAACGTAGTAACTTAAGTCCACAACTTGAACGAAACGTTCAAACATCTAACATTATTAGGCACAATATGGAATTGCGGGTCTTAAGTAAAGAAAGTAGTGAGTTGATGATAGAAATCAAAGGGGAGAATCACACGTTCATGAACGTTTTGAAAGGTGCCCTCCTGGAAACAGAAGGAGTGACTGCAGCAACCTATGATTTGAATCCCATCCAATCGGGGGGCCAAATAGATCCAATTTTATCTTTAAAGACGGATGGAAGAGACCCATTGGATGCACTAGGAGATGCAACAAAAAGTATAGAAAAATCATATGGTGAGTTTTTAAAAGCGTATCAATCGGCAGTTAAATAGGTCGGACAGTACACTATTGCAATCGAATAGGTATCCCACGTGATTGGAGATATTCTTTGGTTTCTTGAATAGTATATTCGTCGAAATGAAAAATTGAGGCTGCTAGAGCTGCGTTTGCTCCAGCATCTACAAATACATCATACATATGTTGAGGAGAGCCACACCCAGATGAAGCTATGACAGGGGTGGAAACAGAATCACAAACGGACTTTGTCAAGGCCAAATCATATCCATCTTTAGTTCCATCGGCGTCGATTGAGTTAACAAATATTTCTCCCGCCCCCAATTTTTGTGCAGTTTGAATCCAAGATAGAACATCAATATCAGTTCCTTCCCTGCCTCCCTTTATTGTGCATTCAAACCAGCAAGATTCTCCATTGATTTTAGTATAATGCTCACCTTTTTCATCAAATCTCCTACGTGCGTCGACAGAAATGACTATGCACTGATTTCCAAATGCTTCGGAAGACTCGGTGATCAAAGTTGGCCTAGAGAGGGCAGCCGTGTTGATTGAAACTTTGTCTGCACCTGCGCGGAGGGTCTTCTTGACATCTTCCCGGGTTCGGATCCCCCCTCCAACTGTCAAAGGGATAGATAATTCATCTGCAACGCTAGAAACGGCGTTGAGCATAGTGGATCTAGAATCAGAAGATGCAGTTATGTCTAGAAAAACAAATTCATCTGCCCCGGCATTATTGTATTTTTTTGCCATTTCCACGGGATCTCCAGTGTAGCGCAAATTCTCAAAATTAATGCCAGTGTATACAACCGCATTTCCTTCAGAGTCCAGATCTACGTCGATGCAAGGAATGATGCGATTGGTGAGTGTCATGGTGAAATAAAATTATAATCTACAAAGATTCTATGTTCACTATATACATGACTTTAGCGGGATGTAGATTGGGCGAAATGAGGACAGAAAATGATTCGAGTGACTTTTAAAGGGAGGATTCACTCTGATAAAGTGGGATTTGATTTGAATAATATGTTCATTAAAACTGACTTACACACACATTCGGAGTTATCATTTGATGGTAAGGATACAGTAGATGATTTATTAGAAAAGGCTAGTTTTGTGGGACTAGATGCGATAGCAATAACAGATCATGACGAAATAGATGCTAGCTTAGAGGCAGAAAAAAAATCATCCAGATATAACATCATTGCAATTCCAGGAATGGAAGTGACTAGCGACGTGGGGCATATACTAGCTATTGGGGTGCGCGAATATATCGAGAAAGGACTTTCTTTTGAAAAAACAGTAGACAAAATTCGTGAATTGGGGGGAATTGCAATAATACCACATCCATTCCAAAAAACTAGGCATGGTGTGGGGGCAAAGATATCAAAAGAGAGGTTATCCAAAGTGGACGGTATTGAAGTATATAATTCGAGATTATTGACTGGTTGGGGAAATAGAAGAGCGAGACGTTTTGCAGAAATAAATGGAATTGCAATGACAGGTGGTTCGGATGCACATATAGCAGAGATGGTAGGAAGTGCAGGAGTCACAGTTCAAGTGGAAGAGAATACAGTAGATGGAATTGTAAAAGCCATCAGAGGAGGGGAAACAGAAGTTTGGGGAAGTAGAACTCCTATGGGAATTACTATTTCGCAAGGTGCGTCTGGAGTAAATAGAGTAGTAAAAAGTAAGATGAAAATGGGGATGAAAAAGTAGAGTTAGTAGTTCGAAAGGCTTACCGCCTGGTCGATATTAACGGGGGCATGGGTGAGAAGATCATAGTGGAAAGGGAAGCAGTTCGGCATGTTTCAGAGCTATCGAAGATTGATCTTGATGAAAAGGAAGTGGAAATATTTACTAAGCAATTTGAAGACATTATCAGCTATTTTGAAATTTTAGAGGAAGTGCCAGAGGTAGAAATACAATCAGATATTAGAAATATATTGCGCAAAGATGAAGAGACAGAATCGTTACGTCAAAATGAAATTTTTCAGAATTCGGAAGGAACTGGAAAAAATGATTATTTCAAAGGCCCTAAAGTTCGATGACAGATATTAATTCATTCATAACCAAGGTCGAATTAGAAGAAGGTGTAGAGGGCCCTTTGGCCGGGTTCACTATTGCTGTGAAAGATAATATTTCTACAAAAGGAATACACACTACATGTGGTTCTGCTATGCTGAAAGATTATATTCCCCCTTATGATGCAACAGTGGTAGAGAAAATAAAAGCAGCAGGTGCAACTATAATAGGGAAAGCCAATATGGATGAGTTTGGAATGGGAACCACTACAGAAACGTCTTATTTTGGGCCTACGTTGAATCCGCATGACAATAGTCGGGTTGCAGGAGGGTCTTCAGGAGGATCTGCCGCTTCTGTTGCTTCGGGGGAAGCCATGTTGGGTTTGGGTACAGACACGGGGGGATCGATTAGGTGTCCCGCTGCATTTTGTGGAGTGGTGGGGATAAAGCCCACTTATGGGTTAGTTTCGAGATATGGATTAATAGCATATGCAAACTCATTGGAACAAATTGGACCCATAGCAAAAACTGTAGAAGATGCAGCCACACTATTAGATGTAATAGTAGGACATGATGTGAAAGATTCAACTAGTGTTGAAAGAAAGAGTTGCGATAAGTACACAGATTTCGTTGGTGAAAAGGTAGATGGAATGGCGATAGGAGTCCCTGTCGAATTGATAGAAGGAGCAGATGAAATCGTATTAGAATCGTTTAAAACTGCGATGGATCGGATGGAGCAAAAGGGTTGTATGGTGAGAGAAATTACACTTCCTTCTCTTGAAAAGGCAGTTGCTGCTTACTATATAATTGCTATGTCAGAGGCTTCTTCTAATTTAGCAAGGTATGATGGTGTTAGATATGGCATATCTAGTGGTTTTGAAGGAGATTGGAATCGGATGTTTTCGGTCTCGAGGGAGAATGGTTTTGGGAGCGAGGTCAAGCGACGGATACTCTTAGGGACATATGCCCTATCTGCAGGATATCAAGATAGATATTATACGAAAGCTCAGAGAGCAAAGGCTTGGATCCGTAAAGAATTTGAGAATGCATTCAGCCAGGTGGATGCCATTGCATCACCTACAATGCCAGTTTTACCTTTCAAATTGGGAGAAGGGCACAAAGATCCGCTTAAATTGTATCTCGCAGATGCAAATACAGTTCCGGTCAATTTGGCAGGTTTGCCGGCTATTTCAATTCCTTCAGAATCTAGTAAGAAAGACGGCCCCATTGGGATTCAATTTGTAGGCCCAAGATTTCAAGAACAAAAACTAATACAATTAGGTAGTTCGGTTGAGATTGAATAGACAAAAACTTGATAGTTAATCTTCGGGGTTTGGCAAGCTCAGTAACCACTCGGTGAATTCGGGTGAAAATTCGTCTATATCATTATGGGAGATGAAAGGGGACAAATTCCCCCCTTCTGACATTAGAAGGGAATAGTCAATTTCGAGAGGAGAGGGGGCGATTAAATAAGTTTTGCTACCTTCAAATGTAACTGATGTTTTAGTAACAAGTCCCATTTCAATTAAAGTGGAGATAATTTTTCCCCCTTTTGCAGAGGTCAGGTCAAGCTCTTTCCAAAAAGTACTTTGGTGGATTCCCCCGGATTTATAAATAAGAGCAAGCCCATTTTTTTCATCCTCAGTTAAATTTTGGACATCTCGATAAGTAACCATAAGGAGTAGTAAGGGAGGGAGCAGACTTATTTGTTGTTAGATGTGAATGTGTGGGAATTGAAAGTCCCAGTGACAGTTCTTGGTATAGAATCAACAAAATGGATTGTTTTTGGAATTTTATATTTTGATAGTTTTTTTTCACAGAATGAAATGAGTTCTTGTTCAGAGAGAATAGAATTATTTCGGACTACAACTGCCACTATTTTAGATCCCCATTTTTCATCTTTTTCTCTAAAAACTGCTACATCGTTAACATTTTTGTGGGTCGAAATAATAGTTTCAATTTCAATAGGATACACATTTTCGCCGCCGATGATTATTAAATCGTCCATACGACCGCAGATCCATAAGAAGCCGTTCTTTAGATAGCCCAAGTCTCCAGTTCTAAAAGTGTGATTAGACAGCCGGGAGGAGTCAGAATATTCAGGAGATAGATATCCATTTGAGACCATTGGCCCAGATACAATTATTTCCCCTATTTCGCCCTCATTTACAGATTGGTTTTGTTCATTTTTAATGACTATATTTAGCAAATCCAAAGGTCTGCCCACAGTTCCAGAGTGCCTATCTAAATCAGAAGGAAGTGCCGTGGCAATCTGGGATGAAGTTTCTGTCGTCCCATAAGTGGGGTGTACAGGAATAGAAAGTGAATTGCAACGGGACAACAGATCTATAGAGATAGGCCCCCCTCCAAGTAATAAGAATCGGAGGGTGGATAAATCAACTTGTTCTTGTATGAATTTTTCTAGAAGAGTGGGGACTATGGAAAGGCACGTTATATCATAGTTTTCCATGCAAAATTTTAAATTTTCAATGGTGGGGGAATCCATTGTTGCGAGAGTGGTGCCAGCCAAAACTGATCTCAATACGGGAGAAATCCCACCCATGTGATTTAATGGGAGGTATAATAGCCAAATATCATTTTTCTTTGTCTTGAGTCTAAGTGAAGAAGATATAGAACTAGATAATAAATTTTGATAAGTTATAGGAACGGCTTTAGGGAATCCCCCGGTGGTGCCAGAGGTAAAGAGCAAAAGGCATGTGTCATCGAGGTTTGATTCGGGGTAGTGAAAAATTGGAGAATTGAATGAAATGGAGGGGCAAGGAGAATGAAAATCATCTAAGGAAATAATTGGAATTTCAAAACTATCAAGATCTATACAAATTTCTTTTTGAGATAATATCCAATCCGGGCATGACACTTGGATATGATTCGACAACTCCTCGGGAGGGGATTTAATAGATAGGGGAACGCAACATGCCCCAATTCTCAGGGTGGCATGAAGTGCGATAACGGATTTTATAGAAGTGTCTAAAAAAAGCCCAACTTTATCCAGGGGTTCGATCCCTTTTTGGGATAGAAATATAGAAAGTTGAGTTACTTTTTCATTGAGATAGGAGTAGGACCAACTTTCATTGGTTGCAGTGTCTAAAATTGAAATTTGGTCAGGAGAGGCCATAGCACGATAAAAAAGAAAATCTTTCATACGGACTCCCAATCTACTAAGACCCCATTTCCAGGAGTTTGAGGGACCATTAAATTGCCACTTTTTAAAGTAGTAGGATCGTCAGATACATCAGTTTTTAGCATACCTGCAGTAGCGACGCCGCAAGCTTCTATAGGAGACAGACTAGCCGCTAGATGGACAGCTGCGGTTCGGGCTACGACGGTGTCAATTGTAGTAGTTATCACAGGTTCTATATTTACACTTCTAGCTTCTTGTGCAAGGGTATATGAGTTATCGATTCCACCCAATACCATTGGTTTTAACACGATATAGTCTGCAGCCCCCATTTCATGTATTTTAGTTATGGAATTTGAGATTAAGGATTCGTCCAAGGCTATTTTGATAGAATTATTTCTGAGAATTGCATGCCCTTCTAAATCATTCATAGGAAGGGGTTGTTCCAAGTAAGCTAGATTTATTTTTTCTAATGTTTTGATAGCTTTTTGTGCTTGTTGGAGGGACCATGATCCATTTACATCTGCTCGCAATTCTACATCCGGTCCAACTGATTCTCGGACTGCAGTGAGTCGGCGGAGGTCTTCTTTTATAGGCCGTTTTCCAATTTTAATTTTAAGCGAATTTACTCCGGAATTGATTGCTGTCAAGCATTGGTTTACAGTGGAAGTTATTGAAGAATCGCCTATCGCCACATTAACGGGGACATAATCCACATGTTTTGCACCTAGATATTTATACAAAGGGATTCCTTGAGAATATGAAAGATCATCAAGTATAGAAAGGGAAACTCCATGGCGTGCAGAGGGGACATTATCAAGAGATTTTAGAATAATTTCAGGAGGAGTTCCAAGTAATGCTTCCTTTTTAGCAGATAGTAGCGCACCCCTACAAGATGCCAGAGATTCGGTCCATCCGTGGAGAGGAGTAGATTCGCCGAAGCCAGCTTTTGATTGTGAGAATTTAACAAGAAATCCAGTCCGTGATTTAATAGTTCCAAAAGATGTGGAAAATGGCTTATTTAGAGTTAAAGAAAATTCACGAAGAGAGATCATTGTATTGATAAGTACCTTCTATCAGATTAATTTTTCGAGATGGATGGTAGAAACTAAAAATGATTGAAGATTCCAATTCCAAATAAAATGGAGAAAAATAATGTTAAGAATGTTGTGTGTTTTAAGATCTGATTGAAATCAATAGGAGCGGGGTTGGAAAATATCTTGTAAATTAACAGAATGCCATAAGGACATAAGAGAAGGGGGAGAAGTACAGTTAATGGAAAATTAAGAGAGGTATAGAAATAGACAGGGATATAAAAACCTAGTAATATGAGAAGTAGATACTCCATTTTGCCCCAGAATTCTCCAAGGTAGATAGAAAGTGTAAGCTTACCTGCTTTTTTATCAGTGTCCATGTCTCTGATATTATTTACTACCAATATAGAAGTAGTAAGAGAGGCCATGGAGATACTAGCTATGATAGGTAATGTTGTGATAGTCCCAGGAGGAAACCATAGTGGAAATTGGGAAAATGCACTTACAGATTGGACATAATAAGTTCCTGTTACTGCTATGATTCCAAAGAAAATAAATACAAATGCATCTCCGAGTCCATAGTATCCGAAGGGGTATGGCCCACCAGTATAAAGTATCCCCGCGGTGATGCTGAGCAGTCCTATTAGAAGTATGGGGATACCTCCGATATAAAGTAAATAAAATCCCAATAACATTGCAAAACAAAATGTCATAATCCAAGCTTTTTTCATCTGAGGAGGGGAGATGAGTCCTGACGCTGTTGCCCGTTTGAATCCGATTCTATCGGAAGTGTCGACGGAATTTAATGCGTCATAGTAATCATTTGCCAGATTGGTTCCTATTTGGATCAGAAGAGAGCAGAGTAGAACGACAAATACAATGGATGGTTGAAATACACCATCATGAATTGCTATGCTTGTTCCTAAAAAGATAGGAGCGACAATGGCAGGTAGTGTATGTAAACGAATTGCCATCACCCAGGGATTTGTAGAAAGATTCTTCACAAATTCCATATCAATTTTAATTAAATGCAGGGAGGAGAAAAATAGTTACGAAGTAGAAATGGGAAAATGAGAAAGGGTCAAAAATGCCAAGGTATCTTCGAAAAGTCTGGTTTTCGTTTAGAAAGGAAAGAATCCCTACCTTCCGTTGCTTCCTCGGTTCCGTATGCAAGTCTAGTCGCTTCACCCGCAAATAATTGTTGACCTACCAATCCGTCATCAGATAGATTAAATGCGTATTTTAGCATCCTAATTGCTGTTGGAGATTTGGCACCGATGTCGTGGGCCCAATCCAAAGCTATAGATTCTAGGTCGGGGTGAGGAGCTACTTCATTCACCATGCCCATATCTTTCGCTTCTTGTGCGGTGTAAGTTTTCCCTATGAAAAATACTTCTCTTGCCCGTTTCTGACCAATTTGTTTTGCCAAGTATGCAGATCCAAATCCACCATCAAAACTGGCCACATCTGCATCGGTCTGAAGGAATTTTGCGTGTTCACTGCTTGCTATAGTCAAATCACAAACAACATGGAGACTATGTCCGCCTCCAACTGCCCACCCAGGTACAACGGCAATAACAGGTTTTGGCATAAAACGAATTAATCGCTGGACCTCTAGTATGTGCAATCTGCCGATTGAAGATCGAGTTTCGTATTCATAGCCAGCTTTTCCCCTGTAGTTTTGATCCCCGCCAGAGCAGAAAGCCCACCCCCCATCTTTGGGAGAAGGTCCATTTCCAGTGAGAAGTATACATGCAACATCTGCTTGCATTCGTGCATGGTCAAGTGCAACGTATAGTTCGTCGATGGTTTGTGGGCGGAATGCATTTCTAACTTCGGGTCGATTAAATGCGATTCTAACTGCATTCCCCTCTTTTTCTTTGTGGTAAGTTATATCTTCGAATTTTTGTATATCTATGGAAACCCACCTATTTTCGTCCATAATTGAAGATGTCATATGAAGATGATTGGGTGGAAGGAATGAAAAAGATAAAGGTTTCTTTTTTAGGAAAGGTTTAGTTTATTTTTTTGATAACAAGGTCTTGTAATTGTTCATGGACGGATTGGTTAATTAAGGGGTCGCTGAGAACTTCGATGACACAGGAGTTGTTTTTGTTAAGAGCGGCCTCATATGCGAGGTTAAATTCCTCTAAAGAAGATACGCGAGTGAAATCAAATCCATATAGATTTGAAGAGTGGGACAGATCTAAATTGTGTGGTGTTCGGAATCCCGTTGTGAAAGGTGGATCATATTTAGAAATTGGCAGCCTATAGAAGATACCCCCTCCATTGTTATTAATTTCAATTATTATCAGTTTTAAATCAAATTTGTTGAGTGCTAATAGACCGGATAAATCATGATAATATGCGACATCTCCAATTAATAAAATTGCCTGGTCTTCGGTGCAACTAGCTGCCCCGAGTGCGGTACTTATCATCCCATCGATTCCACTCGCACCTCTATTTCCAATCAAAGTGAATTTTTTAAGATTGGGTTTTCCAAACCGATCTAAATCCCGGATAGGCATGCTGTTTGATATGATAATTGTTGAATCTTCAGGAGACATGTCCAAAATGGAAGATGTGATTGAACCCTCGAAGAAAGAATCCTGAGATTTAATTAAATTCCAATAAGTAGATTCGGCATGAGATAAATGGTCAAGTAAAGTTCCAGAAGGGAGAGAAAGTTGACTCGATAGAGTATCTGCGAACCAATTTGGATCGCATGAAACAAGTTCAGAAGAGGTGAATGAAGGATCTCTTGCTTGGGATGCAGGGTCAATTAGTAGTTCATAAGCCCCGGTTTGAAGAACATACTTTTGAAGAGGTATGGAAATGGGTGCAGCCCCAAATCGCAAGATTACATCGGGTTTTGGCCAATCTTTTGTTATAGGAGGACGCAGGTATGAATCATACCCTCCACATATGTGTGTCGATTTAATATGTTTACCGTACCTAAGTCCAGATAGAGGATCTGCCAATATGGGGAAATTAAGGGAATTTGAGAGAGCAGAGATAGATTTTGGAGAGATGGAACCAGGGTTTGAGGGACCAACTATGATCAACCCATTGTCAGAATTGGAAATGAGATTGGATATTCGTTCTAGATTGGAGATGGAGAGAGTACTAATCCCAGGAGTATTTCGAGTATAAGGTCCGATCCTGCCTTGAGAAGCGAGAGGATTATTTTGTATGAAATTCTCAATATTTTCATCAGGATGGTCATTGGGTTCAAGTGGCTTTCTAAAAGGAATATTAATATGTACAGGGCCGGGTAGTGTCCCATTACATTTGGATAAAGATCGAGAGATGGAAGAACGCAGAGAGCGGAATTTTCGGTCGTCTAATTCGGGTTCGGGTAATGTTTGACTCCATCGAATGGAGTTTGAAAAAATATTATCTTGAGATATAGTTTGGTTTGAACCACTGTGGTGGAGATCAGAGGGTCGGTCGGCAGTTAGTAGTAACAGAGGTGTACGAGAATGGTCTGCTTCTATGACAGAAGGGTGAAGATTTGCGACTGCAGTTCCGGATGTGCAAACGACAGGAGTGGGGATCCCGGTTCGTTTTGCCATTCCAAGTGCAAAAAATCCAGCAGATCGTTCGTCTAAATGGACGTATGTATCGAATTCAGAATGGTTTAGCAGAGAGAAAGATAGCGGTGCAGATCGGCCCCCGGGGGTTATACAAGCTTTATTGATTCCAGCTTTGAGTAGTTCTTCAATGATCGCCTGACTCCAGAGTGTATTTATGCTATGTGAAGTCATGGTGAATTGAATGAATTGAGAATGGGTTGGAATTTTAGTTGAATTTCTTCCCATTCTTCTTGAGGATCGGAATTTTGAACAATTCCGGCTCCTGCATACAAAACTACCTCATTTTCATGTGCTATGGCAGATCGGATGCAAACAACAAATTCTCCGTTGCCAGTGGGATCAAACCAACCAAATGGGCCACCATACCAGCCACGTTCGAAGGGTTCCGTGGAACGAATGAAGTTTTGGGCAACATCAGAAGGAATGCCACTAATGGCAGGAGTGGGATGAAATGTATTGGTGATGGACAAAATATGATCGTTAGTATGCATATGTGCTTTCATTGTTGTCCAAATATGTTGAACTGTTTCTAGTTTCTTTATTTTCTGAGGATTGATTTCTACATCATTTGAGAATGATTTGATCTTAGAATTCAAGTTATCGAGAACTATAGAATGTTCATGTTGGTTTTTAGAACTCATCAAAAGTTTTTTTGATAAATCCTCATCAATTGGCTGGGAACTGCCTCGAGCTATGGATCCTGCTAAGACCTCTGTTTGGATTAGATTTCCATTTCTGGAAACTAAAAGTTCGGGCGTGGCTCCGAACATAGTATTACCTTCCAGTGGTTCAAATAAGAAATGGTAGCAACCTGGATTTTGATCACATAGGTTGTAGAAAACATCAAGAAGAGAAGGGGGACATTCAAGGGTTGCACGGAGAGATTGTGCAAGTACAACCTTATGTACAGATCCGTCTTTAATTGAACCTAGAATTTCGTTTACTTGAGAATTCCAGAGACTATTGGAAATTGAAGGGGTCAATTTAACGAATTGGTGTGAATTGGTAGAGGAGTGGATGAGTGGCATGGATTCTAAATCTGATTTTAACGAAATGAGATCGGATTCTACTTGGAATGGATCGATGTCTTCGCCATACATATTTAGAGTCAGTTCAAAGCCATTATCAGATTGCACGATATTGATCTTTGGTAAAATGAAAAGTGAAGAATGAAATCCCGACCAAGGAGGAGATTCCTTGTGGCTTGGGTCGAACGAAAAACCACCGAAGAATTTCGGTGTGTGTAAATGGTTATTAAAAGAATCAATATCCGCATCGGCGAATGAGAGATCGGCTGCTTCTTTTATTTTCTCGAATCGAAGGTCCCCAGTAGCAGATAGTGTTATTGCAGACCCAAATGAGAGGGTAAATGCTTGATTGGGAGAAGACCAAAGAATTCGAGGAGAATTTAGTTTATGAAAAATGGATCGGACATCAATAGAGGAAATATCAATACTCCTACTTACTAAAATCCCACTCTCCGAGGGAGAGAGTGTCGAATCTATATTTTCAAATTGTGCAGATGCAGGCATCTATAGTGAGGATATCTCAGGTACGTATTTGGACCTTGTCAAAGTAAACGAATGGGGATAATTGGTAGTTAGCCCGTAAAAGGAGCCAAAATCGAGAGAAATGGTCCAAATTGAGAAATTGAGTCATAGTTTAACTTATCTCAAGCGGTATTTAAGAGATTGCAGGTACAAAGTGGAATTATGCATAAAGACGAATTAATTCAATTGCATGGACACTTGGCAACAATAATGGATTATTTTATACAACAAGATGAGATAGATGTAGAGGTTTTTTCTCCGTACGAAGTGCTTGATGTGAATCCATCTCATGTTCATAAATCTAAAAGTGAACATAAGCATGCAGTGTTTGTCTTAGGTCAATCATTAGCAGATGCCATGAGTGATTATGAATTTTCAAATGCAGGTAGGCTTTCTAAAAGGATGGGAGAATTGGCAACCGATGCGGAGAAGAGACTATAACTATTATTAAAAAGAAAACGATTAATCGTCAAGAATGATTCAATAGCTATTAAGTGATTTTTCATGGGTTGGAAAAAAATTATCAAAGAATATGGAATATTTTTCTTCGTGTATTGGACTGCTTTATGGGCAGTTTCGGGCATTATCATATTTTTGTTGTTGGAATATGGAATGATAGGAGGCGCAGATGCAATTTTATTTCTTGAATGGATTCGACTTGATTCGATCATCCCCCTCGAATCAATTGACCCAACTATAGGGAATGCGGCAATAGCGATAGCAGTGAATGAATGTCTAGAAATTATTAGGTTTCCATTTGCAGTTTCATCTTTTATGATTTTAAAAAAGATTCTCGGCAGGAACCGAAACTAATTACAACGTACGACCTTAATATAAGGTATGGACCACAGCATAATCTCAAAAATGGAATCTTGGGAAAAGAATTCTTTCACACGGGGTTATTCTGAGTTGCAGGAAATGAATGAAAATGGGTTCTCGGGCTCTATAGAAATGGGAGAGTCATGGTTGTTCATGGTTAAGGGGAACATCATAGGAATGGAAGGAAGGGGAATAGATGATTTTGAGAGAGGTGAAGGAACTGTTTATGTATCCCCCCACCCAGCTCTTCCTTTACTTTTTTCTATGCAATCCAAAACTAAAGAAGAAGGAATGCAATATTATACGGAGAATAAACCAATTGGAGAGATGGACACTACATTGAAAGAAGCGAAATTCACAGGATATGTAGAGCTTTCAGAGAATGTTTTAAGTGGAGATTATTATCTCGTTTATCACAAAGGCAGAGTGATGGAAGTGGCATTTATTGGAAATACAAATCGATTGCTTGTAGATGAAGAAGCTAGAAAAGAGATGGAAAGTGAGATTGGGATATACCAAGTGAACCCGGCAAGTATAGATTCCATTCAAATCCCAGGGATAAAAAATACTGATGTCTCTTTTCCAGATAGTGCAGAAAATGTTGAAGTCCAAAGTGAAGAAGAACAATTGGCAGAAGATAGGGGCGCAATGGAGGAAGAGGTAGTGTTGGAAAATATTACTGAAGAAGTCGAGGGAGAAGTAGTTGGAAATGAAATTAAATTTAACCAGGAGATGGAATGGAGAACATCAAGAATAGTGCCTTCAATTGACCCTACCAAAGATAGTTTGGCGATTGAGATACTCAAAAATGAGACAGAGTTGGAAGATCCGGAAGTGCAAAAACCAATTGTAGAGAAAATAAATGAAATTGTGGAAGAGCGAGTTATTCCCAAGAGGGAAGAAAAAACACAAGTCCAAGTGGGCAAAGAATCCCAGTCTGATGAAAATGAAATTATTCAAAATATAGTAGATCCAGAATTTGCGAAGGAGAGGTCAAATATATTTATCAGATATAAGAATGATGATGGCCCAACTCTCTCGATGTCACTGCGAGGTAGAAAGGCAGTTGGATCGGTGGCGGTTGAAAGGAATTTGAGATATGAAATTCATAGTAGATTTGATACAGACACAACATTGGTGAAGTGTAAAGGTGGTACTGAAAGTGTCAAAGAATATATACTTAAAACACCAGAATACAGATTTTCGAAATGGGCATATTTAAAATTGCCTTATGAGATTAAAGGGACTAAAAATATCAAGTTGTTCAAATCATTGTATAGGGCAATTCCAGATATGGACAGGATTCAATTGAGAGAGTCGGTAGAAACCATATCAAAAGAGGGCGAATCTAGAAGACATAGATTTGATATTATTGTACTTAATGAGGAAGGAGATCCACTTATTGTTGCTAATGTGAATGATGATCTTGATCCGACTGGTGGGGAGATGGTAACAGAATTAGTGGAATCTGCGTCTAGGCTTGCAGAAGGTAAAGATACATTGGTGGCAGCGTTTTTGGTTAGTTCAAGCTACCATTCTAAAGAAGCCCGGGAAGTGGCTGTTCAAAAGATGAAAGGTAAAAAGCGTTCTTGGAAAGGAGACCCCAGAATCAAGGTTTCAAGGAAGAAAAGTTTTTACTTAGGTTTAGTTGAATGTAGAGAAGGGGAAGAAGTACATTTATTGTTCCCAGAATTGTAGAAAATCAGGTTTAATCAGAGGGAGAGATACCAAGTGAATTTAGACTAGATCGAATGGCATCTAGCTTGCCGCCCAGGCCTTCAACAAATGCGGAAGTTTGGTCTGTGCAGATGGCACCTTGACTAGATGGGGCGATTAGACCACCCTCCTCTAGGACTCGAAGAGAGTATCTTATTTTGTGGTGTTGGAGTCCAGTTTCGTTGGACATTTTAACTATCCCAATTGGTTCACTAGAAATGACTAGCTGGAGAATTTCAAGATGTCGGTGTAACATCTCGACTTCTTTCTCAAGACGATCGATCATAGGCTGAGTAGGAGGATAGCTGATAAAAGTCTTTTTGCGATTTTGGCGAAAATGGATTTAGTTTTTGGAAATGGGAGGTGGAAATAGTAGTAATTGAGAATTTGTTATCCAAATGGAAAAAATTAATCGTCAGTGGAGAGAGGGATCGAAATATGTATACGCAGAGTGTGCAGATTGAGACATATAAGGGATGAGCATAACAATTGTTGGTTCTCAACTAGGGGACGAAGGAAAGGGCCGAATAGTAGATATATTTTGTGACGAAGCAGACATAGTTGTCAGATATCAAGGCGGAGATAACGCAGGGCACACGGTGGTTATAGGTGATGAAAAATATCAATTATCACTAGTTCCAAGTGGTGCGATTAGCGGGAAGATAGGAATTTTGGGAAATGGGTGTGTTGTAAATCCAAAAACATTATTTGATGAAATTGATGGTTTGCGCAAGAGGGGGATTGATCCAAAAGTCTATGTTTCCCAAAGGGCACATATAATATTTCCATTTCACAAAATAGTGGATAATCTAGAAGAAGTTGCTAAAAAGGAAATGAAACTGGATGCAGGTACGACTGGCAGGGGTATTGGCCCCACATATGAAGATAAAGCGGGTCGAAGGGGAATTAGGGTCGGAGATCTCCTCGATGAAGAACTTTTTTTAGAGAAATTAGAATATTTAGTTCAGAAGCGGTCAAAAATAGCTTCTGATGTATTTGGTTCGGTTGTAGATGAGGCATTTGATGTGGAAGCAATATATAGAGAATATTGTGCATATGGAAAGAGAATTAAAAATGAGGATATGGCCATTGTTGCAGGGGAGTTCATAACCAAAGAGATAAAATCGGGAGCAAAAGTCATATTCGAGGGTGCACAGGGGACATCTCTAGATATAGATCATGGTATCTATCCCCACGTTACTTCGTCTAATTCTTCCTCGGGGTATGCAGCTACAGGGAGTGGCGTATCACCTAGGATAATAGGAAATGGAGAGATAATAGGGATAGTAAAAGCATATTTATCACGTGTAGGAACGGGGCCTTTACCTACAGAATTGGAGGGGGAGTTTGCAGATGATCTACGGGAACGGGGGGGCGAATATGGAACCGTTACCGGCCGTCCTCGAAGGGTAGGGTGGTTAGACATGCCCATGCTGCGCCATGCTGCGAGAGTGAATGGATTCACAGGCATAGTGATAAACCATATAGATGTTCTTGCAGGAATGGGAGACATAAAAGTGGCCGAATCATATGAATTTAGAGGAGAGAGTATACGGACTTTACCACCCACTACAGAACTATGGGGAGAATGCCAAGCGGAATATATAACTTTCCCTGGTTGGCCAGAATGTGATTGGAGAGATATAGCAGAAAATGGATATGAAGCATTGCCTAAAACAGCCCAAGATTACATGGATTATGTAGCTAAGGAAGTTGATGCGGACATAATAGCAGTCGGAGTGGGACCTAGTCGATCAGAAACTGTATTGAGGAGAAGGCCATTTAATTGGTAAAGATCCCGTCACATTTTTAATATCATATGTTTTCTTAGAAATTATGAGGAAAGATCTTGTGGATATTCTTTGTTGTCCCATTTGTAAAGAAGAATTGGAATTGAAAATAACAAAGGAGGAGGAAGATGTGGTCATTACAGGCACCCTTACATGTACAAAGTGCGGAGAAGAATATCAAATTGAAGATGAGATACCCAATATGCTACCTCCAAATTTACGTTAGGGAATTCCAATCTGATTAGCCAGATATCTTTTTACCTTGCTCAGACATATACAGGCTGTGACTGCAGATCTAGAAGTCCACATCAATAGAATGTTTCCCAATTCGATAGAATTTGAAGAAACGCCGATAGAAGTAAGTGGATCATTTGGAATTATATTATACAACCACGGTGGCCCATGTCATGTTTATTTACATCTTAGTGATGAACTTGCAGATTTTGCACACATGGGTGTTTCGAACCGGTTTCTAAAAGATCGGGAAAATGTGAGACTAGATGTCAAAGTTGGCGAGGGTGCCCCAGAAACAGAAGGAGTGATCAAAATAGTAACAGGCCATGGTTCTGAAACTGCATACTCTAACGTCGTAGTTAGAGATGCGAGAGACACTAGGGGTCAAATTAAAATTGATGAAAGATTATCCATTCCAAAACCAAAGATAGTGGATTCGGACCCAGTAGTTCCAACAGGCAAAATTCCATTAATTGCATTAATGATGGTTGCAGTTACGATGGCTGCGGCTTCCCTTGCAATTATACAAAATTGGGTAATTATAATAGGAACAATAGTGATTGCATTAGGAGTATATATTGCATACCAAATGATCAAACGGTGAACACAACATAGTTTTGTTTTTATGACACATCATGTAAAGTAGTATGTCACTTGCATCCGATACCCGAAGAGAAGTAAAAAATATTCCTTACTTATGTGAGGCACTCAGGGCAGGAATTATTAATTATTCTGCAACCGCTCGTTCGTTGGGATTAGAAGGAGAAGATACTGCCATTTCAGTATCATTACAAAGGTTGAGAAATGAACTACCCCCATTGAAAGTAATAAATGTTGAAGCCAACATAACCATTAGTTCTGATGAAAGTGGAAAACAATCAAAGATATTGGTTGAGGGAGATATAAATGCAAAGGTGCTGAGCCATTTAATTTTAATCTGCCACATTAATGAGGTTTTGATTGAAGAAATTAGAATGGTAAAAAGAAGGATAGAGGTGGTTGTGGAATGGAGAGATGGGCCGAATGCCCTTAGACTGATAGAACTATCTTTGAAATCAGTCCCTATATAGAGTGACATTTAGGGAGAAAACTCAAGATCTCCAAAATGCTCGGGTTAGTAAAACTACGAGAGGGAATATTTCTAGTCGTCCTGCTATCATTAATAGGGACATATATAGTTTTGAAGTCCAGGGGAACAGAAGATAATTGCCCATAGGACCAGATGCACCAAAAGATGGACCAAAGTTGCCAAGAGTTGCTGCGACTGCACCCATAGCTTCGAGCAAAGAGAGGTTGAGGCCCACACGTGAAGCATCAAGAACTATGAAGATAGTAGATAATGCGAAGATTAATATGAACAATAGAGTGAATGTGTGGATTTTTTTGATTTCAGATTCGTCGTAAACATTGTTGTTGAATCGGAGTGGCAGGATTGCATCGGGGTGGATAAGAGAGAATAGACTTTTTCGAAGGGATTTCAGAATTACTATCCAACGAAGGATTTTGATTGAACAACTAGTTGATCCGATACTACCTCCAATAAACATGGAAAATAACAGTAAGTATTGGGCAGGCATGCTTAATGTTGTGAAATCAAAGCTAACGTAACCAGTGGTAGTCACTACAGAAACAGTTTGGAAGATGGCGTGCCTAAGGGTAGTCAATAGAGGCGTTTGTTCGAAGGTTGAATTTGACCAATTGTTATTTAAAAAGAGGATAGTGAATAAGAGTGATAAAATCCCCATAAATAAGAGATAATATTTAAATTCTGAATCTTTTAAGAAGATTTTTTTATCACCTTTTAAGTAATGGTAGAATAGAGCGAAGTTAGTCCCTGATGCAACCATAAAAGGAATGATTACCCATTGGACTGCCGTTGAGAATGTCTCAATGCTCCTAACTGCTGGTGAAAATCCTCCAGAAGCTAGTGTTGTAAAACCATGGCAAAGAGCATTGTAGAAGTCCATATTTGGAGCAAATCCAATTAAATGAAGTCCATATAAAATGAATACTTCGAGAAAGGTTATTCCGAGATACACTAACCAAAGGAATCGTGCTGTTTCGGCTATTTTTGGAGTGAGTTTTTTGATACTAGGCCCAGGTGCCTCTGCATCTAATAATCGGGCCCCTCCGGAGGATAGTTCTGGTACGATTGCTAGAGCAAGGACAATGATACCCATTCCCCCTAGCCATTGGGTGAACTGGCGCCAGAGTAGTATAGATGGAGAATAATGATCGGATGACAAATCGCCTATGACGGTGGCCCCGGTGGTTGTAAATCCACTTACACTTTCGAATAACGCATTTATTGGACTAGATAATGTAGAAGATGTTCCAGCTGTTGCAATTAGATAAGGTATTGCACCAATACAAGCGACTATGATCCAAGCTGCAACTAGCATTAAAAAACCGTCTCTCAAGCTCATTTGGGGATCCCCATCCAATCTTTCAAGAATAGATCCAACGAATAAAGACACACCCATTGCTATTACAAAGGGGAAGATAGAATCTCCGTAGTAAATTGCCACTATCAAAGGTAAAGAAAGTGCGATTGCCAGCCATTTTGTGATGGTTCCAGTGAGACTAAGTGCAGCTTTCCAATTGGCTCTAAGGATCATAGTTGTTTCAAAATATTGTCCAATACAGATACATCGACAAGGATGACTATGTTGTCTTGGTATTGTATCATTGTATCACCCCGAGGGGCAAGTACTTGGCCGTCTCGTACGATTGCCCCTATAACTACAGAGGCAGGCATATCAGCAGTTATTGCTTTAACATTTCTTCCAGATAATTTGCTATTTGAATCAATTTCAATTTCAAGAATTTCTACCCTATTAGAATCTAGAATTGCCACACGTTTTGTATTTACATTGTGTGTGAAGTGGATGAGTGCTTCTGCAGTTACTTCCCGGGGATTTACAGCTACATCTATCCCTACATTTTCGAATAGAGAAACGTAGTCTCCAGAGTTTATGATGGATGCCACTCTAGATGCGCCTAATTGTTTGACCAATAGAGAGACTAAGAGTGTTTCTTCATCAGAATCCAAATGTATGACTACAAGATCGGCTTGAATTATATTTTCAGATTTGAGAAATTCAATGTCAGTTACGTCATGGCACATGACCACTGTATTTGGTAATTTTTCTGCTAGTTTGATCGATAAATCTCGATCGGCAGTCATTAGAGTCGGTTTCATGCCACGGGTTGAAAAGATAGATGCTATTTCTGCAGAAATATTACTCCCTCCTAAAATTGCGATATTCTCAGTTTTATTAGTAGTTGGTTTAATGACAGAAGAGAACTTTTGGACACTTTCGGGAGTCCCAATAACCACTAATCGAGAACCAATAGGGATCTTAGTAGATCCACTTGGTATGACAATCTGATCTTCCATTATTATCGCGGCAAATGTTAATGAGGCGAATTGATCTGCCTCACTAACTGTTTGATTGACTAATGCACTATCTTCAGTTACCTCAAACTCAGCCATTTGCACCTTTCCTCCTGCAAATGAGTCGGCATCAAGGGCTGCAGGAATGCCAGCTATATTGACAATGGTTTCTGCAGTTAATCTATCAGAACAGGCCATGAAATCCACTCCAAATGCACCAATTGATCGGGACCATGATTCAAATAAAGTAGAATTTTTCACTCTAGCTACGGTGAATGTTTCGCCGATTAATTTGGAAGATTCGCATGCGATGAGATTTTTTTCGTCGTCGTTCGTACAAGCGATAATCATGTCGACAAGACCCACTTCTTCTAGATTGTTGAGATCATTGCCATCTCCACATATAGCCAAAACATCAAGAGAATATGTCAATTCAGAAACGCGATCTGGATTGATATCCATGACAACAATTTGATGGGCTTCAGACAGGCTTTCTGCGATGCTGTATCCAACCTGTCCTGCGCCAATTATAAGAATGCGCACTTGCGTGTACCTATCCGCCCGATTGCCAAGGGAAGTATAAGTGTGTTTCGTCTGAGGGGGATATGGAAGAAATTAAATATAATTAGAAAAAGTGAGCCTTAGTTTATCGATTTTAGAACTTAAACAGTAGAAAGAAACACACCACGAGAAGAAAGATATTCACTAAAACGCCCCTCTCACATCGCCACTGTTATAAAATAGGAATTCAGAGGTATCTAATAGATGCTCAAAGGAGTGAATATAGCGCTGGGAATTACAGGTAGTATTGCTGCAGTCAAAGTGGTAGAACTTGTTCATGAATTCAGAAGGAAGGGGGCCAATGTCAAAGGAATAATTACACCTAATGCGACAAATATTATTCATCCTTGGGCGGTGGAATATGCAACTGAAAATGAAATAATAAAAGGAATAACGGGCAGAGTAGAACATATAGAATTGTGTGGTGAAAACGGTTGGGCAGATGTACTGGTTATTGCCCCAGCTACCGCAAACACTATTGGGAAAATGGCAGCTTCGATTGATGATACTTGTGTGACTACCTGTGTAACTACCGCGATAGGATCAAAAATCCCAATAGTGGTTGCCCCTGCAATGCATGAACCTATGGCCAAACATCCAGGAATCATAGAGGCGCAAGAAAAACTTAAATTATGGGGGGTTAATTTTGCAGAACCAGTTATGGAAGAAGGAAAGGCAAAGATAGCAGATATAGATACTATAGTTGTAGAAGTTGAGAGGGCTATTGATTTGAAACCACTCCAAGGAAAACATATAATAGTTACTTCAGGGGCTACTCATGAAAAAATTGATCCGGTGCGCATGATCACAAATTGTTCGTCTGGAAAAACGGGAGAAGGGGTTGCCATAGGTTGTTATATAAAGGGTGCAAAAGTGAGTCTTGTGCACAACGGGGGTGACATACCATATATCAACACATATCAGGTGGAAAATGTGGAAGAAATGATTGAAAATGTAATAAATCTCTCAAAAGAAGCAGATGGGTTGATTTCTGCAGCCGCAATCGCAGACTATGGTACGGAGCCATCGAAAGAAAAATTGAAATCGGGGGCGGAAGAAATTCAATTGAAATTGCATCGAAAACCAAAATTATTGGACATTATCCGAAAGAAATTTCCAGATTTGGTAATCATTGGTTTTAAGGCAGAAGTGGAAGAAGATCGAAATCTAGTTATTGAGAGATCTAGAGAGCTATTAAATCGTGCTAGACTCTCATTTGTTGTTGCAAATAATGCAAACGTGATAGGATTGGAAAAAACAAGAGTTGAAATTGTTCGCAGGGATAGCATTCTAGAACGAGAGGGTTCAAAGCGAGAGATAGGTTTGGAGATAGCAGAAGAACTATCTAAAGAAATTAAATCTCAGTGACAGTGGGTCGGAGAGGAGAAATCCAAACAGATTCATTATTTTGTTTTCTTATTTTTGGTTGAAGAAGAAATTGGCCAGGATATGTCGCCGAAAAAATCAACTCCCATTTTCTGGGCTGCTCTAGCAATCATATGGCTCCCAGTTGGTGCGGTTAGAAATAGAAAAAAAACCCCAACAAGTGAAGTCAATCCCATTCCTTCGAATCCATAATATAAAAATCCTGAAAAGAAAATAGAAGCGGCACCTAACGTAGTGGATTTGCTAGTTGCGTGGAGTCGATTGTAGACATCAGGTAGTCGCAATAACCCTATAGTGCCAACGGAGAGGAAAAAACATCCCAAGAGTACAAAAGTGATGGTCAGCAAATCCTGTAGAGAGAGTGGATAATTTAAAATGGTGGAGAAAAAATTAAAATTAATCATTAGATATGACCTCACTTTCAGAAATGTAATTTGCTGCTGCAATTGTACTTATGAAACCTATGATTGCTAGAACGAGACCTACAAGAATGAATCGGTCGAAATGTGTTAGAAGAGCGAGCAAGACGGCTATTGCAGTTATATTAGTTCCAATTGCATCAATTCCAATTACTCGGTCGGGGAGAGTGGGTCCAGTGAATGCTCGATAGCCACAAAGTAAGGTGAGGGTACAGACCAATGCCAATGCAAAGGTCAATATAAAACTAAAGGGGACAAGATTAGTCATTATTCCCACCTCTGACGGAAGATAAAAAGATTTCCACTATCGGGGTTTTAGTAGGCAATTCATGGAATATGTTGAGTGCATATTCTTCCCAGATTCTGATTGTTTTGAGAGTAGATTTAGCATTATTTTCATCGATTGTATGAATCAATAGACTATTCGATTCTTCTACATAATCCAAGGTAAGAGTTCCAGGAGTCAAAGTAACACTGTTTGCTATAGTTGTGATAGAAAATGGTTTTTTGACCCGTAATGGGACTGTGATGACGGCGGGTTTGATGGGCAAATTTGGATTGAGAATCCTCCGGGCTACATCTATATTTGCAGTGACCATATCTCGGAGAAAGATTAGTATAAATAATAGCATATAGGGAGAAGAAGTGATAATTGATTTTATAAGAATGGATTGGGAAAAGAAATTTCGAAAAAGGTATGCAAGCGGTAAGCAAATTGCAAGTCCAAAGATAAACTCCAAGAGGAAATTAGAGAGAGGTGGTTGTGCACCACGAATGAAAACCCAAGTTAAAGATAAAAAAGCACCCAATGCAATCCAAGTTTTTATTTTTTGTATGAGAGCCATAGTGATTGATCTACTTATGATACAGAACGGCGTCTATATAGCCAGAACTATCTACTGCGGAAATTGATGCCGCTTCGATTAAGGGGGAAATGAACTCAAATCCAAGAGTGATTAAGACTAGGAGGAGGGAAAGGGCGATAAATGAATATTGGGTCAAATAAATGGGAGAAGAAGTAGATACTTTTGAAGAAACTTCCCCCCAGAAGCAAGTATTCCACAGGCGGATTGCATAGAGTAGGGAAAGAAGAGAACCAACTAAAATGACAGAGATGAATAAGATAGAAAAATTTGGCAGAATCGATTGAGTATTTGAGGATAGAATTAGGAGATATACTTTTCCTAAAAATCCAAAAATAGGAGGCACACCCACTATGGAGAATAAAGAAATAAATACTGAAATAGATAGAATGGGTGAGTGAGTAGACATGCCCCCTAAATCGGAGAGAGTTACAGATCCAACAGAATTTTTTATATGCCCACTAACAAGGAAAAGGGATGCTTTTGCAAGTGAGTGATTCAAGGAAAGGACTATCGCTGCTATCAGAGCCATCCCCTTTACAGCGGGGAACAAAGCAGCTATAGAAAGCGGCAGCATTATGAAACCCATTTGGCTTATACTAGAGTAAGCTAGTAAGCCATCCATATTGTTTTGGCCAAGTGCAGATATCCCACCAATAACTATGCTGGAGAAAGAGAGAATAAGAAGAGAAAATCCAAAAATTGTTAAAATTGAAATTTCCCCTATTGAAATCGAAGTGGGAGGGATTACTGTAAAGAATATTCTTATCATAGCATAGAGTCCAACTTTTTTTACCACTCCAGAGAGAAGTGCAGAAATAGGAGAAGGTGCGGCTTGATAAACCAGCGGTACCCAAAAATGCAGAGGGACCAAACCTGATTTAAGGGCAAAAACAACAAAGAGGATCATAAAAAATACCATCACAGAGGGGATGGAAATGCCGTACACATCTGGTTGAGATAGTCGGTGAGAGAGGTCTGCTAGATTTAGTGTACCAGTGGTGGCATAGATCCCGCCAATAGCGATCAGCATGAATGCACCCCCGATTAAATTAAGAATAACATATGTCATTCCAGCTCTAGTTTGTTGAGAATTAGAATCGAAAGTAACGAGAACATAACTAGTTAAAAGAGTTACTTCGAACCAAACAAATAGATTGAATAAATCCCCAGTCAGGAGTGCGCCAGTGACTCCGAAGAGTAAGAAATGTAAAAATGCATGGTAAGAAAATTTTTGTTTTTGCGCATCTATAGTTAATATTGAATAAAATAAAACTGCGATTGAAATTATAGCAGTTATTGATAGTAGAAGAAGGGAGAATGGATCTGCAACAAATGAGATTCCATAAGGAGCAGGCCAAGCAGAAAATTGATAAGATATAGGAAAATCTTGGACAAGAAGTAGAAGGAATAGAATAGATACCGAATAAAGTATCATGCCAAATGAACTGAATATAATGGTCAATTTAAGAGATCTCCTCGATAGTAGAATTATACATGCAGATAGAAGAGAAATTAATATTGGCAGCATTGGCGAATGGGCTACAAGGTGGGAATATTCGATCATGATTGCCCCCATAATCTATCTATGTCCAAAGTTCCATGCTCATCATAAACTCGAAGTAAAAGTACAAGAATAAATGAAGTGGTTCCCAAGCTGATGACTATGGCAGTTAAGACCAATGCCTGAACAAGAGGGTCAGTTGTAGAAACCAAATTTTCGCCGCCATATAAAACAGGCACAGTTCCAGAGAAACCCCCCATAGTAATCAAATACACATTTGCTGCCTGTCCAAAGATTATGACACCTAGGATTGATTTTAATAAATCCCTTCTTAAAAGTAAGAAAGTGCCAAGAGAAAAGAGAGATCCAATGGTTAGTGCCAAGAATAATTGAGACATTCTATCTACTCACCCCCGACAGTATAGAAAGTAAAGATCCTGTAACCGTCAGAAGGACACCCAAATCAAAAAATATAGCAGTTGAAATTTTTAATTCTCCTAAAAATGAAATGGTAGGTAGTACCCAATATGCTTGTGTCAGGAAGGGCATGTTGAATAGAACGGGGATACTTCCTGTTAAGAGTATTAGCATCAAGCCAGATACGAGCATTTTTCTGTTTAATTCAGAGGGATAAATATTTAATAATCTGGTGAGATTCTCAGTTCCATACGCTATATAAAGCAAGGATATTGCAGAGACTATCAATACTGCAGCAACAAACCCACCACCTATTGTGTTATGCCCTTGGACGAAAAGGACCATCGAAGTGACAAAGATCAAAGGTGCGACTATTTTTGCTGCGGTTTTGGTAATCAGCGTTGTCATTTGACACCCCCTTGGTTTCTTGAATGCAAAAGGGTCAAGATTGAAAGTGCGGCGAGTGCGACAACAGATATTTCTCCCAAAGTATCTAATGCTCGGAAATCCACTAGAATCACATTGACTATATTAGTCCCACCACCGTAATCAAATATTATGTTTTCAGTGGACCCAATAGGATAGCTAGCTCGATTGGAGAAAAATGCCACAATATCTTTTGGAGCAAAAGATGAAGTAGAGATAATAACTGCAAAGAAAACCACGGTGCCAATGAAGATTGACAAGATGGTATCGAGTCTGACTCGGATGGGCGATGCTTCCCCATAATAAGCAGGTAATTTTCCAATTATTACTAAGAATATAACTAGAATGAGAGTTTCGACTGCGAGTTGGGTCAATGCAACGTCCGGTGCATTGGATAATAGATAAAATACTGCAATCATGAACCCGACAATTGAGAGAAATAAAACGCCCATTATATGAGAATTTGATCGTGCTACAGAAATTGTTCCCAGTATAATTATAAGAAGGACTATCAAAAACGCAGGTTGATGGGGAAGTGAGGAGGAGATGGATATATTTTGATGTAGATATAACAGAGTGATTGCAGGTAGCATTCCCAGGGTTCCGATTAACCAGATAATATGAGTCCTCATCGAAGTTTTTTCTGTTTTAGAAATGAGGGCAAGTCCGTAATTTTCAAGTGACAAGATAATTGAGGAGTAAATCGAATCAATACTAAGATGTTTAGAAGATAATACTGAGGTAGTAGCTTTTGAAATTTGTTTGTGTTTAGTATACAATGCCACTCCAAGAACTAATGAGGATAAACTCATTAAAAGTGGAGGCGTCACATGATCTGGAATTCCAATATGAATAGGGAGATGCCCGGGAGGATAGGAAGAGGAAGAATGGGAAATGAAATCAATTGCTATGGAGGGAGATATAGCCACTATAAGTGATAATAAAATCAAAATTGAAATTGGAAAAACCATAGAGGGAGGGAGAGGTTGGACGTCTTTTTTATGAGATGGCTGCGATCCAAAAAACATCATTATAAATCTAAGTGAATAGACAACTGCTAGAGAACTAGCCATTATTGAAAGTAAGGGTAAAATCCACCAGATTCCACCATAATTATTAGCAAGAGTATAGACCCCTTGGAAGAGTAATTCTTTCGAATAGAAACCACTGGTGAGAGGGATGCCCGCCATACAAAGAGAGGCAAATACCGCAAATATTGCGATTAAAGGTATTTTTACCCATAGCCCTTTGGCATCGGAAAATGTTTTGATCCCCAATTGACAAGCTAGGACTCCAGCTATCAAAAATAATGCTGCTTTGAACAAAGCATGAGTTAGTAAATGGAAAGATCCAGATACAAAACCAAGTGATGGGGAAACTCCAGTCAAGGTAATGGGTATTCCAAATCCCATCAACATTAGCCCTATATGGGATGCGGTAGAGTATGCAAGAAGTTCCTTTATACTGGTAGAGATAACGGCGAAAAGGGCAGTTAGAGTCATGGTGATGATCCCAATGGTAAGGAGGATCAAGGACCATTCATCGCCGGATAAAATTGGATGGAATCTCCCGAGAAGATAAACACCAGCTTTCACCATTGCTGCAGAATGTAAAAAAGCAGATACAGGGGTCGGGGCAACCATTGCACTAGGTAGCCAAATGTGGAAAGGAATCTGTGCAGATTTGGATGCTCCCGCGAGAATAATAACAACTAGGGTGGGTAAAAATAATCCATGGGCTCGAAGAGAGGATTGAACAGAAGTGGGTTCGGATAGGAGGAGAGATAGATCAAAAGTTCCAGTAATAGAATGGATGAGTAAAAATCCAAGGAGCATAAGCAGACCCCCAATGGAAGTAATAATTAATGCTTTTTTTGCCGCAGATTTGGAAGAATTCTCATTGTTGAAATATCCAATTAAGAAATAAGATGACAAAGATGTCAATTCCCAAAAAATAAAAATAAAAATCAAATCTGCAGAAAAAATTATTCCGAGCATGGACCCCATGAATACTAACAGAGCTGCATAATAAGTAGGACTATGACGCTGGTTTTTCATATACCCAAGAGAATAAATGAAAGTCAATACACCCATGCCTGATGCCAATAGACCAACAAGGAGTGATAGCCCATCGACGTAAAATCGAAGGTGGACATCCAAAGAGGATAGTAGAGGGACAGAAGTAGACCCAGTGGTCCCAAATAGAGTCAGGATTAGAGAGGCACAGGTGAGAGCGATTAATGCCGAAAAGTAAGCTGTTTTTTCCTTCAAGAGAGGGTAGATTAAGAAAGTGATGGCTGCTGCTAAGAAAGGTAAGAAGACAATTATAGCCAAAGAAATGAAATTGAGCTCCACAATCAAACGTTTCTGACTCTAAACTTAATTAAACGTTTTGAATATTGAACCAACCTATATTTCATGCAAATGGAGATAGAATATAGATTGAAAATGAATGAACAATAGGTTCGTTCTGCGTCAGAGGAGGAGAAACTAAAATTCCAATTTAAACAAAATATATTCCGAAGATCTTTTTGTACCCCAGAGGACAGATAGAACATGGATTGGTTGAAGAGGTCACTTTTAGAGGCCCCGATAATAGAAAAGGACGGATACCACTACTTTGTGCACCCTATCTCAGATGGAGTCCCAATGTTAGAGCCTGGATTACTAAGGGAAATTGTTATTAAAATAATTAATAAAGTTAAGAGAGAGAACTTAGAAAATATTGATAAGATAGTTACTCCTGCGGCCATGGGAATACATATTTCGACTGCACTATCACTAGTTACAGACATACCATTAGTGGTTGTCCGGAAAAGACAATATGGGCTTGAAGGAGAGGTTGCTTTGATGCAAGAGACTGGGTATTCAAAGAGTGAAATGTATATAAATGACATCAGGGAGGGAGATCGGGTTCTGTTATTAGATGATGTTATCTCTACAGGAGGCACCATAATTGCAATAATGGAAGCATTAGAGAAAATAGGTGCAGAAGTTGTAGATGTTATTGCAGTGATAAATAAAGTAGGAGGGGAAAATAAAACCACTGGCAAGAATTATGAAGTTAAAAGCTTGATAAACATTGATGTTGTTAAAGGAAAAGTGGTAATTGTTGATGAACACGGGGATGGATAGTGTATAGTAGGTAGAGGGACGTAGGAGATGTAGATGAACAATTTGCTAGATCTTTCGGGTAGGATTGCACTAGTGACGGGTAGCTCCCAGGGGATTGGGAAAGGCCTTTTATCAGGATTGGCAGATTGTGGTGCGAAGGTGGTTGTACATTATCTAGAAAGTGAAAATGTGGCACAAGATACAGTAAAAGAAATCAAAAGTAAAGGGGCAGAGGTCATCAAAGTCAGATCGGATATCAGAAAGCCAGAGGAAGTGGAATGCCTATTTGGAGAGATAGAAGAAGTACTAGGCCCAGTAGATATATTAGTTAATAATGTAGGAGATCATTCCCCTAAGCACTGGGAAGATATTGATTTTGAGACGTGGGAAAGGGTGATGGCAACTAACTTTACTGGCACATATTTATGTTCAAAAAGAGCACTTGCAAAAATGAGAGAAAAATCATGGGGGCGGATAATAAACATAGGTTATGCGTCAAGTGGGAAGGGCCTGGTTAGTGCAAAGAATTTCCCATATTTTGTTTCTAAAGTGGGAGTCCAAATGTTTACAAGAATGCTTGCTTCGGATACTTCGGGGAGTGGAATTACAGTTAATTTACTATCGCCATATGTGGTTGAAAATTCAGATACTTTCCCGGATCAAATACCCATGGGGAGACCAGCTAGGTTGGAAGAGATGACAAATGCAATGTTATTTTTCATCGGCCAAGATGCAGAATATATCAGTGGCTCCAATTTGGAAATTCATGGGGGATGGTTACCAGAAAAGGTGTAGTGGTAAAGTGAGGATTAATAGAGTACTTAGTTAGATTTTAATTGATTGATAATGGCAAAAGAGTATATTGAAGTAAGAGGCGCATCGGAAAATAATCTTAAAAATTTAAACATTAAAATTCCGAGGGATAAATTGGTAGTGATAACAGGAGTATCGGGTTCTGGTAAATCCTCTTTGGCGTTTAACACTATCTATGCAGAAGGACAAAGGAGGTATATAGAATCTTTGAGTGCATATGCTAGGAATTTTTTGGGTCAGATGGATAAACCGGATGTTGAATCAGTAGAAGGGCTTTCTCCTGCGATATCTATAGACCAGAAAAATGCGGCCAATAATCCTAGATCAACTGTAGGAACGGTGACAGAGTTGTATGATTATTTGAGATTACTGTATGCGAGAATAGGAATACCTCACTGTCCAAATTGTGGAGAAGTGGTTGGCAAACAATCTGCTCAACAAATGGTAAATCGAATTCTAGAATTGCCAGAATTATCAAGGATAAAAATAGCTGCCCCAATAATTAGGGATCAAAAAGGATCATTCAAAGAATTATTTAAGGACTTAATTGCGAGGGGCTATACAAGGATAGAAGTGGATGGCACAGAATATGATTTAGCAGTGGAAATTCCAGAATTGGAAGAGACATATGATCATTCAATTGATGTAATAGTAGATAGGATCGAGATATCCGAAAGTGTGCGTTCAAGAATTAATGATTCAGTTGAAACGGCATTAAGAGAGGCGAAGGGCATAGTGAAAGTAATTGTTTCAGGAGACACGGCAGATATAAAATTGGGTGCTCAAGTTCGAAGGACGGGTGATTTATCGGGCGAAACGGACTCTAGATCGATTGTAGAATTTTCCGAAGAGTTTGCATGTAGTAATTGTAAAATAGATTTGCCAGAAATAGAGACTAGATCTTTTTCATTTAATAGTCCTCATGGTGCATGTCCGAAATGTGAAGGTCTTGGTCATCTAAAGGAAGTGGTCGAGGGGCTGATAATAAAAGATGAAAATTTACCTTTAAAAGAAGCAATTGAACCATGGAATTATAAAGCCCCAGTATATAGAGGTTGGATAGATTCTCTAGCAGAGCATTTTGATGTATCAGTTGACACACCATTTGGAGAACTAGATCCTGAAATACAAGATGCATTTGTATGGGGTACGAAAGAAAGGGTCAAGTTAAGAAGATGGACCCGAAGAGGGATGCGGTGGAGAGAGGGTCCGTTTGAGGGAGTGATCCCTAGTTTGGAGAGGAGATATATTCAGACAGATTCTCAATCGACAAGAGAGCATATAGAAAGATACATGGCAGTTAGTGTCTGTAATTCATGTTCAGGTACGAGATTAAAACCAGAAAGTAGAGCGGTTAAAGTTGCAGGAAGGGGCATAACTGAAATTAATCAGATGGGAATAGGAGATGCTTTGTCTTATTTTTCAGAGTTGGATGGAAGTTTAAATGATAGAGAAAAGCGGATTGCAGAACAAGTTATAAAGGAAATTCATTTCAGACTGAATTTTATGTGCGAAGTTGGGCTAGAATACCTGACATTGGATCGGGAAGCAAGAACGCTTTCCGGAGGGGAAAGCCAAAGAATAAGACTTGCAACACAAATTGGATCGGGCTTGGTGGGAGTTTTGTATGTATTGGACGAACCATCCATTGGACTTCATCAAAAAGACAATGATCGGTTGTTAAAGACTCTCGAGGGGCTGAGAGATATGGGAAATACACTCATAGTGGTAGAACATGATGAAGAAACTATGTTCCGGGCAGATTATATTGCCGACATAGGTCCTGGTGCAGGGAGAAATGGGGGAGAATTGGTAGCACAAGGTACGGTGGGTGAGATTATGAAATCCAATGAGTCCCTAACTGGAAAATACCTCTCAGGAGAGAAACAAATACCTGTTCCAGAAATTAGGAGGAAGGGTAGTGAAAATATAGAGATAAAAGGAGCATCCCAACATAATTTAAAGAATATTGATGTAGCCATACCAATTGGTGTTTTAACAGTGATTACGGGCGTATCTGGATCGGGCAAGTCTACGTTGATTCATGAAATCTTGTATAAAAACTTAGCTCGCGAGATTCACAAAAATAAATCAATGGTTCCAGGGGAACACAAAGATGTAAAGGGACACAATCAAATTCAGAATGTTAGATTGATTGATCAGAATCCAATAGGAAGAACCCCTAGATCGAATCCCGCGACATATACAGGCGTGTTTACACATATTCGAGAGTTATTCTCTAAAACAAAAGTGTCTCTCCAAAGAGGATATAAACCAGGTAGATTCTCATTCAATGTTAAAGGGGGCAGATGTGAGAGTTGTAATGGTCAAGGGGATGTAAAAATAGAGATGAACTTTTTATCCGATGTATATATTATGTGTGACGAATGTAAAGGGACCAGATATAATGATGAGACTTTAGAGGTTCGATACAAGGGCAAGAGTATTGCAGAAGTTCTAGATATGTCAATAGAAGAAGCAAGGGGCTTTTTTGAAAATAATAAGAAAATTCTTCGAAATCTAGAGTTACTATGCGATGTTGGCCTGGGGTATATGAAACTTGGACAATCTTCTACAACACTATCGGGCGGAGAAGCGCAGAGGGTCAAACTATCGCAAGAATTGGGGAAGCGAGAAAAAGGAAACACCTTGTATTTACTAGATGAACCTACTACAGGGCTCCATTCGGAAGATGAAGCCAGACTGATTGAAGTATTGCATAGATTAGTAGATAGAGGGAATACAGTGGTAGTTATCGAACATGAACTTGATTTGATAAAAAATGCAGATTATATTATTGACTTAGGACCAGGAGGTGGTGAGAAAGGAGGAGAAGTGATAGCAGAAGGAACTCCTGAACAAATAATTGAGAATGAGAGGTCATATACGGGAAAATATCTAAAAGAGAAACTCAAGTAATGGGATGCGAATATAAGTCATATTATGTATGATTTTGTGATCGCAGGGGGAGGCCCGGCAGGATCCCATTTTGCGCATAAAAGTGCAGAATTGGGAAACAAAATTATCATACTAGAAGGAGGAGAAATAGGAACTCCATTATCCTGTTCAGGACATGTTAGTTTGGATTTGTGGAGATACATACCCCATAAAAATAAATCTAGATTGATTCAAAATGAAATTTATGGGGCAAGATTTCATGTGAGAGGAGAGGGTAGAAAAACTCATACTTTTTATAAAAAGGAGCCAATATCAAATGTGATTGATAGGGTTGAATTGGATCGTTGTTTGTCCAAAATGGCAATCGAATCTGGTGCAGAAATAAAAGAGAGACATACAGTAATTGGTGTAGAAGAATTGGAAGAAAAGGTAATTGTCAAAGTTAGAAGTCCAGAGGGGAAACAAGAGATAGATACCAAGGTCGTTGTGGGATGTGATGGCCCTAATTCTAGAGTTAGACGTTCATTGGGTTTGGAAGAACCAAAAGAATTATTACATGGGATTTTGGGGTTTGATTTCACAGAAGATTTTGGGAATTTTGTTGACGTTTATTTGAATGTTCCAGGGTTTTTTTCATGGAGAATACCTAGAGGTGCCGCAGGAGTAGAATACGGGATTGCGGGGTCCCCAGATACAGACATAATAGGAAGATTTGAAAAATTAACTGATTCAATGGGAACCCATATCCAGAAAAGGTGTTCTGGGATGATACCAATAGGACCCCCTGCAAGTGTTAGTACTAACAGAGGCTTCCTAATAGGAGATGCTGCTAGCCAGACAAAGCCATTTACAGGAGGTGGAATAATTTACGGATTGATGGCTTCAAATTGTGCGGCAAAGGTGGTAAATTCAAATGAGATAAACACTATTAAAATGTATGAATCGAGATGGAGAAAAGAGATAGGTCGGGAAATAGAGATGGGGAAATGGATAAGAAAAGGTTATTCGCTCCCACGAGTGGTACAAGAAATGGGTTTAAAATTTTTCTCGGGCGAGATAGGAGTCCATATGGACAGGCCCACGTCTTTATTTTCGAGAGGGCAATTTAATGCCATGAAAGGGAATAAAAAATGAAATGATAAAAGATAGGGTTTTTAGTAGAGGGAAGCGTCTAGTAATTTAATGGGCATTTTATGTATCTTTGGTCATTCGTATAGCGGCATTCAAAGATCTGAGGAAAAAAATGAGCAAGGGGGAGAAATGGTTACAACAATTATCGAATACAAGAAATGTTATAGATGTGATGAAGTTCGGATACTAAGTGAATATAAAGAAATTAGTGTTGGGTCAGAAATTGCTGCCGAGCCAGAGATGGAAAATGCCGAACCAATTGTTGAACCAATAATGGAAAATATGGAAAACCAACCCATAGAAGAATCTGAAGAAAATTCAGAAGATACTGATAAAGAGAATACAATAGAATGGGTCGATGAAGAGGTAGTGGAATGGCCCGAAGCAACAGGTGAAGACGAAGGTTTCAGTGCCAACATACCAGAATCATTTGTTGAAAATATGGAATTTGGAGGGGGTTTAATTCCTAAATCTTTGAAGGAAGAAGAAGAGAATAATGAAAATGTTGTTGAGTTTCCAGAGCGAGAAGACATTGGATTGGAAAATGATATCGGATCGGAAGGGGATGAAGATGAAGCTGAGGAGTCAGAGAGTGCCCGAGGCAGGAGGAAGAAAGATACCCAGACTGCCTATGTGTGCAAAGAATGTGAATACCAGACTCCCGTATATGAATCTGCGTTGAGGAAAGGAGATATTTGTCCAGCATGCAGGAAAGGATATATTGATGAAGAATTGATTGATAGAAGATCTAGAAAAAGATAGGAGAATTATAAAATGAAAGAATATGAAATTAAAAGAGGAACCACGTTAGAGGAAAGAATAGCAGATCTTAAAGAATCGATTGAAGGATATTTTGGCCCAATAACAAGTACAGAAAATAGAGATGGTCAAGAATTATACGTAGTGGAATCTCCAACTAACCCAATATTCAAGAAGGTGAGTATTGGTGCGGGGAAATATCCAGGTAAGAAAGATACGCTTATTGTGGATTTTGAAGAGCTCCCAATAGCAGAAATCATTGCAAGTGGGCACATAGAACTAGCAGGAGATGCCGTTTCTGTGAAAAATGAATTTTTATTAAAAGCAACTGGAAAGGATTCGAAAGCGCGTCGAGCAGCAATGAAACGAGAAGTTGAATAAGATAAGAAAAGTAGTCTGGTTTAGAAATTATTTCCGTCCGATTTTCTCACGGTTGATTGCGACTCCAGCAGGTGCAGCTATTATTTGATCATCCCCGCTTAGAACTATATCCCCACCAACTTCTTGTGCCACTTGGTTTAGTTCGGTTGTGATTCGATTCATGACAGAATCCTTAGTTCTTAGACGAGTTATATCGGCAATAACTAGATCCCCATCGTAGATTTTGTCTTTGACTGCGATGACATCTTCTATATCATAAATTTCAGCAATATGGACTTGAAATGCTTCTGCTGTTGTTTTCTCAATATCATCACTATCTAGAGATATATAATCTTGGATGGTTCGTTTTCCACCACTCAGAAATTTATCCACAATTCCCATATGTGGATAGAGCGCAGGAGAGGGCATAGTTCTTACGGCCGGATTTTCCTTCGAAAATGGGCACCCAGATATAGAATTTTAATGGCCAGAACGGAAAATAGAGAGGATGAAGGAGAGTTGAATTGTAATGTTTTTAAATTTTAAAAATAGAAATAGAAGTATGGCAAGATTTGTTATACATGAAGAGAAAGGACCAGTTAAATTACCGGCTAGTGAGGACTCAGTCTTGATTTGCATGTGTGGATTATCAAAGGGAAAGCCACATTGTGATGATTCTCATGTGAAAACACTAGATGAACTGGAAGATGTGACTTACATATATGAGGGAGATATGCGATATGATATCGAAGGGGAAGAAGGAGGAGCATAGACATAATTAGAAGAAATGATATAATTCGTCGCCGACATAGTGTATCGATTCTACTGCTTTTCCTGAATTCCCAAGGAGGGATTCGTAAGGCTTGAGTGACCTACCCACACAAAGAGCTTTTCCATGGACTTCTTCTGTTACGATTACGAGGTCCCCGGACTCTATAGAGGAATCGGCCCGCGTGATCCCGGGTTTCATAATATCTGCACCATTGGATACGAATTTGATTGCCCCTTTATCTACGCAAACTATTTTGTTAGAAGGGGGGGAAATATTTGCACCTTTTATAGTAAGGGAAGGGAAGCCGTCAATATAGCATGCAAGAGGGTTTTTGTCAATAAGTACAATATCAATGAGGGGGTGAGACAATTCAACGAGTTCATATTTTGATCCTGGCAATTCGACATCAAAATAAGAAGATATTGAAGACTTGAATTCGCGTATCGAATCGTTTCGGAGGTTGTGGCGGGAAATAACCTGCATGGAAAAAAATAAATCGGAGGGGAGCTTTAAAATTTATGATATAAAATATGAAGGAGAATGAAAAGGAAAATCCCATAGATGAAAAGCCGATTTGCATCTCAGAAGAGGTTTATAAGGAAGTAACTGAGAAAAGAGAATCACTATTGGAGAAATTCGGCATAAGGGATGAATTTCCAGAAGATGTTATTGAAGAATCAAAAGGATGGGCAGGGAATAATAAGCGAGAAATAGAACTTGAGCTTGAAAATAGAAAAGACCTCAGAGAGCTCATCACTTGGACAACAGATCCATATAGTGCGCAAGATTTTGACGATGCTCTTAGTGTGGAGATAGATGAGAACGGATATAGAATTTGGGTCTACATAGCCGACGTAACCCACTATGTTGCCCCAGGTACAAAAACATGGGAATTTGCGATGGAACGTGGAAATTCAACATATTTGTCAGGGCATACAATACACATGTTACCTAGATATCTAGCAGAAGATGTTTGTTCTCTAGTCCCTGGTGAAGATAGGTTAGCACATGCAGTAGAGATGTACATTAACAAGGATAGTCTAAGTTATGAATCAATAGATATCTATAAGGCAGTGATTAGGTCTGATGAAAGGTTGACATATAGAGAATGTGAAAAAAGATTAGAAGATCCAGACCTGCCACTACATGAAGAATGTATGAAGATTTGTGAAGTGACAGAAAGGTTGCAGAGACAGAGGAAAGAGGATGGATCGCTAGTTCTTAACCAAAATCGCGATAGATCCCACATGATAGTTGAAGAATGCATGCTTAAAGCAAACAAAGCAGTAACTCATGAATTGATGTGGAACCGAGGAGTAGAAGCTATGTATAGAGTTCATCCTCAACCCACCCCGAGAGAATGGGATTCTGCATTGCAAGAGATACAAAAATTAGAGGGAGTGCAGATACCATCTTCTACTTTGGAAGATCCTAGAATGGCCGTGAATAGTGCCATAGAATCGGCAGATGGGCGTCAAATTGAAAAGATAAGAAGGGCAGTATTAAGAGTAATGCCCCGAGCTATGTATATGCCAGATCCATTCGGAGGGCACCACGCACTAAATTTTGATGTATACGGCCACTTTACATCCCCTATTCGGAGGATGAGCGATTTGGTAAATCATTGGATAGTCCATACTAAAGAGATACCCAATAATTTAGATGGTTTGTGTAAACGGGCGCAAGAACGACAGAAGGTATCAGAGAGGTGCGAAAGAGAATATGATCAAATTTTACGAGAGGCGAGATTGGATCCAGTAGAAGTTAGAAGCAGAGGTGTAGAAGTCTTAGAGATATAAGGAAAAGTTATTCCCGGGATGGTGGGAGGAAAAGATAACAAATGGTGGCTATAAAGAACAGAAAACCCAAGAATATAAATGCTATATCGAATGAATAATTATCTGCTAGAAATCCCACAATAAAGGAGGCAAATGCACCTATTCCAATGAAGATAGATCGAAGGAAACCCAAACCGGATCCTTGTACTTTTGGGGGTATTGAAGAAGCAAGATAGGCATTATTTACGGGCGCTAGTCCTGCTCGAGTTCCAAGGAGGATGGAGAGGAAAATTAGAGGGATAAGACCATGTACAAATGGCAAAGCAAAGAGGCAAATTGTATGTAACGCTGCGAGATAGAGTAATATGCGCCTTTCACCATATTTATCGGACAGAATTCCAGAAATGGGTTGGGATATGGACCCAACAATGAAAAATACAGAGAAAAGAGTTGTTGCCATTGTAACACTAGTACTTTTCATAGTGATTAGAAATAAGGGGAAGAATGATGTGAATCCTTGAAATGTAAAAACGGATAAAAGAGTAGCATTGCTCACTAATAAAACATCTTTTTTGGAAAGTCCACGTATGAATAGCCGAATATTTTTATAGAAATCAGAACGCCCCCAAGTTGATGAAGAAGGTGGTTTAAACGGAGATTTCCAGAGTAGCAAAATAGTTATTATAAAAATGGGGATGCAGAAAATGAATCCAAATCTCCATCCAAGGTATGTGGCAAAAATTCCGGCAATAAAGGGCAATACTGCAGATCCAAAATTGCCTGCAGAAAAAGTAAAGCCTAGAACGGTCCCATCATTTTCAGGATATAATTTAGAGAGGGCAGTTACACGAGGAGTTCCAAAAAGTCCAGATCCGAGGCCAAATATTATACAAGCAAATAAGAAAAAATTAAAATTAATGGAAAGTGAAAAGAGAAAAACCCCAATTGTTCCGATGAAAATGCTCATAGTTAGAATTTTCCGTTCGCCAAAATTGTCTGTGAAAATGCCAGCAGGGAACTGTACGATGGAATAGGCAATCCACAGTAGAGTGAGTGCACCCCCGGCCGCAGTTAAAGATAAATCATATTCTTCGATAACTCCAGGCAAGATCACAGGGATGACCAATCGCATTCCCAAAACTAGAAACCAGCCAAGAGCCACAGATAGTAGAACTCTGCTTCTTTTATCACTTCGGAGGGTTTGGATCTCCGAACTTAAATTTTTTAAAGTGAAAAAAGGAGACATAGTTAAATAAAATTGAAGAGATAATTTGTTGTATAAATATAAGGAGGTGGATTACATAATACTTCGGGATGGGAAATGGATTGGCACAAAATGTTGTAAATTTAAAAACGCCAAGTGAGAGATTTGAACTCCCGTGTCCTATTGGACAGTCGCTTTCGAGGCGACCGCCTTGGCCGGGCTAGGCTAACTTGGCACCAATCACGGTTACTGCTGTTTTGCGTTTATCATTTGCGGTTGAGAATTGTGGTCCGCCCTCCTGATCTTTACTTCATTATGACAATAGTTAAATCGCAAAAACCACTATAGTGGAGCATATCCGGCTTTAACTCAGCCTGGTAGAGTGGGCGGCTGTAGACCGCTTTGTCCCCCGTTCAAATCGGGGAAGCCGGATTTTCTCCATATTGTAATACAAATAGATAGAAGTTGGTTGAAAATTATAAATTTGCGTAAGACATTACATAAAGTATTTTTTCAAGAATTAATATGAAAAAATTGACACTATAATGCCGAAAATGGATTATATTTTAGATAAAAAATGAGGATAAAATTGCAAGAATAGTTTGCATTTGTACTACAATTTTGCGATAAATTTATATACTTGGTCCCAGTAGGTACACCCACGTAAGACAAATACGTGCCTCATAGCAGACAATGTAGGACAAAACGCCTACAGTGTTTCCGAGGACCGTCATACACCTGATGACTTAGCGTCTTACAAAACACGGGGAGAATAACTAAAATGGAACGAATAACACTTAGAATTCCGAAGCAACAGATAGCAGAAGTTGAACAGATGGTCGAAAGAGGAGAATTTCCTAATAGAAGTGAGGCAATTCGATCTGCCATTAGAGAAATGTTGAGAGAGAACGAAGTGCCATATGAGTTTAACGATTCAAGGCCGTGGGTGAGGGTATAATTATGTTAGATATTGTTCAGGAAGCATTACAAAATGAGGAAAAGGAAAGAGCGAAAAAAACATCCCTCAGGGATGACGAATTTGGAGAGCCACGCATTGTTGTTGTGGGGTGTGGAGGTGCAGGTAACAACACCATCAACCGACTATATAATATAGGGATCCATGGTGCAGAAACTGTTGCAATAAATACAGATAAACAGCACCTAAAAATGATAGAAGCCGACACTAAAATTCTTGTAGGTAAATCGTTGACGAGTGGCCTAGGGGCGGGTGGCGATCCAGCCATGGGAGAACGTGCAACAGAAATGGCTGCTGGAACTGTGAAGGAGGTACTAGGAGGAGCAGACTTGGTCTTTGTAACTGCAGGTATGGGAGGCGGAACTGGAACCGGTTCTGCACCAGTGGTTTGTAAAATTGCAAAAGAACAAGGTGCAATAGTCATCGGGATGGTATCCACTCCATTCAATATAGAACGTGCTAGAACCGTTAAAGCAGAAGAGGGCCTAGAAGCACTACGAGAAAGTGCAGATTCCATAATTGTGTTAGACAATAATAGACTTTTGGACTATGTGCCTAATTTACCAATTGGAAAGGCATTTTCAGTAATGGATCAGATTATCGCAGAAACTGTGAAAGGCATATCTGAAACAATAACCCAACCATCTCTAATCAATCTCGATTATGCAGATATGGCGGCGGTCATGTCTTCGGGTGGTGTTGCGGTAATGTTAGTTGGAGAGACCCAAGATAAGAACAAGACAGAAGAAGTTGTTCGGGACGCCATGAACCACCCATTGCTAGATGTAGATTACCGAGGGGCTTCGGGAGCATTGGTCCACATAACTGGTGGGCCAGATTTGACATTAAAAGAGGCAGAAGGCATTGCAGACAATATTACAGAACGTCTTGATCCAACTGCAAATGTCATTTGGGGGGCTAGAGTGGAAGAAGAATACAAAGGAAAGGTTCGTGTATTGGCAATAATGACAGGTGTGCAGAGTGCCCAAGTATTAGGGCCATCGTCGAGGATGCAAAGCGCACCTATTAGAAGTCTCGCGGATGGAGATTCCCGCTGGTCCGATGGAGGTAGACGCGAGATAGAACAAGTGAATGGACTAGACGTTATTCGTTAGACAGCTTTAACAGCTTCGACGAAAACGCATTTCTGACAGATTTTTTGAGTGGTAAGAGACCCGCATTTTGTACATTGCTGCAGAGATGATTCTTTATTAGATTGGTAATGAGAAGATGCAATAGTGGCGAATTCCTCATAACCCGCCATAATAGAATGCCTAGTTCCAGGGTGGTTATCTTCTAACTCTAAAATTAATTTTCTCACTTCTCCACGAAAAGAATCCACAGCATATGGACAATCCCCATCATAGAAGGGAATATTTTTAACATAGGCATACAATGCCACTTCTTTTTCGGGGATATCCCTAAGTGGTTTTGACCGGGGGATGAATGCGGTTTCTGTTCTTTGTGGGAAAGGGGCCAAAGAAGCATCGAAATGTTTTGTTATCCTAGACACATCCCCAGAGAGGAAATTCATGAATGCAGTTTGAGATTCATCGTCGAGATTATGTCCAGTAAATAATTTATTTGCATTAAGTTCATTTGCACCGAGGTCTAGAAGGTTTCTTCGGAAAACACCACAATAGGAGCAAGCATTAAGCTTCAAGGGGTTTTTTTGGACTACTTCGTCCATATCTATTCCAAACTCATCGGAATAGCTGAAAATTTTGTGGGCAATTCCCAACGAATTGGTGAGTTGTTTGGAAACTTCAATACTTTCATCCCTATAACCAGAAATTCCTTCGTTTATCGTTAGTGCGATGAGTTGTACACGGGGGTCCTTATCTAGCATATTATGCAAAATATGAGTCAATACTGCAGAATCCTTTCCTCCAGAAACCCCTATCACCCATCTAGAAGGAGAATCTTCAGTGGATCCTTTGATTAATCCATCGGTTCGAATCCTATGACGAACCCTTCGTTCTACAGAATTGATGAAATGGTCAGAGCAAAGATGAGATCCAGAATATGGTGTAAAAATAATTGCATTCTGATCACACTTGGTGCACTTCATAAAGAATCAATGAATGCAATAGATTTATGCTTTTATCCTATAGTCTCCGCGTCCAATCAGTGGAACAGAATACTTCTTTTGCTATTTTTTTTGCTTGGTTGAGTTCAGAGGACCCCCAAGTTCCTTTTTCTGCTGAAGACCAAGCCAATAATGAATTTTCCAAGGTCAAAATAACATCCTTTCTAGTTGCTTTTGATTGTTCACAGAGAGAAGTCATATGTTTTTGTATCGTTTCAGGAGGGATATTAAAATTAGAAAATAGAAAGGGGAAATGATCAATATCATAATTGTAGATCAAAGACCCATGTTGAATGACTACGCCATTAGATCTTCTCTGTGCATTTCCACTTATTTTTTTTCCAGATGCCATTATATCGTGAGCAGGATTTGTTTTTCGAAGATAGCAAGAAGGAGAATACAATCCAGGATTATTGGAGTCTGCAAATTTTACAGAAATGCCTAATTGTTCAAAGGTAGATAAAATCGGATTCAGCATCTGACGATATGATTCGGAGATATCTGTAGAAAATGAAGATACGGGTGCAATTATTGAATAGGAGATATCACCATCATAATCATGGAAAATTCCACCACCTCCTGTTTTTCTCCGGATTACAGGAATATTTTGTTTTATGCAGTATTCCCAGTTAACGGATGAGCTCTGTTGAGAATATCCAATAGAAAGGGAACTAGGCTTCCATCGATAAATTCTGATTGTTGAGATACCCTCTATTCGTGCAGTCTCTGCCGCGATTACATCTAGAGCCATATTCATCGGCCCATCCCAAGATTCTTCTGGAATGAACCTCCAACGATTGGCCATACAGGAACTGTATATTGCCAGGAATAAATCAATTTTTGTTGAATTTAGAGATACATTTACTTTCGTTTCCGACATAAAGCAGGTATGCACGGGGATCGCAGGGTGGACATACCCATACTAAATCGAAAGCGCGAATCGAGGCGATACCTAATACTTATAGAAATCGCAAAGCACCAACCTGCAATTAACCAAGGGGAGATTTCAGATGCAATTGGAATTACAGCCCAAGCGGTCAGTGAATATATCAAAGAGCTATCAGATAGCGGACATGTATCGAAGTTGGGAAGAGGGAGGTATGAAATCACTACAAAAGGAGTAAATTGGTTGATAATTCAGAATGAGAAATTGAGAGAATTGGCCAATCATGTTGCAGAAGATGTTTTGACTAGAGTGGACATAGAAGCTGCGATTGCAAAAAATGAAATCAAATCGGGAGAAAGAGTGACACTATCCATGATAGAGGGATTCCTTCACGCAAGTACCATGCAAAAAGGAGGGAAATCCATCTCGGCAAAAGCAGTTGGGAATGCCGGAGAAGGGGAAATGGTTGGTTTAATTGACTTTGAAGGGATTATAGACTACGAAATTGGTTCTGTGTGCATAATGTCCATTCCTTCAGTATCCATAGAAAAACAACCTCCAAGTTATCACAATATAAACAAAGAGATCGATTATGATTTGATTGCAGTTTCGGGAGTTGAAGCACTAGTTGCGGCTAGGGGAATGGGATATACAGTAGATATTAAATTTGGAACTCCCATGGCAGTTTCAGAGGCAGCAATCAGGGGTTTGAATGTATTGTTGATAGTAACAGAAACTGCAGTTTTAAATCACATTGATCAGCTTAGAGAATATAAAATTAATTACGAAGTTATAGAACTCAAATAATTTACAAATATGGTTCGAAATGTCTCATCTTTTTTTCGTGAAATGGAAGATGAAGATTTCTATTTACTATCAGGCATAGAACAAGGGATGCGTTTTTCTCAATGGGTGGATGGGGAAAAACTTCCAAGTTTCACGGGACTTCCATCTAAAGAAATATCATATCGTTTGGAAAGATGTAGGAGATACAACCTAATTGAACAAAAAACAATGCAATATATAGGCTATCGTCTTCGGTTTGAGGGTTACGATGCCCTTGCACTGAAAAGTTTTGTAAAACGGGGAGTAATAGAGGGGTTTGGGCCCATCATAGGAGTTGGGAAAGAATCAGAGGTTTATGAAGTTCGATCATACAAATCATTTGCATTAAAATACCACCGTGAAGGACATACTAACTTTAGAAGAGTAAAACAAAATCGAGATTACACATCAGAAAAAAAACACACTTCGTGGATGTATACTGCTAGGAAGGCTGCTGAGAAAGAATTCGAAATTTTAACGCAGTTATACCCAGAAGTTTCAGTTCCATGCCCCATAGATCAAAATCGCCATGCCATATTAATGGAAATGGTAGATGGGAATAATTTATCAGATGTCAGACTAAAAGGAGATCGCATAAAATCAACATTTGATTTAATTTTAGAAGAAGTGATGAAGAGTATCGGAGAGGGATACATACATGCGGATTTAAGCGAATACAATATATTTGTAGAAGGTGAAAATATAGTTATTTTTGATTGGCCACAGGCTGTAGAAGTTTCGCATCCAAACGCGATGGAATTGCTTAGACGAGATGTTAAAAATATAATTAGATATTTCAAACGAAAATATCCATTAGAAGCAGAAAAAATTGATAGTGAAATGATTATTAGAGAAATTGAAAATGGATTATAATTATAGGTTATGCTTCCACTTCTACAATGCCAGATTCATAACACTCAGGGCATAAGTCTGCCCCTTCTGGTTGGTTGAAAATGGCCCCACAGAGATTGCATTTGAACATTGTTGCTTCGCGTTTTAATCCATACTTGATCATATAGTCATAATGTTGAATTGTTGCGTTCCGATAATCGAAAGTTTTGAGGGCCCCATATCCAAACAAAAATAGTGCCCCGCCCAGGGGAAGCCATGGGAAGTTCCATTCGTTTATTATTGTCATGTAAAAAAGTCCAAGTCCAATTGCTCCAAGTAACCAGGTCCACCAAACTTGAACTGCACCTACAGGTATATCTCTCAAGTCAGATGGTTTGACTAGTTGATCTGCTGTTGTTACCATATATACAAAATAAATAATAATACGTAGATATCAAGTTTGCTATCGAAAAATTGAGGAGATAATTGAACAATAAAGTCTATTTTTTAGACTCTTGAGACCAGAATCGATAAGAAATAAGCCATGCACCAAGTGATAGAATGGTCGCTTCAACCATCTCAGGTATTGCGATTCCTTCACTATAGAGATTCAACAAATAAGGAGCAACTATTTCAACAATTGATAAAAAGGCCACGATCCCCAATAAGATTAGTAAAATTCCAAAGTTTCTGTTTTCAGATAAGTAAGACCCACCAACTAGAGCTAGTCCGATAGGGGTTGCAATAAAGTAGATTGCTGCTACAGGGAAGTGTAGTGCAGAGGGGATAGGGAACACCCCGACTAATGCTAGATTAATACCTCCAATAAATATGAGAGAGTAGCCTACTTTTGAGATAAGTGAATCAATGTGGAGACTCCTAGTTAGAACGACGAAAATTGACAGTCCAATTCCTGCTATCATCATTCCAGCATTAAATATAAAAATATGCAAATTATTAGAAGGGGCAGATCGGGCAATTCGATCGGGTAATTCGCCCACTCCAAGATCACTGAGGGCAAATTCGGTCCAATTAAACCATGGGGCGAAATAAATTGCTATGATGACTGATAAGAGTCCAATTGCCGGGCCAATTAATCCCGCATATATACCTAACTTACGCGAAGTCTCTTTTCCAATTGACATATGAGTGCAATTGGAAGGGAGAGATTATATAATCGACGGGGGAAATTTAAATGTCCAAATAACAACCTACGAAAGGCTATAAAACTGGATGGCAAATGATGTACAAGGTATATGTCACGTTTAAACATATCACGTAGAGAAGTGATATTAAGTTTAGTTGGCGGAATGGCAGGGTGTGTTGCAAAAAAAAGAAATTCTACCACAACACCAGAGACATCAGAGCCCAGTTTTGCCAAGGTTTGGAATCCAACAGTTACTGCTACGGCCACTCCTGAAGCCCCTGTTACGGCCACTCCTGAAGCCCCTGTTACGGCCACTCCTGAAGCCCCTGTTACGGCCACTCCTAAAAGTTATGTATACAAAGATGGGAGAAAATTCCAAAATGATTTGTCATGTAGTCCGTATGGGACTTATGAAATTCTAGTGGCATATGAAAGTCCTGGGTCTTCGGAACCGGATAATTTTACATATGAAGAGGTGATCAAAGAATCAATTTACTATTGGAATAATATTGAAAGTCCACTCCCATATCCATTTTTGTTAAAATATACTGAGAAAAGATCAGATGCACAGATGTTGATTTCATTTAGAGTACCCGATGGGTGCGGTAAAAAGATAGGTCCTGAGATAGTAGGGTGTGCACCAGTTATACATGCATGTTCACCGCCGCCTATTTTTCCAGTGGACCCGGTAATATCAGATAGATTTGAGAAGGACTACACTATTGAGGTTACGAAACATGAGATAGGACATTCGATAGGGTTAAAACATTCTGATGATCCTGAGTTTGGAAATCAATTTGATAATGCCACTTCTGGGTTAAAAAAATTAATGAGGAGTATGATTCCATCGGAGATGGGGAGTTTAAGAAAGGGAGTATGGGGAGAAGATTACAATTGGAATATTACTGATTTTAATGTATACGTTGATTATGGTGAATTTTACAAAGACACCCATAATCGAATAAAACGCCAAGTAGAATATGCACTGAGGTACTGGGAAGTTGATCCACATAACTATTTATCAAGGCAGGTTTCATTTGTGTTGTCAGATAATTCCAATTCAGAGATTGTGATTAAATTCGCAGATGCTTCAGATTGCCCAAACGACGAAGAATATTTTTGTGGTGAATTCACAGGGAATGATTACGAAGGAGATGGAATATATGATCAATATTACCAGCTAACTCTTAACATACCAAGTAGAACTGTAGAATATTTTTCCTGGTTGGTAGGATATGGAATTGCGCAAACATTTAGAGTTGATTCAAATGCAAATCGGGACCTCCCGCCTCCATTTCGTGGCCCGTATAGTGAAACTCAATGGACTACCTGGTGGAAAAAATACCAATACTAATTTTGGAAAGATCAACTGCCCAATGGCGAGAATATTTCACGATAGACCTGGCCCCAGATAGACCATACGGTCAAACCACCCATAATGCTTATTGGGATTGAAATTAGCCACCCAATTAGAGGAATTAATGCTACAACTATTGAAATGATTGTTATCAGCAAAATTGCCAATAAAACGTATAAAAATCCAATGATATATGCACGGTTGAACAGCAAATTGGTTATTTTATTCAAGGAAAATGCCATAGCAAAATTTCTGTTATTTGCATATACTAAAATTGGAGCAGGGATGACATAATAGGAATATGCGGCGAGTAAAATAGAAATTCCAATCAACGAAAAAATTGCAGGTAGCATTCCTTCAGTTAGTGATGCGATCTCAGAATCTCCCGCGTATGTCAAAGCCATACCGTATTCAATGAACATAGAAATTGGGTATATAGATAGAAAGATCAAAGAAAATAGAACAAGGGGTATAATTGTATAAATAATGACAATTAGGGTAAACGAAAAACCTTCTTTGAGCATGACATTAAGATCGGAGATGGATCCGGGGATAACATCGGGTGCCATCTCCCCTCCTGAGGAACGGGAGCGGAGAAATTGGACCATGTATCCTTGGAAAAATAATGTCAATAGGATAATCAGGATTAGAGAAGATATCAACAATACCACTGAAAATGGGTTCAAACCATTTACTATAAAAGAATATCCACCAAACACCATACCTATATTTGGAATTATCATTGTGATTATAAGTAAGGTCAAAAATAATACCGCTTTGAGGTTATTTGTAACATATTTTATTGATTCTAGGAGCATGAATAGGATATAGAAATAGGAATAGATAACATCTTTGGAATAATCGGCATTCAGATTATACGTGTGAGAGTATAAAGTACAATCAGAATGCCATACAGAAAAAATAAAGCGGATATTGTCGATAAAGGAAATTATGAGGACCATGCAAAGATATTAGAAAAATATTCTGCAGAGGATTACCCGTATTATGAGAAAAACAAAGTACCTAATTTTGTAAAATATCAAGAAGAAGTGGGTTGGCTTGATGAGATGGAAAAGTACTGGGGAAAGGATTGGGGATCACAGGGAATTGGCCGTTTAACGGATGTGGCTGTTCGGTACCCCATGCCCCATGAGGTCCACCCCATGTGGTCCGATGATTCGGCTTATTTTATGGCACCCAAAGAATTTCCCTCCATTGAAGAAATCAGGAAGAATCATGACATGATGACAGACATACTGAAAGACGAAGGGGTCAATCTCCATTGGTGGGAATTTGATTTTCCGCCTGAGGGGCCCCATGGCCTATTAAAAAGGACCATGTCCAATATTGGATTGGTAATAAATGGTGGTGCAATCATGCCCAGGGCTGCTGCCCCATGGATACGAGGGAGAACACGGCATGCAATGCAATGTTATGTAGAAATGGGAATCCCCATACTTTTGACCATACATGGACATGGAATTCACGAGATTGGGGCGACCCAGTGGTTAGCAGAGAATATTTGGATGACATATTTATCCACAGATGGGAATCAAGAAGCAATAGATCAAATTACTCCTGTAATGCGCGCTTCGGGAGTAGAACACATTCAAGTTACTCGGCCGCCAGGGCCTCATGAATCTTTTTCGTGGAGAGATGCCCACTGTATGCATCTAGATATGTGGTTCGCGCCAGTAGATATTGGACTAGTATTGCTCTATCCGGGGTTCTGTGATTATGAAACACAACGATGGTTAAAGGGTCAAAATGTAGAGATCATAGAAGTGTCAGAGAAAGAACAAAGAGAAAGTTTCCCTTGTAATTTAATAATACTAGAGCCAGGAAAAGTAATGATAAATGGTGCTGCGAAGGAGACAATTAAAAATTTGGAATCTAGAGGGATAGAAACAATCCCAGTTGATTTTGATTATGCTAAAAGTTATGGCGGGGGGATCAAATGTGCAACTTCATTCCTTCGAAGAGAGGAAGGCCCCCATATTGAAGAATTAGGAGAGGGACCAGCGCACTAAGAAATAAAAAAATAATAGTTATACTCGAGAGATATAATCGGATATGGAATCAGACAATGGAGTCAATTCGTAACCAAAGTCTTCGGCCGCCCGAGAATGACTTACAATTGGTGGCCGCCCCCATGGTTTTGCACCCTCATTCCAAGTAGCAGAAGTACCAGTGAGTTCTTCGATAAGTATTGCCAGATCCCGGACAGAAATTGTATGCCCCCCAGTATTATAAACAGGATAGGAAGGAGATTTGGCGTCTAAAATTAAACTTATTAAACGGACTGCGTCATTTACATACACCATGTTGAGTTGATCGTCGGGTGAAAGATCTATTGTACACACCTCTCCTGCTACGGCTTTTTGCACAAATTCTGCTGCCCACATGAATTTCCTTCCGGGAGAGGTTATATATCCACGAATTCTTCCAGGGCCAAATACTAAGCTAGGTCTAACTCCGTGAACACTTAATCCGTGATTGGTTGCATAAACAAGAGACTGGTGCTCATTTAATTGTTTGGTCGCAGCGTAAAGAGTTTCATTTGGATATCGATAATAAGAGGGAAGTGGTTTTGATTCTTCTGTGATGGTATGTCCATCAGGATAATCATATGATTTTCCATAAATACCATATGTACTTGTCCAAACTACCCGAGAGACATTGTGTTCAACGGCTGCACGAAGGACATTGTCAAATCCCATACAATTTACTGCTACCGCTTTTGTTGGAAATTTATGAGAAGCCCCACCTACAATTGCTGATAAGTTAACAATCTTTTCAATGTTTTTTGTATCGATCAGATTAGAGAGGTATTCATAATCGGTGACATCTCCTTGAACTAGTTCAATGGAGGGGTGATTTAAAATTTCATTTGGGGAGACGTCCATACACACTACGTCATTGTCCATATCTGCTAAGTGATTAGCTAAATCAATTCCAATGAAGCCAGATGCCCCAATAATTAAAGTGGTCATTATTCAACATAAGATTAGAATTGGGCTGTTATCAAATAACGGATTTGAAATATAACTTAATTTTGAGAATTATCGAGCTGCGGCTGCAACTCTCTCTTTCTCTTCTTTGTGACGGATTGCATAAGTAGATGCATCATATTCTGCAGCTCCAATTAATTGTGCCGCGAGTGCCTGATGTGCAGAAGTTTTCTTTTTGAAAGAAGCACTCCTAGTTCCTTCTGCAAGGAACTTTATAGCCAAATCTACCCTCCGTTGAGGGGAAACGTCTACAGCTTTTGGAACTGATACACCCCCGTACTTTAATCGGACAGTCTCTTCACGAGGGGCAGCATTCTCAATGGCACGGACGAAAATCTGAACAGGATTTTCTTCGGTTTTTGTGTGAATTAGATCGAATGAATCTTTGAGTATCTGAGATGCTTTTTGTTTTTTTCCAGAATTCTTTCCGGGAGACATTATTCGATTGGATAGCCGTTCTAATGAACTAACCTCGGATTTTTGGAATTGTTTTGCAGAGTGTTTTCCACGAGAATCGGAAAAGGAGTCGAGGACGATATAACGTTGGAGACCTATATCGGCGTGTTCTATCTCTTGAAGACTCCATTTTCCAAATAGATCGGACAGAGGCAATAGAACGTTTGGTTCTTCCGCAAAAGAATCGTTGTTTTGTGCTTCTTCTTCCATGATCAGCGTACTGGTTTCTCCCGGTTGCCCCTAACCATTTCAAGAAGGCTAACACCATTGACTTGTTCTACTTTATAATTCACACCAGAAAGATCCCCCATGGTCCTCCCGGTTGCACCTCCAATTCCAGAAATAAGAACTTCATCATGTTCATCAATGAACGATATGGCAGCATTCCCAGGGCAAAATGCAGTTACTTGCTTTCCGTTTTTAATTAATTGGACCCGGACACACTTTCGTATTGCGGAGTTTGGCTGTTTTGCTTCAATGCCTACTTTTTCTAAGACAATTCCCCGTCCCTGGGGAGCGCCTTCCAAAGGGTCTGATTTTTTCCCTAGGCCCTTCTTCCGTCTTGCGTATGTTGGCTTGGACCACCTTTGTTTTTGGCGATCTTGCTTTAGTTTTCTTGCTGCGTATTTACCGTTAGACATTATTATTGAATTGTTCCTCGAGTGTACATATTTAAAGACCTTTCTTTTATATTTTTATATATAGTATTATTTTTTATTTTCATTTTAGAAGCGTTTCGATTGTAGATTTAAGCTGTTGTGCATAAGAAGCACTTATCCCAGATAAGGCGCATAGATCATCTTCTGTTGCTTCAGAAAGAGATTCTATAGTATTGAATCCTGCTTCTGACAATATTTCTGCTTTCTTTGGACCAACGCCAGGAAGATCTGTTAAATTGAATATTGGTTCCTCAGTAGATGGACTTTCAGTAGCAGGTTTGGTTTTTGGAATTGATTTTGGTTTGGTTTTCTTTTTCAAACCAGGAGGTACATGAGATCCGTGATTCATTCGAAGTTGAACATCCCCAGTTCCCAATCGGATTGGTTTTCCTACAATGACATTTTCAGTTACCCCATGGAGATCATCTCTTTCCCCATATACCGCGGCCTCGATTAGATGGTTCACGGTTACTTCGAATGCGGCCCGGGCAAGAACGGATCCTTTGGTTCCAGATACACCATGCCGCCCTATAGATTTAATAGATCCAGAATGGGTCATCATATCAGCAACTAGCATTAAATGTCTAACATTAACATCATCCAGACCTTGTCCATCTAAGGTGTCTTTTGTCTCATTTATGATTGCTTCTCTAGCGGCCTCAATGCCCAGAGTTTGGTTTATTTCATGGACATTATTGGTAGTGGTCCTAGTAGCATCTACACCTTCTATTTTGAGAACTTTTTCAAGGGCAGAACCTTCAGTATAAAGAACATATTCTCCTTCTTCTTTTTCGAGTGTTTCTTTCCTAAGTACTACTCGGTCTATAGATTCAATTCCTTTAAACACCAAAGTTCTAAGTGTAGAGACTAATTGGAGCAATTCTCTGAATGTGGCAGTATTGGGTGCGACGATGATTTTGTGTCCTTTTCTAGTTATTGTCACATCTAATTTTTCCCCTATTGTTGCTGCAATATGTTCTGGTTTCATTCCTCGAGAGATCAAGGTTTGTTTATTTAGACTAAGTTTGAGGTGCATCTCGACTAGATCGGTAGATATGGTCCCAAGAGCTATCAAGGGGGATGATTCAATTTCCCAAACTACCGAGTATGCTTTTTCTTGGTCTTGTGCATACTCATCCTCCAAATATATTGTCATAGTAGGGGTTTTTGGATTTCGGCGAGCGTCCACTAGCTCGATTAAACGTGGGAGACCTTGAGTTACATCGATCTCGGCAACGCCTGCATAGTGGAAGGTGTTCATTGTCATTTGAGTTCCAGGCTCCCCAATACTTTGTGCGGAAACGGTTCCGACAGGTTCGAGTGGTTCCACTCTGGATCGGAGATAAACCAATTCGACTTCATCCGCTATAGATTTTGCTTGTGTTTTGGTGACTTTTTCCAAATCTTGAAATGTAGAGAATAACTCTTCTTTAAGTCGGACGGGGAGATCTTTGGAGTTTATTATTTCTTGTATTGCTGGTGTTACGTTTGCCATTATTAATTGCCTCCTTTTTGGGAATCTTCATGTTCAGAAAGTTGAGTGGGCCCATCTGATCGAACACTGAATCCAACACCTTCGGTTTGCGCGGACTGGTGTTCTGGATTAAGAATTCTTTGGGCAATTTCAGGGACGTTGATAGAAAATTCACTATTGTGAGAAACTAGAGTTGGAGAAAGTCCATCTTCACCAAATTCGAATTGAACAATTCTATCGTTGCTGTCCCTAATTGTCCCATCGTATTGGACTTCAAGTTCAGAAAGCGCATTGATTAACCTACGTTGGAGGTAACCAGATTTGGAAGTTCGAACGGCAGTATCCACTAGTCCTTCTCGGCCCCCCATTGCATGGAAGAAAAATTCTGTTGGAGTTAGTCCGGTTGTATAGGAATTTTCAACAAATCCGCGTGCAGGTGCTGTGAGATCATTTCGAGGGTAATGGCTAAGAGTTCTGTCTTCAAAACCACGGTTTATGCGCTCTCCCCGAACAGCTTGCTGACCAACTGCTGCCGACATTTGAGTTAGATTAAGCAGAGACCCTCTTGCCCCAGATTGAGCCATGATAACTGCAGGATTTATATCAGGGAAATTTTGCTCTGCAATAGTTCCTGCGGTATTTCTTGTTTCTCCCAAAACACCCATTATCTTTAGTTCAAGTGTTTCTAGCTCATCTCTACCAGGAAGTGTCTCTAGTTCTCCATCTTCATAAGATTGAATTAAATTTGCTACTTCTTGGTGAGCTTCCAAAATTGCTTTGTCGATTTCTCCTTGTGCTGTTTTTGGGATAGATTCGTCGTCGATTCCAATAGAGAATCCAAAATGCATTATAGATCGCATTGCTAATCCAGATACTTCGTTGATGAATATTCTTGCACGATTAGAACCGAATTCTTTGAAAATTTTGTCGACGATGACACCTCCAAATGCACCGATTGCTTTCTCATCTATCGTACCACCTATTAACTGACCACTTTGGATAACAACGGTATCTCCGACAGAAGAAGAGAATTCTAGATCTAGTTGAGGAGGTAAAAGTTCAGAAAAAATTGTCCTTCCATACCACCGGTCTAGTCCATCTTCTCCTACGAAATCTGCAGGTGGGAGCTCATCAATACTTGTAGTTCGGAGTAAATCCAATGATTGGGTTTCATTGAAACTAGGATTTTCGTGAGTTAAGAGATAAGTTCCAGTGATGTGATCTTGAATTGCTCCGATAATATTTTCTCCAAAGCGGGGAGAGAGTATTTGTTCTTGTACCCTCATAAGCACACGTGCTTCTGCCCGTGCTTCTTCATTCTGTAGAGCATGCAAATTCATTTCATCCCCGTCGAAATCAGCATTATAAGGAGGACAGACGACTGTGTTAAGTCTGAAGGTTTTATACGGCATGACTACAACTTCATGTGCCATGATAGACATTCGATGTAAGGAAGGTTGCCGATTGAATAGAACGATATCTCCATCGATTAAATGGCGGTTGACGGTCCAGCCGGCCTCAATTCTTTCAGAGAGTTCCGCACAATTTTTCTCAGTTACTTTAAGTCTCCTTCCATCCTCACGTGTGACATAATTTGCGCCAGGATGAACAAAAGGCCCATTGTGCACATAGAGACGTGCACGTTCGATATTAGAATCGTTTATGATCATAGTTTGCGTCATTTCAATTGCGACGGGTTCGGGGACGCCGACCTCATTTAAAGAGAGAGTTGGATCGGGACTAATCACAGTACGTGCAGAGAAATTGACACGTTTTCCAGAGAGGCTGCCACGGAATCTACCTTCTTTCCCTTTTAATCTCTGGGAAAGGGTTTTTAGTGGCCGACCGGATCTATGGCGGGCAGGAGGAGTTCCAGAAATCTCATTATCCATGAAAGTAGTTACGTGGTATTGTAGCAACTCCCAAAGATCTTCAATGATTAATTGCGGCGCCCCAGCTTCTCTATTTTCCATGAAACGTTGATTGATTCGGATTATGTCCACAAGTTTATGCGTCAGATCATCTTCAGATCTTTGTCCATTGTCCAAAGTTATTGATGGCCGGGTAGTGACAGGAGGTACCGGAAGAACAGTTAAAATCATCCATTCGGGCCTAGAATTGGAATAATCAATACCTAGTACTTCTAAATCCTCGTTAGGTATGTCTTCAAACCAATCACGGATTTCAGAGGGCATTAATTTATTCGCGTCTTTTACGGTTAGATCTATTTTGAGTACCTTTTGAATTGCAATTCTATCTTCTTCTAGTGGGCGGAATTCCCCAGATATTATTTGGTTGATGCGATCTAGAGGAATTTTTGTTGATTCTGCTAGTTCAGAAGGGGAAAGTCCAACTGAATCCTCATCTTCTGGATCAGGTTGCATGGCATTGAGGATTAGATTGGAATAATCAGTTGAAAGAACATCTTGTACTTCGTAAAAAGTAGTGGGTTTTTCGTGCTGGATATCGTATTGTTGTGCGCCGCAATCGGGGTGGGGACAACAGTCATGTTTTTTTGTCATTCTAACGACATCTTTTGCTACAGTTTCTGCCGAATGCATTAATTCCCGGGCACGTTTGTATTGTTCTATAACGCTGGATTTTTCTTCTTCTGTCAAGCAGATTCGGGAGCATTTTCTACAAGTTGCTCTGAGAAGCCTTCGGATGAGTTTTGAAAAGCTGACATGTATGACGGGTGCTGCTAGCTCGATATGGCCAAAATGACCATTACAAGATCCTGCTCTCTGGCCACATGTTCGACATTCCAAACCAGGGTCAATTACACCCAATCGAGGGTCCATCAAACCCATATCAATGGGGAACCCATCGTCGTCGTAGGTATCTGCAGTAATAACCTTAGTTGCAGACATTTCTCGATATTCATCGGGGTCCATCAGTCCGAAGCTGATTGATTTAATTTCTTTTGGTGTTTGTAGTGTTCTCATAAGTTATCAGTAAACCGAATAATCTAGTTGTAATCGTGGGGAAATTCCAAGTGCTTTCATTTCATCTAGGAGTAATTTAAACGCGTAACTCAGCTCCACATCATGTACGTCTGTTTCTTCGCCGCAATTGGGGCAATATACTCGGCGATGTGCCCTATGTTCTATTGCAACCATACCACAGGAACCACAAATTGGAATTGACTCGCGGTCTGATTCGTCCAATAAACGTTCTTTCAAAGTAAGTGCAGCCCCATGTCCGATGAGTACATCCCGTTCCATTTCACCCACACGGAGTCCACCTTCCCTGGCCCTACCTTCGGTTGGTTGACGGGTTAAAACTTGGACGGGTCCACGAGACCTTGAATGTAATTTATTGCTGACCATATGGTACAGTTTATGGTACAATATAACCCCAACGAAGATATCAGCTTGAATTTTTTCCCCAGTAACACCAGAATGCATTGTTTCTTTTCCGGAAGACATGAAACCATGTTCTTCGAGTGAGTTTCTAAGGCTATCTCCGTCTTCTCCTGTGAAGGCAGTTCCATTGACTCTTCGGCCTTCAAGAGAGCCTACTTTTCCACCTAGCATCTCGAGGACATGTCCGACAGTCATTCGAGAGGGGAGTGCATGTGGATTTATGACTAAGTCGGGCACTACGCCTTCGCTAGTGAAAGGCATATCTTCCTGAGGAGCTAGATGGCCCAACACCCCTTTCTGACCATGACGAGATGCAAATTTATCACCTAGTTCGGGTATCCGCTCGTCGCGGACACTGACCTTGGCCAATTTAGATCCATCATCACCTTCCATCAGAGTTACTGTGTCGACAATACCCTTTTCTCCAGATCTCATAGTTACACTAGTCTCTCTCCTTTTTTGAGGGGAGAGGCCACCCATATCATTGGGTTCTTCTAAAAATCGAGGAGGTGAAGTTTTTCCCAGCAGAACATCATTTTCATTTACAATAGTTTCTGGTTCAATGATACCATCTTCTGCCAAATGAGTATAAGACTCCTCCCCTCTTGCCCCTCTAATTTCTTGATCGGGTATTTCGAATCGGTCTTCTTGGCCACCAGGATATCTCCGTTCTGCACCTTCATATGTCCTGAAAAAGTGAGACCTACCTAGTGCCCGTTCGATTGATCCTCGGTTCATAACTAGAGCATCTTCTATATTGAAACCTTCATATGACATGACTGCAACAACAAAGTTTTGTGCCGCTGGACGATCGTCATATCCAATTTGCTGGGAGGTTTGAGTAGTTACTAGAGCAAGCTGCGGATATTGAAGTAAATGTTGTCTAGTGTCAGGTCTAATTCGATAATTTGCCGCACACATGCCTAGAGATTGTTTCATCATACCAGATCCCATCGTAATTCGAGGAGATGCATTATGTTCAGGGTAAGGAACCATTCCAGCCCCTATTCCAAAAATGAGCTGCGGATCAATTTCCATATGTGTAGTTTCGGGAGTGATTTCTTTTTCGTTGAGCGCCACCAACAAGTCCTCTTCTTCTTCTGCATCTATGAACTCGATCCTCCCATTAGTGCTTAACTCGAGGAAGGTGATTTCTCCTGAGTGGAATAAATCCATTTCTTCTCGAGTGATGACTAGTTCTCCATCTTTGACAACTAAAAGGGGCCTCCTAGCCCGGCCAGCATCTGCATTGACTATGACTTCATTCGTCCCAGCATTATAAGAAACATTTACCATGCCACTCATGGAATTATTTCTCCGAAGTTCTCTTAGTCGAGATACGAGAACCTTTGGTTTTGGGTGAGTCCCAATGAGACTACCACTTAAGTAAACTTTTGCTTCTCTTGCCATTATTAAGATGCCTCCTCCTCTAAGTTTGGATTTAATTCGGCGAATCCAGGGAGTCGGTTTACCCCGAGTGAAAAGAGTTCTTGTACAAGTTTATCTCCATCAGGTACAGACTGGGAGAGTTCCATTGCCTGTGCGAAATTCTTTACTAGACCACAATTTGGTCCCTCGGGAGTCTCAGAAGGACAGATTCGACCCCATTGAGTAGCATGGAGATCTCGGGCTTCGAAATGTGGTTGGCTGCGTGAAAGTGGACTTCTTAGTCTTCGCAGATGTGAGAGGACACCCATGAAATCAGTCCGGTCAACTAGTTGTGAAACTCCAGACCTGCCCCCTACCCAATTTCCGGTGGCTAGTGGGTGTTCTAGTCTCTCGGTGAGGACGTCCGATCTTACGACAGTACTGACGGTTAGATTTCGATTTCGCATGTGTGCTCGCTCTAGCTGATATTTGACATCCCGGGCGAGTTTGTTTAATGCCGTTCTAAATAAATCTTGCATTAAATCCCCAGATACTTTCAAACGTTTATTCGAGTAATGGTCTTTATCATCAGGGGCACGTCTTCCTAATGCAAGTTCAAAGCAGGCTTCTGCCATTCGACAGAGATAATACGCTTTAGCAATACGAGTATCCTCGTCTGAAAATCCAGATTGATGTAAATGAGGTAATAGATAACGATCGATAATATATGTTGCACGTTTTAATTGATAATTTCTTCCCTGTCCACTTGCTACTCTGCTGCCTAATTTTTGAATTGCTTCTTCGTGGGTTTGTACAGTGGCCTCCTCTAGATTTTCTAACATGAATTTGATAATTTCAGGGTCATCTGAGACCCTCTTGACAATTTCTTCGTCGCTCTCTAGTCCGAGTGCCCGCACTAATGTGACAAAGTTCACAAAACCAGAGATGCTAGGGAAATTGACTTCGAGAATACCATCTCGGGAGCGTTCAACGAGTACTAATGCGCGATATCCTCTTCGTTGGCTGAACGTCTTTGCCACTTGGATTTGGTCGCCATATCGAGAATCGTATTCGGCTATGATTTTGTTAGGAGATAGGTCTTCGGAGGTCATTAGAACACGTTCAGATCCATTTACTATGAAATAGCCACCAGGATCTTCAGGATCTTCTCCAATTTCTATTAGCTCTTCGTGAGAAAAATTAGAGATATTACAGACACTAGACCTGAGCATAATAGGCATTCTGCCGATTTTGATTTCTGCTTCATCTAAGACTTTGGCATGGTCTCCACGTCCCTGTAAGATGCTCATTTCCATGAATAAAGGAGCAGAATAGGTAAGATTCCTTAGTCGGGCTTCCTGAGGATATAGCAATTCTTCTGATCCATCTGCTTCTCTTACACGAGGAGTTGTCACTCTTATATTCCCTAGTTCGACATAAATGGGAGGGACATCTCCTTTGTCTCCAATGTCAGTCTCAATTACACGTTTTTCAGAAACCACATCTTGCATTCCGTGTTCAATGAATGCGTTGAAAGAGCGGAAATGGTGTTCTGCGAGGCGGGTTTTTGAGAAATATGACTCAGATAGAGCCCTTCTGTCCTCATTGGTGAGTTTCATTCGACCACCACCCTGTATGCTATTGCTTTTTCAATTGTCCGAGAATCCCTAGTGATTCTGATTACATCGCCTATTGAGACACCAGGAGGTAATGCAGCATCGGAGATTCGTATTTTTGGGAGATCGGTTAGAGAGATACGATATTCCTCGAGTAGAGAATGTGCTTCTTCATCTTCTAAGCGTTCATGTAAAGGTACAAGTTTATGATTAGATCTATCTGACATAGTTGCTTTTAAAGTTGGGGGTTGAGAGACGTTGCTCACGAAAGACTGCACTAATATAAGGAGAGCACCCATTTAAAACTTGTTAAAACAAACGCACAGCTAATGGGGGGGGAGGGAGATGGGCTAACTGCGCCCATCGATGTCTAAGTGTGGGGACTCGACATACAAATAGTTTCTCCATATCTGAAAATTTTTTTGCAAAGTTTTAAGTTTAAATGTGGGGTAGCTTGCAGCGCTGTCGATTAAAATCGGATAGCGATACACAAGCCTCGGTGGTGTAGTGGCCTATCATACGACCCTGTCACGGTCGTGACTCGGGTTCAAATCCCGGCCGAGGCGATCTTACGAGGGGTTCGGCTCCTGGTAACTTTTTGGAGTTCAAATTCCTATTAATTTTCAAATGAATTAATGCTCTATTCGGCGACTTTGCAAATGGATAAAGCGGCTGATGCATACATTTTTGCCGCCTGTACTAGTTCTTCGGGGCTTAAAGATCTTCGAGTGTAGTCAGATCCCTCAGGTCCAGGTCCAGGTCCACACTTGACGCAAGGGATTCCATGTTCGTGATAGATGATAACATCGTGCCATCTGCTATGCTGCTCCCAATGGAGGGGTATCGGATCTGTTTGATACACAGTTCGATATGAATTTTCTATGTGATTGGTTAGATCTTCGACAAATGTTGCTTCGGGGGCAGATCCAGTCTGAGATCGATATGTTACAATTTCAATTTCGGGGTCGAGGCTCCGAACAAAGGCACGGAATTCCCTATCCACATCTTGAGGTAATCGGGCAGGAGAGGTTCGAATATCGACATACATATTCAATACTGCGGGTTGGTAATTTGGTTTAGGAGGAGCACCAGCCCTGATAGAACCAACATTTACATTTGGTCGGATCTCGCCCCGTGGTTTTCCATCCGCGCCAGAATATGTGTAAATGTTATCTTTGGTGTATTGCTCACCCCATTCTCGTATCGCATCGATGATAGGCAGTGCCTTATAGATAGGATGGCGGGAATTGTCAATATAAGGTATGTATGCAGGGTGGCCCTTTACAGTTAGTTTAAGATAGAGAACCCCAGGCAAAGCCCAATTTACCAACATACGTGAACTTTCGACTACAACCGCGTAATCTGAAGTCACCCCCGCATTGAGTAATTGTTGAGTTCCAATGCCATGACCGCGGTAGCGAGGACCTTGATATTGATCAATCTCCGCTTTTCCAGTTTCGGCTGCAACTCCTGCCAGAATTAAATCGTTGTTGAGCTCAATGCCAGAATCTTTAATCGCTTTTGCTGCAATCATGAAAGTTGCTACATTTCCTTTGCAGTTGGAACTTCCAGCACCATAGAGCCGTCCGTCTTCCATGTAAGGCACAGGTTGCCAGGATTTATGATTTGATAATTCGCCATAAACCAAATATTCATCATGGGGATCGAGTCCCCCTTGGCTCGTGTCAAGATGGCCATTATACATGAGAGACTTTCCTTCGTCGGGATTTATTCCATGAATTCTTCCGATTGCATTGTAACGTTCCGGGCCAATTTCCTGCAATCTTCCAGAAAGACCGTGTTCTTTCATCCAATCTGCCATAAATACCCCTACTGGACCTTCATCCCCAGGTGGACTTGGGATGGATATTAATTGTTTTGCTAGTGATAATGTGTCTGCTTCATTAATTTGTTCGAAGACGCGTTGAAGATTTTCGTCCATGAATAGAAAAGATGTATCCGAGGGTTAAATTCACTGGTCTTCTTTACTACAATGGTCTATTTGGAGAACGTCAATTGTTGAGTAGTAGAAGAGGTATTGAAGTGAACAAGCTAAGTTTTAGTACGAGGGAGTGGAGGTTATTAATATGGTAAATTCTATGCCTAGAGTACATGTTCTGACCACGGGCGGAACTATCCAAAACGACCTAAATGTAGAAGGATATCTCCCTGGGAGAGAGTTATTAGACAGGATTCCAGAGATAGGAGATGTTGCAGAGGTAACGGTCGAAGATGTAGCTAGTGTGGGGAGCCAATCAATGACTTCTGAAATTTGGTATGAATTGGCTAAGAGGATTAATTCATTCACAGAAGAGGAAGATTGCCCAGATGGTTTTGTCGTTACGAGTGGGTCAAATACATTAGAAGAAACGGCTTATTTTTTGAATTTGGTGGTGAAAACAGAGAGGCCTGTTGTGTTGACTGCATCTCAGAGAAATCACGGAATGGTTGGGAATGATGGCGATAGAAATCTCGTTGATGCGATCAGGGTTGCGAGCAGAAAGGAATCAAAAAATAGAGGGGCGTTAGTTGTATTGAATGATCAAATTCATTCTGCAAGAGAAGTGACTAAAGTGGTTACTAGCCGTCCTGATGCGTGGTCTTCAGGAGACATAGGAGTGCTAGGTTTGTGTGACAAATATGGGTATGTCCAATATTACCGAGAAACTCAGAGGGGGCATGCACCAGATGTGATTTTTGATCTCTCTACATCAAGTGCAGAAACTTTTCCAAAAGTCGTGGTGGAATACTCAATAGCCAATGCAGATGGGAGTGGAATCCCTCATGAAATTGAAATGGGAGCACAAGGGATTGTTTATGCAGGGTTCCCAACAGGTGCCCCTGCAGAACCAAATGGAGGAGGTCAGGCAGAACAGTTGCGGTGTGCGGCAGAAATTGTCCCAGTGGTAATGAGCCACAGAGGATCCGATGGATGGCCATACCGTAGACGTACGGTATTGGAAGGAGGACCGTTTATTTGGGGTGATACACTATCGCCTCAAAAAGCGGCGATACTACTAGCTCTGAGTCTTACAAAAACATCAGATCCAGAAGAGATACAGAAAATTTTCTTAAAGTATTG
>WTZU01000036.1 GCA_009889625.1 Candidatus Hikarchaeia archaeon HikBin5 | reverse complement strand
CGGGAATTGAACCCGGGCTTAGGGCTTGGAAGGCCCTAGTCATACCACTAGACCACGAACGCTTACTATACTTATTCACTTTCATCTGATATGGATCTTCCCATTTCCAAAGGCACCCTCTCCATCAAATCTCAAATATGATCTCACAATCAGCATGCCCTTCTCCTTGGAATAATTAGTTTCAACAAATGACTGCTCTTCCCCTCTCAAAACGATTTCTTTTAATTTTAGGTATGATACTGATCTCATTCAACTTCCGTCCTGCCATTTCTTCTGTTCCCCCTCTACTAGAACTGATCAAAACAGATCTAAATCTGAGCTATTTTATTGCTAGTCTCTTAACTACTATCCCTACCCTTTCAATGGGGATATTTGCTCTTTTGGCAGTCCCATTTTCCCGATTTTTCGGACGGGAAAAGGCAATTTTTTATGCCGTTTTTTTAATCGGTATTGCAACCTTCTCCCGGCTATGGGGTTCTAACTTACTTTTGCTTCTTGGAACGACCATAGTTCTCGGTGTGGGAATTGCAATTGCACAAACATTACTCCCTTCTTTTGTAAAAGCCCATTTTCCCAACCGTGCAGCAATTATCACCGGACTTTATGCAACTTCTTTAACACTAGGGGCTGCAGTCGCAGCTGGACTTTCTGTCCCCTTATCTGACCTCTTTGGAAATTGGACATTTTCACTCGCATTTTGGTCTATTTTCTCTATTATTGCTTTGATCGTTTGGTTTCCTCTCATAGGACAGAAACATTCTGATTCTCCGTCTCATGTCTCTGTATCTTCTGTTTTTCCAAAAACAACTTGGTCTAACACTTGGGTCTGGGCAATCTCTTTATTCCTCGCCCTTGTGACTCTTCTATTCTATTCAGTATTATCTTGGCTTTCCCCTCTCTATATGTCACTAGGCTGGTCCGCAAACGATGCGGGTGTATTGCTCACTGTGTTTTTATTAACTCAATTACTTGGAACTGCAAGTATATCTGCTCTTGCAGATTCTAACATAGACCGAAGACCCTGGATTTTCTTCAGCTTGGCTCTAAGCGCCGTTGGATTATTTGCCATCACCATATCTCCTCTCTATGCACCCTTTTTGTGGGTTAGCATACTTGGAATTGGTCTAGGTGGTATTTTCCCCCTATCTATGACATTGCCAATTGATTATTCGTCAGATGAGGGTACAGCAGAAAAACTCACTTCAATTGTTCTTTTCTTCGGCTATTCCCTCGCTGCAATAGGTCCTTCTGCAATAGGACTCATTCGTGATATATTCGGAGATTACTATCTCGCATTCTTCTCTCTATTTTTCATCAACCTCCTCGCTTTGCTATTTACCTTCAAATTCAAACCTGGAATTTCAATCAGTCTCCCTTAATTAACCCTTGTTCACAACAGCATAACAATTCCCTTCATTCGAGTATATGTCAACCACTTCTAATTTACTCTCATTGATATCTCTCTCAAATTCTTCTATATCATAAATATGGTAGTATCGTGGGACCTTAGTTCCATCTTGTAAAGTCCAATTAACAATTGTGTCAAAACCAGTTTCTTGATCAAACCGATCATGTTCTGTACACCAAGACCCTATTATGGCGATCCCATCTTCAGTCAACACGCGCTCTAACTCATCCAAACTAGCAATTCTATATTCTGTAGTGGGGAGGTGATGTATCGTCGCAACATAAACCCCTATCTCTATACTCTCTGTTTGGACGGGCAATTCCATCACATTACCTCTGATAGGGTTGGTTTCAAATCCATTATTCTCCCCTCTGTTAATAGTTTCAAGTAACATCATAGAGCTCATATCAATTCCAACAACTCTCTCCACGCATTTTGATAGTAGTTCCGAGTGCCTCCCATTTCCACAACCCATATCGAGTGCGGTACTTCCTGATAATTCTTCCAGGAATTTCTCCACTTCTGGCCATGGATGAAATCTAGTTTGGGAAAAATGTGGCCCTATCTTCTCATATGTTTGCATAACCTCTTTGATGACCTTGTAATCTTCAGAAAGCTCATCATATATCGTCCATTCAGGCATCTCCTCGTAACATTACTCCTTCCTTCTATTTCATAGTATCTCCCATTGTCTGACGTTGAGTGTAATCAAAAAGACTATTATCATCTCTCTCTAAACGGCTCACAATGGTTGCTATAGTACCACTCCAGTTCGGCA
>WTZU01000035.1 GCA_009889625.1 Candidatus Hikarchaeia archaeon HikBin5 | reverse complement strand
CATTTGCAGTATGCAGGACATATTCATCCGTTGCATCTTCTGGGGCAATCACATAGACTCCAAATACGTCTACAAATTTAGTTACAACCTCATTATCATTCATACATTTTCTTGGATGTTCTGATAATATCTCAAACGTAGGTATCATTGCTGCCATTTCTGCATGCTCCTCATGATCTTCTCCCCCACGATCCTCATGATCTTCTTCCCCATGATCGTGGTCAGAATGGTCAGCATGATCGTGATCTTGTCCGATTACAACTTCTCCTCCACCCCCGATACACCCTGCAAGCACAAGAAATACACATAGAATAAGTACAGAACGTTTCACTCTAAATGGCCTCTGCTACAAAAACTGGAATCAGCCTTTCTGTCTTATCTTGATATTCTTGATATGGTGGATATGCTTCCAAAGCTAGTCCCCACAATCTATCTCGTTCCTCTCCCGCTTCAACCTCTCTAACTTTCACGGAATGCACTTCGGTTCTATCTCTAATTTCTACATTTGGATCTGCTTTTAAGTTGTGGTACCAGTGAGGATTTACTGGCCTGCCACCTTTCGATGCAATAAGGACATATCGATCACCATCCATTATTTTCATTAATGGGGTTTTTCTAATTGCTCCTGTTTTGTGACCTGTATTGGTAACAATAATCACTGGCATATCCGTATCCCTTAAATTCGTTCCTTCCGTTCCTCCACTCCCTTCATACAATTCGACTTGATCCGCAACCCATTCCCACGTACTAGGTATATATTCACCCATACCTCCTGTTCGAACTTTTATTCTATAAATTCTGCGGTTATATATTAAATATAAAATTAGTCACTTTGTTCGGCTACTACTAACTCCACCGATCCTGTCATTTCTTGATGATAGGTGCAGTGATATTCATATGCGCCAGGTTGTGTAAACGTCCAAGACCACGTTTCACCCGGGCCTATTGGTCCAGAATCAAAATCCCCTGTGTCCGAAGTAATTGTATGTGGCTTGTCATCATCATTGACCCAAGTAACTTGTGGACATGGGAAACAACTTCCTCTAAACCCTTCGACAAATTCCACAGTCAACACTTGAGGATTGTATGTCATATCTTTGATCGATACGGTCGGTCCTTTGTCTTTCCCTTGGTCAAAATTCGGTGTACTTCCACTTTCCATATACACTGAATCTGCCATACCCGTCACATCCGCGTCGCGCGGGTTTTCTTCTCCACTTCCTCCTGAACAACCTGCAAGTACAAGGCACACAATACAAAGTCCAATCAACACCTGGCTTTTGTTCATCTCGTTATGCCCCCACCACTTCTATAGTCCCTTTCTCTCCAGATTCAGTTTGGTAGTCATATGTCCCGGGCGCAATGAATGTCCACGACCACTGGCCTCCTGGAGCAATTTCTGGGGACCTAAACATCGTAGCAGGATTGGAAGATTCTCCTTCTTCCGATGTGATTTTATGTGGCTTATCATCGTTGTTGATCCATATCACTTGGGGACATGGGTTACAGGCGCCTTTATACCCTCCCGATCCTCCAGTGTCAATATATTCAACAATCAATGTCTGTGGACTGAATCCACCACTTTCAATATAAACAGTCGGAATGTCCTTATTCACTTGCACATCTTCATCGGTATCCATATACACCGAAGGATTACTTGCATGTGTTGTGGCATCTGTAGGCCCCCCTGCCCCTGAACACCCTGCAAGAACAAGACACAGGACCCCAAGAAATGCCAATACGGGAGTTTTCTTATTTCGCCCGTTCATATCTCCCTCCTAGTGAAAACGCCACTCCGACTAACACTACTGCCCCAACTGTCGCCATTAGTGAAGTTTGGGTGCTCATCGGACTAGTAAATGCCCCGATTGCTGCTATCGCAATCAACGCATAAAGACCAAAACACGCTATGTTTTGTTCTTTATTCTTACCTATTAAATTATTCAGTATTCCCATACTGGATAGCGTAAGGGCCCCTTGGTATATATATTGGTGTCCCTTTGACACCAAAAATTGCCCCCATTTAGGAGTATTCGTCTGGGAACAGAAGTGTTGGGCCTGCAGCCACTAGTATAAACGCAATTGAATACCCGAGTACCAGCGCAGCAGGCATTTCTACACCTTGGGTTGGCGCGAGAACCGCAAGGAAATACATCGCACCTAGCCAGTTTGCAGATATTGCATAGAGTGCTCCCACTCTCTTTT
>WTZU01000034.1 GCA_009889625.1 Candidatus Hikarchaeia archaeon HikBin5 | reverse complement strand
GTTAAAACCCCTGTTGAAACGAGTGCGAATAAGACCAGTATTGCTGAAAAATAATGTGCAATCGCAGTGGCCATTCCTACCCCTAGAAGAGATAGTTCGGGGAAGGGGCCAATTCCAAGCCCAAGTAAAATGGATCCGAAAATATTGAGTATATTTGCAGCAATTAGTATATAGGTAGGGGTGCGGGTATCACCCGTTCCTTGGAGAGCTTTAGACCCAACAATAGTAATTATATCTGCAGGAGCAGCGAAGAGAACCACTGCTAAATATATTCCACCAAGTCTAGATACCTCGGGGGGAGCTCCAAGGAGATCAAGTGCATTTTGGCCAAATAGAATTCCAATCAGAGCAAGTGGGATACCAAGGAATAATCCAAGTAATAAAGATTGAGAAACTACCTCATCCCGACTAGTGAAATTTTGTCCACCGGTATCTTGACTAGATAGTGCGATGGCACCTCCCCCGAGGCCGTGGCCAACTCTCATGGAGAGTTGAGCATAGACGTCTGCGATTCCGATTGCAGCTATTGCTGCAGGTGAAAAAAGTCCAGTTATAAAAATATCAACGGTTCGCATTAAAGTATTGAAGAACTGTTCAGCCATCAAAGGAGTAGATAGAGAGAAAGATCTGCGGGCAGATTGTTTAAATTCTTCAATTTTTCTATTCATATTATAAATATAGCACACCACTGTTGTTTTAGAGTATCGAATGAAAATAGATCATCAGAAATAGATCATAATCCCAGCACCCACAGCAACGAATATGGCCCCAATGGCTACTTTTTTAGTAATTAATTCGAGGTCTCGAAGGAAAAGAAAGGAGAGCAATACAGTGAATAATCCAGCAGTACTGATTAATGTGGAAACAATTGCCACTCGGCCTATATCTAGAGCCGTGAATGCTAAGAAAAGGCCAAGAGAAGATATGATTCCAGCAGCTACAAAACGAATAGTTGCAGGAAGAGGTGGCAGAGATAGTAAATCACGACGATAGAAGAGTAAAAATGAAAAGAGGCCAAGGAAAGCTGCAGTATCGTTTAGAGCTATTGCTTGCAATACAGTTGCAGGTGTTTCTACAAGTCCATATCTACGAATTACTTGCCCCAGACCAAAGGCAAATCCTGCAAAAATTGGCAAAGATAAATCTTTAAAACTCCAACCAGAAATATTCCCTCCTTTGGAGGTGGCAAGTAGAGAAAGTCCAATAATTACGAGGAGAATTCCCAAAGAATGAAGAATTGAGAGTGGTTCATTTAGAAAAAATAGTGCTAGTATGGCAGCGAATGCGGGTAGAGTTGATGCGCCGATACCTGCTATACTAGCTCCAACTTTGTCGATGCCAATATAAAACGAGATTCGCCCCAAGGTAGTTCCTAAAAGTCCACCTGCTAAGAAGATTATTGCAATACGAGGAGAGATGCCCAATATGGCATTTGAACCTTGGGTCAAGAAGAGTGCAACCCAAAATATTATAGTCCCAATAGAGATGATAGCGAAAGCAGCTTGCAAGGGATGGCCTCCATAGGCCATTCCACGTTTGGACAGGATGGGATCAATTCCCCAAACAATTGCTGCGGCGAGAGCAGCAAGATAGACATCAATAGACACATGATCCTTGGGAGTCAAGTTGCATAAGTAGGATGATTAAATAGAGAACTAATCAGAGGACATAAAGAACTAATGGAAGATACAGAATTTGTCAAGTGGGCATTGAAAATTGGGAAAGTTGCACTTATAGTTGGGATTGTGTTGAGTGTATTACTAGTTTCAATTCAGATAACTGAAACGCCCAAGGTTCAGGAAAGGGATATGCCAGAAATAAAGTGGGAAGTTGTGAGAATTAATTCCACCCACATCTCAATAGAGCACGTTTCTGGAGATTCAATTAGAGCAGATAGTATACTTATTACGGTAGAGGGAAGGGGCAGACCAATAGGTGGAATTGATTTTATCAAAGAGGGAGATACAATAGTGACTCAAGCATATGAAGGAACCTTGATTGAGATATTTTGGGAACAGGAAAATGAATACTTAAGATTGATGAGCAGATCTAGAATCTAAAACGGACGCGACGGGATTTGAACCCGCGATCTAGAGGTTAGGAACCTCTCGCCCTATCCTGGCTAGGCCACGCGTCCTTAACAACAAATTATTGCTTGCAGTTACTTCTTTTCATCGATGGGAGAAAAGAGACCACCATTCAGTGGGGTGTATAGAAAACGTGGTTTTATTTAAGAAAGTTAATCTTTGGATTCTTCTTTTGATTCTTCCTCGGAGTCAGAATCTGATCCGCCGGTCAAATCACCGATTTCTTTTTCTATTTCTTCTCTTCCTCGTTTGAATTCGCCCATTGCTTGTCCGGTAGATCTGGCCAACTGCGGAATCTTATTTGCCCCGAATAGAAGTATTGCGATGAGCAAGATGACAGCGAGCTCCATTCCACCAGGGATGCCGAACTGGAGTGGTACTATAGCAACCATTGTGAGCCGTTTAGAGAGAGATGATAATAGTCTTTTTGATTACAC
>WTZU01000033.1 GCA_009889625.1 Candidatus Hikarchaeia archaeon HikBin5 | reverse complement strand
GGCGTTTGAACTGCTCAATGATTCGGGTTTTAATTTCCCGAAAGTGATACCGGATGGAAGTTATAGGAGCGATTGATAAATGACATTTGATTCCGAATATAGTCCGTGGTTTCAGCCCCCTAGTTGGATTATTGGACCAGTGTGGACGTTCCTGTACATCTGCATGGGAGTCAGTGTTTCTCTCGTCTGGGTCAACAGAGGGGGGTTGGGGAATTCAAATCTTGTTTTTGGAGTATTCATAGCCCAGTTGACATTGAACTTGTTATGGCCACAAGTGTTCAATTCTGCATCCTACGCCGTATCATTGATTATGCTCCTTGGTATGATCGCATTTACCGCATATTATGCAGTATTGATTTATGATGTTAGCCAGGTTGCTTCAATGTTGGTTTGGCCATATATCGCATGGATGAGCTTTGCATCTTTAATCAATGTTGCCTATTTATGGGAGGCTATTTAGAGTGAAACGTTCTGTACTTATTCTATGTGTATTTCTTGTGCTTGCAGGGTGTATCGGAGGTGGAGGAGAAGTTGTAATCGGACAAGATCACGATTATGGAGAAGAAGATCACGAGGATCATGGAGAAGAAGAGGCATGGGTGTGTTGTAAAGCGCTGACAGCTTCCTGCGTAGCATGTAGTGAGAGGCTAACTAAGCAAGAATGGTTGGATAAAACATGCGGTCCAGGATGCACAGATGCAGTCTATGCAGGTTGGGATGAAGAGACAAATATGGCGAAGTGGGATTGTGTTTATTAAGATGGCGTAAATATTTTTTGAATTAATCCATCGGGCAACTCACGTTCGGAGATACAAGACCACGATTCTGGCATGGTGGTACCGTACTCACCGAATAAAGGCAGCCCTTCGTCTAATGTGATTGGGACCTCCGTTAGGATGATTTCATCAATGATTCCTGCTGCCATACATTCTCCATTTAGAATCCCACCGCCTACCAACCAGATATCGAGCCCTTCTTGTTCTTTTAGTTCGTGGATATATCCGATTCCATCGCCCATCCAGAACCCCTCGACTATATCTTCTCTAGAGAGTACGTGACAGTCGAACTGACTAAAGTATTCCCCCCCGTCGTGATCAGAAATAAATTCCCATGTATTTCGACCCATAACTACACAATCGATGCGCTCTAAAAATTCAGCATGTCCATAGTCTTCTTCTGCTCTTGGCAGGGGCAGCCAGTCGAGTCCACCATCTAGTGTGGCGATAAATCCATCGGAACTTGCAGCAATAGACAGAATGAGATCTCGTTGCTGCAGCACATTGTGTAGATGAGTAGAGGAATAAGATAAGGCTTAGGGGTGAGGGTACCCGAACACCACCTGAAATCAAACTTAAACTAACAGCTGCTGCAATTAGTCACCTTGTGATTGAGGACGGGTTGTTTTCCAGCCCTAAGGATTGAACGTAGCTACGATAGATGTTTAAGCATGGCTATTGTGTCAATTTCTGCCAGTTGTTATAGAGCCACAGTAAGCAGGTGCGTCCTATCCTAGTTCATAGAAAGTAAGACGATAAGATGATCAAGATCATCAAGGCCACATAGACTAAAATTTGACCAACAACTAGGTTTTTTGTATATTTCGAAGAGTCGTTATTCATTTGATTGGTATTCCTATTTATGATATGTTTGTCAGGATAGATTACATGCAGCAAGGTTCTTCTGGTGTACAGAGACATGGATCACACGTGCAAGGATCGCACTGACAATGGATATTACAAGTCATCAAATGGTAGTCGGGTTTCAAAGGAGGTAAAGGAAAGGGAAAAATGATACATATTATCATTTTCAGTTTAGGTAAAAATCGATAGACTGTATTGACTTAAGATTGAAAAAAATGATAGTAATTATCAATTTCTATTTGGACAACTACTGTAACCAATAATTCGATAAAAGTAACAATTTCCAGTGATTGCATTGAACATTAATCCAAGTCCACTGAAGAAAGATACAAAACGCAGGAGCCCTGGTTCCATGAATGCGGCCATGCCTAAAAATACAAGTGCAACTATTGCCCTAAATAGTCTTTCGGGATTGTTCTGATTTACAATTATAAGTTTCATTTATGCAACTACATGAAGTATGAAATCGCCCAAACAACTAGTAGTAGTGCGACTAGGTAGTACAAATATCTTGATTGATACCATGTAGAAGAAGTTCCACTTGAACTAGATGCTTCAATCGAATCGATTTGTTGTTGAATTCCACTTAATGCACTCTTGCGTTTTTTTCCTTTTTTTTCTGCTGCTAAAATTTCTTTTAACGAATCGAGATCGTTGGTTTTTGATACCTCTTTCAGTAATTTGTCGACGGTAAGTTTTGATGGGTCAATAGACATTTTATTTTCCTCTTTTTATTTAAGAAATGGCGAATACTTAGTTTGCCCGTTTTGTTTCAAGTAACAATTCGTGAGCAGAGAGTGCATCTTAGTGGTTTAGCCAAAATTACCCCACTGTTCTGAAAGACGTCCAATCGGGGATTCGAACCCCGGTCACAGGCTCCGCAAGCCCGTAGGATAGTCCACTACCCTAATTGGACAG
>WTZU01000032.1 GCA_009889625.1 Candidatus Hikarchaeia archaeon HikBin5 | reverse complement strand
GTGGGACTGCCCAGATTTGAACTGGGGACCTCCACCATGTCAAGGTGACGTCATAACCAGACTAGACCACAGTCCCGCTCACCCACATTTTCCCGTGATAACCGTAAAGTTTCCGCTTATCGATTTTTAATTTCCACACCCGATTTATTACCAATGTGGATCTCGTGGGCCATATCTACAAATAATCCGTGGTCAACCACTCCTGGAATGTCTGAAATTTCCTTGCTTAGCTTAGGTGGACTTTTTATTTCCCCAAAATCACAATCTAGAATAACATTTCCATTTTCGGTCGAAACAGGGCCGTCTTTCCTAATCGAATATCTTAGTTCCGGAATCCCGCCCATTTTTTCAATCCTAGATGTGACAACTGTCCTAGCAGAAAACAACACTTCGATTGGTACTGGCTTATTCAACACATGGGAAACTTTTGTAGAATCCACCGCGACTATGAATCTATCTGCAGCAGCAGCAACAATTTTTTCCCTTGTATGGGCCGCACCGCCCCCTTTCACCAAATTGAAATCAGCAACTTGATCTGCCCCATCAATCGCGATATCAATCCTATCTACTTCTGATAATCTCAACAATGGAATTCCTGCTTCTTTGGCCAATTGACTAGATTGAAAAGATGTTGAAACTCCTTTAATATCTAAACCCTGATCTATAGATTTCCCAAGTGCCTTTATAGCATATAATGCAGTACTACCTGTGCCCAATCCTACAATATTTCCATCCTCAACTATCAAAGCTGCACTTTCACCTGCTAGTCTCTTTTCTTCTTCAGATCCACTAGTCGTTTTCGTAAAAACATCGTTGGTTGGATCGTAGGTATATCTCATATCTTATGTTTTGACGGAATACCTGTCAAGATAAACCTTTACCGCGTCGGGATCATACAACAATTCTATCTCTCTAGACCGTCCTCTCCCTTCTACTGGTTTATACACTGCTGTTATTATACCGACCTTCTCAAGTTTATTTACTATTTCTGAGTACCTAGTATAACCCAAACTTGTCCGTTCGTGAAATACTTCATAAACATCACCTGCCCTCTCACCTGAGTACTCTACCAAAACATGCAGCAGCCCCCTTTCTGATTCTGTAAGATTTCGAATACCACGGGACAGGTGTACATATTTTGCAGACTCATATGCTTTATCTAGATCTTCCACAGCAATCTCTCTCGAAGCACGCATTTCTGCATTAAGGCCTGCTCTTCTTAACAAATCTATTCCAACTCTCAGATCTCCTTTCTCTGCTGTTAACTTTGCAGCATAGTTCAACACATCTTCTGATACTACCTCTTCATAAAATCCTCTTTTAACTCTAGTTTTAAGTATATCTAAAATTTCCGAGAATCCGTACGGGGGAAAATAAATTTCTTCTGGTCGAAATACACTCTGGACCCGTGCATCAAGTCTAGATATGGCCTCTAACGCGGGATCTGAAGATATTATTATTACTCCTATTCGGGCACCTTGTTGAACCTCATGCGCGCGCAATAAAGAATAAAGAGTATCTGACGCTTCTTTTTCATAAAACAAATAATTCACATCATCCAATGCCACTATCAATGTCTCGTCATTTTCTACCAACCTCTCTGTGACTTGCCGGAAAAGTTTCTTAAAAGAAATCCCACTAGAAGGTGGTTCATATGAAAAAACAGATTCAAACAAACGAGAAAATACAGAATATCTCGTAGAATCGACTTGACAATTTATTTGCACTGTTCTTATTTTTGGGTAAAGCTCCAATTCATCAAATAAAAACTTAACAGATGTTGTTTTCCCCGTTCCAGGTGGCCCCTGGGCATACACACTTAATGGCCTCGATTTTCTAATCGCTGGACGCAGTGCAAAAGTAAAAATCCCCATTTGATTTTCCCGATGAATGAACTTCTCCGGCATATGATCAATCTCAAATATTTGCTCATCCCTAAAAACAGATTCATCCCACGACAACATATCTTTTGGAGTGTTGCCTTTCATCACTTTCACTTCACTCCCTTGGCTATTTAAACTTTGCATCCATTTTTAAATAACTATTATAATTTTATAACAATACAGTCCTCTTTGTATATCTTTTTTCATATCTCTTCTCTCCAAACACATCACAATGAATTTTTACATTACGCCTCCGATCTAGTATTATGGAGCCACAGCCGATCGAAGAAAAAATTAATTTAATTCGATCTGCACTCGATACAAAAAAACGCGTTTTGGTTTCTTTTTCCGGAGGAGTGGATTCTAGTGTAGTGGCTGCAATAGCCCATGAAACACTTGGGGAAGAAGCAATAGCTTGCACCGCTAAAAGCGAAACTCTTCCTGAATCTGAACTTATAGATTCGATTAAAGTTGCTAATGAGATTGGCATTAGGCACGAGATAATCAATTTCTCAGAACTTGATAATCCTGATTTTGTAGCCAATGATAGCTTTAGATGTTACCACTGTCAATACATGCGATTCCAAAAAATGTACGAATTTGCTAAGAGCATGGATATCACCACGGTTTGCGATGGGACAAATGCTTCAGATGTGGTGGCAACTCATAGACCTGGTATTCGAGCAATTCAAGAGCTCCAAGTCTTTTCCCCTCTTCTTGAATTTAATGTGACAAAAGAAGAGGTTCGAGAAATCGCTCGAATTTATGGTTTATCGGTAGCAGATAAACCCGCAATGGCTTGCCTATCCTCTCGAATACCAACTGGTATCCTGGTAACTTCTCAAAGATTGGCCCGTGTAGAAAAAGCCGAATCTTTTATAACTAGTTTGGGATTTTCACAAGTCCGCGTAAGGGATCATGATGGGATCGCACGAGTCGAGATCGGAAAAAGTGAATTAACCCGGTCAAAAAACCCTCTCTTCCAGAAAAATGTCAATGAATTTCTAATAGACCTGGGATTCGAACAGGTCATTATTGATCCACTTGGATATAGGACAGGCGGGGCAAATATGCCATTCATAAAAAATAAATCTTGATACTTTTTCCATCAACCGAGTAAAGAAACCTTTTTTTTCAACCGTATAGTTTCTAAGGTGCAGCGCGATAGGATAGCCAGGATATTCCGCCGGGCTCATAACCCGGAGATCGGTGATTCAAATTCACCTCGCGCT
>WTZU01000031.1 GCA_009889625.1 Candidatus Hikarchaeia archaeon HikBin5 | reverse complement strand
GTGACCAGGTGCAAGCCTGGAGTGGGAGACCACTGGCTCTGAAACAGAAACGACACGTCTCCACCAGACCTATGAAATGAGCGAACCTAACCCGTAAGGGCGAGGGAGTTAACCTCTTGAGGGTAGACGGTGCCAGATGTATTCTGGGAGTTAGGTATTATGTCTAACTCGAGGATCGATGGAACGGTGAAACCTTACCGGTGCAAGCCCGGGCCAAATAAGTAGTATGGCCAGGGTCCGGGCGCTTAGCCGAATGCCGAGAAAACAGAAGGGGGCTTACTCTCCCCAGCCACCTCTTTATTATCTAAAAACAACCTAGAAAACTTATAGTATCTCTAAATTCTTTTAGACTGCATGGGGAAATACAACTATCGTGTAATAGATTCAGATGCACATTTTATGGAAGGGTTGGACCAATTGGTGAATTACTTTCCAGAACCCTGGAAATCACGAATGATCGGTGGGTCTGGCAAGGACAAAGCTAGCATAGCTGGTATCTATCCCATTTCTACAGGTGACAGATCCGTTTTCGGTAGAATCCAACGGGATGAGTTTACTGAAATGCAACGAAAAGCAGGTGGATTTACACCCGAAATAATTCCCGATGTGATGGAATTTCTGGGTCTCGATGCCATTAATATGCTCTCTCAAAAAATGCTTAGTTTTTCGAGAATAAAAGGAGACGACGAACGTGCCACCCTTCTGTCTAATGCTTATACGGATTATATGTTAGATGAGGTGGTAGATCCATCTGAAGGGATTTTCACAATGATGCCTTTGCCTTTCCAAGAACCACGAGAAGCAGTCGAACTCATAGATCGGTGCGCCGACGAAAAGGGTATCATAGGGGGCTGTTTCGTAACCGCCGGACCCGAACCTCCTTTTGGAAACCGAAAATATGACCCAATATATGAAGCAGCAGAGGATCATAACCTTCCTGTTGTATTCCATGCAGGGGGAGGCGGAATTGATGAGTTTGTCACCGCAGGATATGAGAAATTCATTGAAACTCACGTACTTGGATTTTTAATGGCCAATCAATCCCAAATGACTAGTCTAATAATTCAAGGGGTACCTGAAAAATTCCCAAATCTAAAAATAGCTTTTATGGAATCTGGAGTATTTTGGATACCCCTAATGATGCAAAGACTCGATGTAGAATACCTAAAAAGACAATCTGAGGCCCCTTTATTGACGAAAAAACCATCGGAATATATAAAAAATATGTACTTTGGAGCACAACCAATAGAACTACCTGAAGATTTATCATACCTACGCCAGGTTATCGATATGATAGGCGGCGCAGATAGAATTATGTATGCATCTGATTATCCTCATTGGGATTACGATCCTCCTAGTACCATCACAGAACTTCCTATTCTGTCGGAAAAAGAGAAAAAACGTATCTTATCTGGAACTGCAGAAGAGGTATTTGGAATATGACTCAAGTACCAATTTGTGATGTATCTGAATTGCCTCCTGGAGAGAGAAAAATAGTTGAATTAGATGGAAACTCTATAGGCGTTTTCAATATCGAAGGAAATTATTATGCAGCATCAAATAAATGCCCTCATGCAGGGGGGCCCGTTTGTACTGGGCGAGTTGGACACGAATTACTTGCAGAGTTTACTGGAGTTGGACTCCGGGTGAAAGAATATTTCGGACCTAATATAGTTCTTGCATGCCCCTGGCACGGTTGGGAATTCAATCTAGAAACTGGGGCACACTTAGGTGACTCAAAAATAACATTACCTCTTTACGAGGTAACTGTACAAGATAACAAAATTTTCGTCGAAATTTGATTTTATATAACTATAGTATGTCCCTTTAACTTGTATCCGGACTATCTATGGATTATGGAATTCAATCTCACCCCTTCTGAATTAATCCAACTCGGCTCAAAATTCGGAATTTCTGTGGATCCTATTGATGTAGAACATTTACACAAAGATGTGATGGATAACATTCAAAAATTAGAAGATCCGTATGCAACTTCGGTACTCTCCCCAACCAACATTGAAAATAGATCTTGGCAACTTCCAAAAAAAGACCCCTATAATGCCATTACTGTCTCCTGTCTAATCCCCCCTTCTTCTCAAGGAACCCTTTCTAATCTAACCGTGGGCATCAAAGACGCAATCTCTATCGCAGGAATACCTATGAGGGCTGGTTCTGAAATTTTTTCAAATTTCATTCCGACCTCTGATGCCACTATGGTGACACGATTATTATCTGCTGGGGCTACTATAACTGCCAAGACAACTCTAGATGAATTGGCCGCATCTCCCCGTTCCACAACTAGTGTCGATGGGCCTATATTAAACCCCCATGACCCTACTAGGGTTGCCGGGGGATCTTCAGGAGGCAGCGCTGTTGCTACAGCAACTGGAGTTGTTGATATAGCAATTGGCACTGATACCGGTGGTTCGGTCCGAGGACCTGCAGCTTTTTGTGGAGTTTTAGGAATTAAACCTACTTATGGTCTCATATCACTCAATGGCGTTGTAGAAAATACCTATACCCTAGATCATGTGGGTATTTTCTCCACAACAGTTGAAAACATGGCCTTATGCCTCGATGCAATTGCAGGAAAGGACCAAAAAGATCCCGCAAGTATGCAGGCAGTAGGCAAAGATGATTATAAATTTGGGGGTTATATGGATTCTTTGCAGAACCAACCCTCTGTAGATCAGATAACATTTGGATTATTAGAAGAAGGATTCGGCGAAGGGGTCCACGCAGAAATCGAATCACAAACACGCAAAACAATCGATAATCTTTCCGATGCTGGCGCATCTATAAAATCTATTTCTATCCCAAAACTAGCAGAACACAAAGCACTAAAAGATCACATATCTTACGCCGAAACAGCGGTTCACTGGAGGGCCAGAGGTGCGCCCTACCGAAAAGGAGGTTCTGCCGATCCATTCTATCAATCAAACTTCACTCATCGTGCACAAGAAGAAGATTTCAAATTGGGACGTTACTACAAATCGAAATTACTCACTGGTTGTTATCTACTAGATGAAAACAATGGGCAGAGCTATACTTATTCTCAAGCAGCAAGATCTCAATTTACTATTAACTTTGAGAATTCGATGAACACCGTAGATGTTTTGGTAACTCCCACCATGGTGGGTCTCCCCCCCCGTGTTGAAGATGCTTCTGATCCTGGATTCGACACGGGAAGAAACACCCGAATAGCAAACCTCACAGGGCTACCTGCAATATCCATACCTAATGGAACAATAGATGGCTTGCCCATCGGGATTCAGTTAATAGGAAAATCTTTCGATGAAGCAAAGCTACTATGTTATGCCAACACTGTCCAGGATTTTGTCTCAGAATAATTTTTACTTAAATAATTAGCTTGGAGTGTATGGAAACCTATTTCACCACGTCGATTTTAAACGACTTAGGGCAGTTAGCTCAGTCAGGTAGAGCATCTGGCTTTTAACCAGATGGCCAGGGGTTCAAATCCCTTACT
>WTZU01000030.1 GCA_009889625.1 Candidatus Hikarchaeia archaeon HikBin5 | reverse complement strand
TTTGCCGACTACTAATTGGCTCAGTCCCGCGGAAATTAATAATACTGAAAAATACCAACTTGCGGTGGAAGTAGAAGTAACGACAGTGCCGAATAATTCGAATGTATAACCATATATTTCATCGAGGAATGCTGGGAAAAGGGCACCTATGCCATCGGCAGTGATTCCGCGGATGGAGAAATATGCTAAAATGGCCAAAATCGGGAGGACGTATGCACGAGGGTCGGATTTCCAAAAACTTGAAGACGAAGGAGAAATGTTTTTCTTGGAAGTGGGTAGTGTATTATACCCTTTCAAAATGGAGAATAAAAAGAATGCATAAATCAATAAAAATGCACCGAGGCCTATGAAAATCAAAGACCAATCTAGATAAATTACAAAAATTCCCAATACCGCAGGTCCAAGTCCATCTCCAAATTTTGCAGAGCTCCCCCAGAGACCATATGCCCTTCCTTTAGAATCTGCAGGAATATTTGCAGTTATGAGAGGGTACCCAGCAGGGTGTAATAGACTAGAACCTGCACCAGATAAAAACATGGCAAGCATCATTATCAAGAGTCTGCAATCGAATGATTGTCCAAAGAGAAGAACTTCGAATGCTAAAAAAGAACTTGTTGCGCCGATAGCAAATAATGCATAAGTAATTCCATGGGTACCGAATGCCAAAGGTAACAGAATACGCCTATCACTAGAATCGGCTACAATACCAGAGGGTATTTGGAATAGCCCGGTGCTGAATATTTGTATTGCAGGTAGAAGAGCAATTTGCCAGAGGGGGGCTCCAAAAAAAAGCGCCCAGAGAGGGATCAGGGGCGGGATCATTCTGCGGGCAAAGTGGTCTATTCCATGTGTAAATGCCATCAATAAGGCAAAATTTGAAGAAGTGTATTTCATTTATAATCTCTATTAAGGATTAAGAATTAGAAGGTAGATATACATTCTTACTGTAGAGTAAGAAGAGAGGAAGTGCAGAAAGAGCTATAAAAATAGCAATAATTGCAAATGCACTTCTGAGTCCACCTACATCCCCAACGTATCCTACAATTATAGGAGATATGGAACCAAATAAAAGTGCCCCAGTCCATAGATAAGCGAAGGTCCTACCTTCCATTTCAGGAGGAGCTATGGAACTAATTAGAGCATCTCTAGCAGGTGCGGCCCCCCAAATGGATGATCCGATTAAAATCAAGACTATGAGTAAAGAAATGGGAGATAGGTCAATGAATGCCAAGGCAAAAATAGGGACAACCCCGATAATGGCAAATACTATCAGTACAGTTCTTGGATCGTATTTATCAACCAATTTGCCACACCAAAGGGAAAAGAATGCTGCAGAGAGAAGAGTTGCAGCATAGTACAAACTAGCGGTGGAAGTGGAAGTGACAACGGTGCCGAATAATTCGAATGTATAACCATACAATTCAACGATGAATGTGGGAATGAAAGTTCCTAGGCCATCGTCTCCGACGCCTTTGATAGAAATGAAAGCCAATACGGCTAATAGAGGGTAAGTATAAACTCGAGGGTCTTTTTTCCAGGTGGCAGGGGGGCTACTGGAAAGATCTTTTGAGAATATAGGAGGGGAAGTGTCATAGTTACCTAATGCCATGAATAAGAAGACCCCATAAAAAATGTGGACCAATCCAAAGAAAATGAAAATTAATGGCCAATCCATATACAGTAAAAGCACACCTAGAACTGCAGGCCCAAGTCCATCTCCAAATTTTGCTGCACTATTCCACATTCCATAGGCACTCCCTTTGAGTTCTGGAGAAATGTTTGTTGTCAAGAGAGGGAGCCCAGTTGGGTGTAAAACACTAGTTCCCATCCCTCCTAAAAACATAGCCACCATCATGATAACTAGACGTCCATTGAAGGGATAATTTAGGAAATTGACTGTAAAATCTAGAGCCGAGCTGAATGCGGCGAAAGTGAATAGTAAATAAGTCAATCCAAGGAGAGCAGTTCCGAATGGTAGCAAGTACTTCCTATCTTTTGAATCGGAAATGATCCCAGCAGGTATATGGAATATTGCACTTCCAAATAGCAATAATGCAGGGATGAGTGCAATTTGCCACAAAGGAGTTCCAAAAAGTAAAGCCCAGATGGGAATAAGAGGAGGAATAAGTCTTCTAGTAAAATGATCAAGCCCATGTGCAAAACTAAGCATTAATGCAAAGTTTCTATCTGCAGAGTCCATTGAGGATTTGAAGTGTTGAAGATATTACAGCTTTCCGATTGAGGATCAATTGGGTGAATTAAAAGATAGAGATTTTTTTATCACGTACAAGAGACACGATGCGAATAGCATCACTAATGCAAGTGTTACGAATAGAAATAGAGGACTGAAATAAGTTAATAAACCCCCTGCAACAGCACCTCCAATCGCGCCAATGCCATAAACTCCCGTAAAGGTTATTCCAAAGGACAGCCCACGTGTTTCTTCAGGAGTGTGGAGACTAATAAGAGTGGCTTGAAGGGGTTGAATGAAGAAAAGGAAAAATCCCAAAGCCATGCCAAAAAGGGCAAATAGCATTATTCCAGATTGGACCGCAGGGAGGAAGAAAAGGGAAAGTGCGCCCAATGTGAAATAGCCGAGGAGGAGGGGAGATTCTGGTCTGAAACGGTCTGAAATTTTTCCTGCTACATATTGCCCTAGTGCCCCGATTGTCAAAATGCCGGCATAGAAATAGTTGGATGTCTCGAAAGAGAATCCAAGTATCGAGATAGGATCGGTTTTCAAGAGAGATAGCACTACAGGAAGGAAAGTTAGGATACTCCGATAATAAAATCCATAGGAGACCACCAATATGAAGATGAGTAGGAAAACACCAGCCAACAAGAATTTAATATTAGACGAAGTTTTTCGTAGGGCGTTATTTGAAAGAATGTATTGAGTATCAGAATTCCCAGAGAAGGTATCTTCAATTTTGATTTGTGAAGATGCGATGGCGACGAATAAAGAAAGGGTGGCCAAAATTGCTGCGACATATCTCCAATCGAAAAAGACTAATAGCAATATAGTTGCAAGAGGTCCGAACGCAGTTCCGATATTGCCTGCAATACCATGGTACGCGTAGATAGTTCCTATTGATTCAACTTTCCTGCTGATGAGAGAAAGTCCGGTGGGGTGGTATATACTAGCTGCAGCCCCCCATACAAATAATGCGAATGCTATGGAAAATAGACTATGGGACATACTCAATATATAGAATGAAGTTGCCATTCCGAGTAAGCATAACAGAATGAGTTTTTTGGAGCTGATGTGATCTGCTAGAATTCCACTAGGGAGGGAACCCAATCCAAATAGACCATATCCAACAGTGACGATAAGGCCAATGATCGCAGGTGTAGTATCGAATTCGGATAACCAAATGACAACGAATATTGGGATCGAAAGTTCGAAAGTATGAACAGTGGCATGTGCCATTGAGACAAATTTGAGAATGGATAGATCAATTTTATTCAAATTGATTCCCCCGAAGATCATACATGAGATAAGATTATTGGATTAAAGTTTAATGGGGTAGTTAATGAACTTCACTAGGTAGTCAGTGGAGAAGATTGGGGATCAAATAGTTATTTTTCCAAGAATGGCAGATTTCGGAATTGGGCCAAAATTATGACTATCATCACTACTAGTTGGATCGGGGTTGTCCCCAGTGAGTGAAAATTCCCCCTCACCTT
>WTZU01000003.1 GCA_009889625.1 Candidatus Hikarchaeia archaeon HikBin5 | reverse complement strand
AATGAAGATTCTCTGGAAATACTCTTTTTAGGACCCATGGGAATTACTTTTTTAGAATCCTCTCCGCGGGAAAGTATGGAAAGTGAGATCCCCTTATTCCCGTATTTATTTTTAAGATCCACAGGGGGAATAGTAGCCAACTCCCCTATGAGTTTTATCCCATCAGAATGGAGAGATTTTGCAGTGACTGGCCCAATTCCGGGTAGCTTTTCGATAGGCAAATTGGAGAGAAATTCTTTGGTTTGTTCGGGTTTGACAACTACGATTCCCTTTGGTTTTTCAATCGAACTGGCCATTTTTGCGATACTCATAGAGGGGGCAACACCGATACTTGAAGGAACACCTACTACAGACTCTATTTCATCTCTCAAAATTTGAGAGAAGGTAGATGAAGAAGTCCAAGTTGTTTTACTTGTTACATCCAAATAGGCTTCGTCTATGCTAACATGTCGAGCGACGTCTGAAAAATCTTCAAGGATGGTTCTTACACTTTGGGAAATTTCCCTGTAAAAATTTTTGTCGGCAGTGCGGTAGTAGCAAGAAGGTTCAAATGAGGGATTAAGTTCCTTGTCAGGGAGGATGGAGAGAGCTTTGGAAATATTCATTGCGCTTTTAATGCCTAAATCTCTGGCCTCGTAACTCGCAGTAGCTACCGCACCTCTAGATTCACCGGGAGTATAATTCATCCCTACTATCACAGGTTGGTCGATTAAAATTGGATCCCGCAAACGTTCGCATGAAACGTAGAAACAGTCCATATCTATGTGGATTATAATTTGGTTAGAAGGTTTTTGTTTGGGAGAAGGTCCAAATGGATTGGAAGGGTCCACAAGTTATACAGATCTTGCATAAAATTATACGTTGTCTATTTTTCCAAGACAGGAAGGAATACCGGAGAATTTGGTAATTTTCCTAAAAGAAATAGAAAGAAGAAAGAAAAAATAAATAAAAAATCGGGATTAAAAAACCCAGCAAAGCCCAAAAATCCAGTCAATCCTAAATAACCTAACTTGTTCATTTTGATAGGAAGTCTGCCCAGAAGAAAAAGAAAGAAAAGGAGAAATGTAAAGAAAAAATCGGTGTTAACGAAGCCAGCAAAGCCCAAAAATCCAGTTAATCCTAAATAACCCAATTTATTGAAAGAATGGACCCGATCTAACAATATATCTTCTACAGAAAGGGGTTCGTCCATAATCTGTTTTTTTCTCTTATAGATAAGTAGTATCGGATTTTGGTCCTGCAGATATGGAATCAATCTCCAAAATCAAAATTCCGTGTGTTTCATCTTTTGCCTCGACTTTTCCTTCTACAGTTAATTTCGAAATTGGAGTTGGACCTATCTTAACTGAATCGAATTGGTTTATGTCGCGGAGAGTTCCGAGTACACGGACCTTTGCCCTGCAGAGATCGGGGTGATTTAGACTAGTGAAAGTGAGTTCAAGGGGCAATATATCAGGGTGGGAAATTCCATTATGGCTGAATGGTACTTCTGCGGGCGTATCAAATTTGGATATATCCAAAGCCTCGTATGTAAATGCAGTTGGGCGATAGCCACCATTGGGACCAGGGACGCCTTCGACTAATTTTAAAGCTTTAAGACTTTGCATCTGATTTCGGATAGTACCAGCGTTCTTTCCAGTTTCCTTTGCTATTGATTCTCCTTTAATAGATTTTTCATTGGTAGAAAAATCATATACAGAATATAAATTGACAAGAGTGGTTAGAATTTGTTTTTGTACACTGGTTAATTCGACAGGGAGGTAAAAGTTTGCCACAAATATCAGTAGAAGTTGAAATTAAATAAATTCGATGATTGGGTTATGAAAAATAAGGCGACAATATTTGATCTGAAAAAAGTTTTAGACATTCGGATCTACCATTGTCATCATTAACCCTTGCCACAACAGTGAAATTGGTAATTCCGGATTCGAAAAGTGAATGAAATCTTTCGGAGCAGTATTCAGGGGTCCCACACAGTACAAATTGTTCAATGATCGAAAGAGGAACTTCGTCTCTCAGTTCTTTTGTTGTTAAGGAATCCAGATCTAGGTTGGCTACATGTTCTATTTCGTTTCGGGAGACACCTCCTTTTTGTAATGCTTCTAGATTTGCTTGGTGAGACACCCGGGTTGCAATATGTCTAGAAACGCCATCGAAGGCAACATCTGCATCAGATGCTATTGAAAGTGAAGCAAAGCATCTTAAATCGATGTCACTTATACTCCGATTCGAAGATTCTGCCCCGATAGAAATGCGATCTTTTGCATATGCCATTCCTTTTTTCGATAGAAGTCCCCCTCCAATGAATACCCCATCTGCGAATTTACCTGCCAAAGATAAAAGTAAAGGACCCCTTCCACCAATATAGAGTGGAATGGATCGGCGGATGGGGGTGAATTCTAGTAAGGCTTCATGGAGTTTGAATTCGGGTGCATCCATAGTTATTTTTTCTCCAGAAAGTAGTTTTTTTACTGCAATTATTGTATCCTTACATGCCCCAATTGATCTTGTTTGATCATACCCAAATGGACCAACTCCATGTCCACCTAGTCCAAGTCCAAGAATTGCCCTACCATTAGAAATTTCGTCTATTGTTGCCACGGATGCTGCAGTTAACCCAGGATTTCGAGAAAAGGGATTAGTTACTGCTGGACCAACCCAAATATTACTAGTATTATGTGCTGCAAATGCAGACCATGCATATGTATTCCTACGTAGAGATTGATCAGCCACAGTCAAGCCATCATAATGTAGTTTTTCGATTTCAAGTACAGTAGAACTGAATTCTTCGAATGTAGTACTTGCGGGATAATTTACACTAACTTGGGGATATTTTGGTTCCATGGTTACACGAGAGGGGGTTTCTATGCACTAATAAATAATTAGTTACGTTAATGTTTAAGTAGATTGATAGAAAAGTAGGTATGAAAAATCTATCCATTCTTGTCACAGGAGGGGCGGGGTTTATTGGGTCGAATTTGGCAAATAAATTGGCAAAAGAAAATGAAGTCATTGCCATTGATAATGAGTATCTTGGGACCCAAAGTAATTTGGATGAATCAGTTGATTTTCAGCAAATGGATGTATTAGACACAGACCTACCAACAGATGTTGATATTATTTTCCATCTTGCGGCACTGTCATCGTATCAGATGCATAAACAAGATCCAGTGACAGGATCTAGGGTAAATGTCGAAGGGTTCATCAATACCGTGAAGCAGGGGATGGAAAACGGATGTAGAAAAGTAGTTTATGCATCTACCTCTTCTATATATGGCAGTAGAAAGACCCCTACATCGGAAAAGATGGAAATAGAATCTCGCACAGGATATGAAGCTTCTAAATTGGCCCGGGAAAGGTATGCAGAGTATTTCCATAACCAGTATGGAATTCAAATGGCAGGGTTACGTTTTTTCTCAGTATATCAAGGGTATGGAGGTAACGAATCGCATAAGGGGAAATATGCAAATATAATTGCTCAATTCGCCGATGAAATTGCCAAAGGAATTGGTCCAGAAATTTATGGGGATGGAAGTCAGACGAGAGATTTCACACATATTGAAGATGTAGTCAGGGCTGCAGAAATGATAGGTGAGGAAGATATATCAGGAGTATATAATGTAGGGACAGGTAGAGCGGTTAGTTTTAACGAAATTGTAGATATGATCAATGTAGAATTAGGAGCGAATGTAGAAGCCCGATATGTAAAAAATCCAATACCAGAATCGGTTTATGTTCATGATACCTGTGCAGATTCAACTAAAATTTATGAAGCCACGGGGTGGGTACCAGAGATAGAGTTGGAAGAGGGGATCAAAAGGGTTTGTTCAGAATATCTGTAAAATTAATATCTATTAATTATCGTTATTTGGCCCAGGTGATTCTTCCAATTCATTGGTAGATTTTTCTTCAGAGGATTCCTCTTCAGATAATTCTTCTTCGGCGGATTCAATTTCGAAATCGCCTACATTTGAATTTGGAATGATATCAACACTAGCTAACCGATCCCCATCATCGATGCCCATAATAGTGACACCCATAGTATTTCTTCCGATTAACGATATTCCGTCCACAATAGTTCTCATTATTTGTCCCTTTTCAGTTATCGCGATCAAATGGTCCCCCTCTCGGACAGTTTTTATGGCACAAACTTCTCCATTCCTTTTTCCAGTTTTTATATCAATTACACCTTTACCATTTCTTGATTGGACTCGGTATGCATCGAGATTGGAACGTTTTCCATACCCATGTTCAGTGATGGTCAAAATCCAACTTGAAGACTCACCAACGGCTGCAACTCCCGCGACGGCATCTCCGCTATTCAAACGGATTGCTCGCACCCCTCGGGCAGAGCGCCCCATTGATCGGACTTGTGTATCGGCGAATCTGATACTTTTTCCTTGATTGGTAGATATAACTAATTCTTGAGTTCCATTAGTGAGTACTACATCTACTAATTTATCTCCGTCTTCTAACTTGGTTGCTAAGATCCCAACAGTTCGAATATTTTGGAAAGATTCGACTGAAGTGCGCTTTATATATCCATCTCTAGTTATCATCGTGAAATATTCCCCTGGTTCGAAATCAGTGGTTGCTACAACAGCGGCTATTTCTTCACCATCTCCAAGTTTCAAAACATTTACAGCAGACACCCCACGTGCAGTTCTACTCTTGGTGGGTACATCATATACTTTTAATCGATATACCCGGCCTAGATTTGTGAAGCATAAGAGATAATCATGAGTATTGGCAAAGAAGACAGTAGCAACTTGATCTCCATCTCGGAGTGCAGTTCCAATGATTCCTTTTCCACCACGGTGTTGAGCTTTAAAAGTGGAAATTGACATTCTTTTGATATAATCAGAATCGGTGACAACGATAACCACATTTTCTTGAGGTATGAGATCGTCCCTACTCACCTTTCCAGTATCTGGTACGATTATAGTCCTTCGTGTGTCAGAATATTTTTCACGTATCTGGAGGAGTTCTTCTTTGATTACATCTAGGAGTTTCGATTCATCAGAGAGTATTTCTTCTAGGTATTTGATTCGATTTAATAAATCTGAATGTTCAGATTGAATCTCAACAGATTCCATTTGGGTGAGACTGCCTAGTTGCATTCTTACAATGTGCTCGGATTGAACTTCAGACAATCCAAATAGATCACATAATGATTGCTTTGCTTCTGCCCGATTGGATGCACCTCGTATTGTATTGACAACATCGTCAATTCGTTCGAGTGCTACTAACCGACCTTCAAGAATATGGGCACGCTCTTCAGATTCATAGAGATCAAATTCTGATTTTCGAGTTACAACTTCCTTTCTATGATCAATAAAATGGCATAGTGAATCTTTCAAATTCAGAATTTGGGGTTGTCCATTGACTAGGGCCAAATTTATCACCCCAAAGGTGGTTTCAAAAACCCTACCGAGGAGTTGGTTTTGAACGACATCGGTATTTGCAGACCTAGATAGTTCGATTACAACCCGGATACCATCTCGATTAGATTCGTCGCGCAGGTCAGTTATACCTTCAATTATCCCATCATTGGCTAAGTTTGCAATGTGAGTAACCATTCTAGATTTATTCACTTGATAAGGAATTTCAGTTATGACTATTTTATCACCACTATCAGAAGGTTCAATCTCATAACTAGCTCGAATTCTAATTTTTCCACGGCCAGTGGTGTAAGCATCATGAATACCTTCTCTGCCGACTATTGCACCACCTGTTGGAAAATCTGGTCCGATAATGGGCCCGGGACTATCAGGTAAATCGATAAGTTCTATGACATCACAATTCGGTTTGTCGATTATATAAATGGTTGCGTCGATTAACTCTCCAAGGTTATGAGGAGGTATATTAGTACTCATTCCAACAGCGATACCAGAAGATCCATTTACCAGCAATCCAGGGATTTTGGTGGGCAAAACGATAGGTTCGGATAATCGATCGTCGTAATTGGGTTGGAAATCAACAGTGTCACGGTCGATGTCTGAAAGGAATGCTTCGGTGACACTCTCCATTCTTGCTTCAGTGTACCTCATTGCTGCCGCATGATCACCGTCTACAGATCCAAAGTTTCCTTGGCCTTCTACTAGAGGGTAGCGCATGGAAAAGGGCTGTGCCATTCGAACAAGTGCATCATAAATGGCAGAATCCCCATGGGGATGGAAATCCCCCATAGTTTGGCCCACGATTGAAGATGCTTTCCTATAACTAGAATTGCTCGAGATGCCTAATTGATGCATAGCATATAAAATTCTCCTGTGGACTGGCTTGAGTCCATCACGTACATCAGGGAGTGCCCGCCCTGCAATGACACTCATGGCATAGTCAATATATGATTGTTCCATCTCTTCCTCGATCCTGACTCGGATGATTCTATCTTCTGTTGTTGAATCGAGGTTAGTATCTTCGGAACTCATGATTTTAATAGTATACTAGATATCCACCCATGCTGCATCTGCAGAATGGTCTCTTATGAACTGTTTTCTAGGTTCAACTTCATCCCCCATTAGGATTGAAAACATTCGATCTGCATCTGCAGCGTCTTCAATTGTCATTTGCTTTAAGTATCGAGTAGAAGGTGACATTGTTGTCGCCCAAAGTTGCTCGGGGTTCATTTCCCCTAGACCTTTGAAGCGCTGGATGCCAGAAGGAGAACCTTTGCAGATAGTAGAGATAATGTGATCACGTTCTGCATCAGTCATTGCATCATAGGTCGTATTTCTATATCGAACCCTATACAATGGTGGTTGGGCCGCATATACAAATCCACTCTCTATTAGAGGTTGCATGTGACGATATAAGAATGTCAATAGTAATGTTCGAATATGAGCACCGTCAACATCTGCGTCGGTCATCAAAATGATTTTATGATATCGTATTTTACTTGAGTCAAATTCTTCTCCAATTCCAGTCCCAATTGCAGTTATTAAAGACCTAATTTCTTCGTTTTCTAGTATTCGGTCTAGACGGTGTTTTTCCACGTTTATGATTTTACCACGGAGAGGAAGAATTGCTTGGAATGCCCGATCCCTAGCTTGTTTTGCAGAACCCCCTGCAGAATCCCCCTCGACTATGAAAATTTCAGATTCTTCAGGATCTCTGGACTGGCAATCGGCCAATTTTCCAGGGAGTGATGTAGAAGAAAGGGCATTTTTTCTTCGAGTTAATTCCGCAGCTTTTTTTGCGGCGCGCCTTGCCTTTGCAGCTTGCAAGGATTTTTGGATTATTAACGTTGCAACTTTTGGATTTTCTTCGAAATATGTAGAAAGGCCTTTATGAACCGAACTTTCTACGATCCCCCGTACTTCAGAATTTCCAAGCTTAGTTTTTGTTTGGCCTTCGAACTGCGGATCGGGATGTTTAATAGAAATCACAACGGTTAGACCTTCCCTAATATCATCCCCTTTAAGTAATTCATCCAATTCTTTAAGCATTCCACGACGGTCTGCATAATCGTTTACACATCGTGTTAGGGCTGTTTTGAATCCAGTTAAGTGAGTCCCGCCTTCTCTTGTGTTAATATTATTAGCAAAAGTATGTATCGAAGATTGAAGGTTTTCTGTAGATTGCATGGCAACTTCAACCATGATCATATCCGCTTCATTTTGCATGTATATTACATCTTCGTGGATCGCGGTTTTGGTTTCATTGAGGTACAATACCAGCTCTTTGATTCCACCTTCGTATTTGAAAGTTTGGCTCTCTCCAGATCGTTCATCTGATAAAACAATAGTTGCCTCAGGATTGAGGAAAGCTAGTTCTCGTAAACGAGATGATAGAGTAGAATAATTAAAATCTAAACTTTCAAATATATCAGGGTCGGGCCAAAATCGAATTTTTGTTCCAGTGGCGTTAGTGGTTTGATCTAGTTTATTTAGGTCTGTTTTTGCAGACCCGACTTCATATGATTGAGACCAAATCCCCCCATCCCGCTGGACTTCCACATCTAGTCGTGAAGATAACGCATTTACCACCGAAATTCCAACTCCATGGAGACCTCCAGAAACCTGATAAGATTTATTATCAAATTTTCCGCCTGCGTGGAGTGTTGTCATGATAACTTCTAAAGCGGGGATTTTATACTCAGGGTGGATCCCCACAGGGATTCCACGTCCATTGTCAGAGATGCTTGCAGAGTTATCTTCATGGATGGTGACTTCAATTAAACTACAATGACCAGCTAGTGTTTCATCCACGGAATTATCCACAGTTTCATAGATAAGATGGTGAAGTCCGCGTTCGTCTGTTGAGCCAATATACATGGCAGGACGTTTTCGGACAGCTTCTAAACCTTCTAGTACTTGGATATGTTCAGCACCGTATGCATTTTCGCCTGACATTTGAACCTATGTAAATGCAGGTGTTCCAGGGGTTTAAAAGCGCTGATGGTGCTCGATTTGGATATATGAAGAATTATAAACTAAGGGATTTCAAAAAAACACTTGAAAAGGAGACATTAAAACTACAAGAGAGTAGTGCATTAAATGGTTTAATTTCAGCATACTGGTAGGAGAAACATTAAATCGAATTGCTTTAATTTATCCCAGATATATTTCGGATTGAGAAATGAATTCATCCCAGTTGAAACTCGGGGAAGACGATATAGCTGAAAAATTAGCCGCAGATCAGAGACAAATTTCAATAGCGGAATTTTTTGAGAAAAATAAACATATGCTGGGGTTTGATTCCAAGTCACGGTCGTTAGTGACTGCTATTAAAGAAGCAGTAGATAATGCATTGGATGCTACTGAAGAAGCAGGATATTTACCAGATATATATGTTGAAATTCAAGAAGATGGGAAATATTATACGATCATAGTTGAAGACAATGGCCCAGGGATCACAGAAAAGCAAATTCCAAATGTATTTGCCAAATTATTGTACGGATCTAGGTTTCACAGAAGAGAACAATCTAGGGGCCAGCAAGGAATTGGAATTTCATCGGTTGTGCTCTATTCACAAATGACTTCGGGGAGTCCCGTTAAAGTGACTAGTAGGACATCTAGTAAAAAAGATGCAAAATATTTTGAATTGGTCATAAATACTGAAAAAAATGAACCGGAGATACTCGTTCACAAAACAAAAGAATGGGATCGACCCCACGGAACAAGGATCGTATTTACGCTAGAGGCAGATATGAGATCTAGAGTCCAACTGCACGAATATATCAGATACACCGCTATTGCAAATCCACATGCACGTTTAGAATTGGTTGAGCCAAAAAAACATCTTAAATTTGAGAGGAGTACTGAGGAAAAACCGGCTAAAACCGAACCTATTCGCCCCCATCCACATGGTATTCAACTAGGGTATTTAATCAAAATGTGTGATAATTCTGAAACGGATGCCGTACTGACATTCCTACAAGAAGAATTCTCTAGTGTTGGAAAGAAAACTGCAAAGGGGATAATAAATAGATTTAGAGACATACATTATGGAAGAGAGTTTCAATGGAAAATTCCTAAATTGAAAGACGTAGAAAATGAAGTAGAATCAAATCTTGCTTCAAAAGAAATGGTGAGTTTGGAAATGCCATCCAAAATCGTCAAACGTGTAAAGGAACGATTGATTGAAAGGGATCAAATAACATATTTAGAACTCGAAGATATCATAAATGAGAGTTTAAATTCAATAGAAGATGATCCGAAATATAAATTGGATGAGGCATCTCAGAAAATCATTAGGAATATTATTTGGAGTAGATTTAAAGAAATTCAAATCATACATCTTATTGATTTAATAAACAGAGTAACGGAGCATAGGAAAGATGAAGACACGGTTCGTTCTGTTTCGAGTAAGATAGTACGTGGTTTGCAAACCAAAGCTTCGATGGGTAGAGTCACTAAAGAGAAATTAGAACAATATATTTTGGAAGTCAACGTTAAAAAAGAAGGGAATAATACGAATAGGATTATCGGAGAAGTTTCGAGGGGGAAGGTAGTTGATGAAATTTGGGGTGAATTGAAAATAATTGAAGATAGAGTTCCAGGTATTTCTATATTGAAAAAGAATAAAAATGCAATGTCTAATTTGGTTGCTGCAATGCAATCGACAGATGTGAGAGCCCCTCCAGTTAATTGCCTTTCCCCAATTGGAGTAGATAATATAGAATCGGGTTTGCGCAAGGAAGTTGATGCAGACTTCTTTTCATCATGTAGTCGTGAAGCAATAGCTTACGGAGGAGATCCAATAGTAATTGAAGCTGGTTTGGCATATGGAGGAAATCTAGAAAAAGAGGGTTCGGTTGAATTGGTTAGGTTCGCGAATAGAGTTCCATTGATTTATCAACAAGGTGGTTGTGCAGTTACAGAAGTGGTAAAGAGCATTGATTGGCGAAATTATGGATTGGAGCAATCAAAGGGAAGAGGGATTCCGAGAGGTCCTATGAGCCTAGTAGTCCATATTGCTTCGACAAATGTTCCATTTACGAGTGAATCCAAGGATGCAATAGCGAATATCCCCACTATAGAAATTGAGATTGAAAAGGCGATACGGGAGATATCTAGAAAACTCAAGAAATATTTGAAACAACGAGATGCATTTCAAAAGCAAAAGCTCAAACGAGATACTCTTGCAATTCTCCTTCCTAAAATTGCAGAAAGAGTGGCAGACATAACAGACAGAGACATTCCCCCAGTTGAATTGGTTCTTGCGCAGATAATGGGAAATGTGATAATTTCAAGAAATAAAGAGGGGGATAAAATTGAATTGACGGTTAGTAATTACATCGGTAAAAAATTGAAGCTAGACATAACTGAAATTATATCAAATTCTCCGACTGGGGTTTCAGAAGGGGCAGTAGTAGACATAGAAGATGAATGGTTTATAAAATGGTCGCCTGATATCCAACCTAATGAGTCAAAAAAATTATGCTATAGTGTAGAAGAAGGAACAGAGTTTGATATAGATATAAAAGGAATTGAAAAAGATAAATTGGTGTTAGAAATATGAATTCCAAGGGACATACAAAACTTATTGAAATTGCAGAAAAGTTTTATGATCAATTTATAGAAGGCAACGTCCCTTCGATGGAATTGCCAACGAGAAATAAATCCAACATAGTATATGATGAGAATTTGAAGGTTTGGGTATATGGAGAAAAAAATACAACTAGAATTGCAAATAATATAGGTGGGGCAAGGAAATTATTAAAAGCTGCATTTACAATAGAATTTCTAACCAATCAGCTTGATGAGAATAGATCTTCAACGCTGAGGGAATTGTACTACATATCTGAAAGTTGGAAAGATAAAGAGGCAAAATTTATAGCGCAAGAAGAATCTAACCAATTAATTGAAGATCTAGAAATTGTGTCAGGAGTGAAAAGAGAAGATTTCCATATGCGGCCAGAAGAATCGGGGGCAACTGTAATTGGCCCCCTTAGAATTGAAGAGAAAACTCGAAGGGGGGAACGTGAAATTCATTGTCAAGAAGATGTGGGAGAAGGAGGTTACCAAATTCCAGCAAATACAGATAGGATTAAATTCATAGACCACTCCGCAGATTTCGTCATGGCAGTTGAAACAGGAGGCATGCGCGATAGATTAGTAGAGAATGGTTTTGATGAAAAATATAATTCAATTATTGTACACCTAAAGGGCCAACCTGCTCGTGCGACGAGGAGATTAATAAAAAGATTAAATGGGGAATTAGATCTTCCAATATTAGTTTTTACAGATGGGGATCCATGGAGTTATCGGATTTTTGGGTCAGTCGCATATGGATCGGTTAAAAGTGCACATTTAAGTCCAGAACTTGCTACGCCAGAAGCACAGTTTGTAGGAATTCAGCCGATAGATATTATAGAATATGACTTGCCCTCCGATGAATTGGCTGATGCAGATATAAACGCGCTAAAAAGTGAACTAGAAGATCCAAGATTTCAAGGAGAATATTGGACTAATCAAATAGAATTACAATTGGAACTGGGTAAAAAGGCAGAACAACAAGCACTAGCGTCTAGAGGTTTGGACTTTGTTACAGAAGAATATTTACCCAAGAGATTGTCAGAAATGGGAATTATATAAATTTTTAATTATAAGCAAACAAAGACGTGTTTAATCCAGATGTGCCACAATAGGTGCATCCGAAGGTTCCGATTATGTAACCTTGTCTACAATTGGGGCAAGCGGATTTTCTATTAATCATGATCCTCCATAGATTATGTTTTTCTGGAATATTATATATAGCCCCGCCTAGAGCGTAGTGAAAGTGAAAATCGAGATACCAAGACCTTGTTATTGTAAAATTATTGGTTTTGAAGAGAGGAATCGTTTTTTCTCGGTGCGTTTATCCATATCGACTGGATACACGATCCAATGGAACTTGCACAGTTTGCAAATCGGTTGAAGCAAATAGAAGAAGAAGCTTCTGATCTTTTGATTCGTCAACACATAGTGGACATATTTAATGATGAAAATATTGATATAAAAATTGTCGTTAGATTTCTTTTGGGGAGGATTTTTCCAACGTGGGACAATCGGAAAATGGATATTGGCCCTAGTCTCTGTTATAATGCGATAGCTTCTGCTGCAAGTTCAGATGTGACTATTGAAGATATTGAAAATAGTTTGGCGAATCTAGGTGAAATAGGACTTGTCGCTGAAGAGTATAATTCAGGTGCCCAAAGAGGATTGTTCTCATTTGGTATTGAAGAATCAAAATCTATGACATTGGATGAATTATATTCAAATTTATACACCATAGCTGCACTAGAAGGATCGGGTAGTTTGGAGAAAAAAAGACGAGTGCTGTCAAATTTGTTTAACTTGTGCGGACCACTTGAAGCCAGATATATCTCAAGGTTAGTTTTGTCGGAAATGAGAATCGGAGTAGGGGAAGGGGCGATAAGAGATGCCATATCGGCAGCATTTGACATACCCGTAGTAGATGTCGAAAGGGCACTCCAGATTTCAAATGATTTTGGTTTTGTAGCAGAGATATCCCGGGAGCGTGGAATTGAAGGAGTGCAGGAAATTAAACTGAAAATAGGGAGGCCAATTAGTTCTATGTTGGCCCAGGCTAGTACTATTGAAGAGGCCCTGTCTACTTGGGAAGTAATATCCGTAGAACCGAAATATGATGGTGCAAGAATTCAGGCCCATTATGATGGAGAATCTGTTCTCCTGTATTCCAGGAATATGGAAGAAGTTACAAAACCTCTTCCGGAAATTGTAGATTTTATTAAAAATAACCTTTCAAAACCTGCCATTCTTGATGGAGAGGTAATTGCAGCAGATGCAAATGGAAATTCATTACCATTTCAAGAAGTTCTGCGTAGATTTAGGAGAAAGCACAATATTGAAAAGGCACGAAAGGAAGTTCTTCTCAGACCTTATTTTTTCGATTGCGTACACGTAGATGGTGTTGATCTATTGGATTCCCCATTAACGTCACGCAGAGAGTGGCTTGATTCCATTTTGCAAGAAGGAAGTTCTCCTCTTATACTGACCAAAGATCCTAGTGAAATAAGAAAAATAGAATCTAGATATTTAGAAGAAGGATTTGAAGGAATAATGTTGAAAAACCCAGATTCGTTGTACGCACCAGGTAAACGCGGGAAGAATTGGATGAAATGCAAACCGGGTGTGGAAACGATAGATTGTGTCATCACAGGTGCAGAGTGGGGGAAGGGGAGAAGAGCAAATTTCTTGGGAGCTTTTGAACTTTCCATTGTTTCGAAAGGAGTTGAATCTAATTCAAAATATAAAAATATTGGCAGAGTGGGGACTGGTATTACAGATGCGGAACTAGAAGAAATGACAGAATTATTACGCCCACATATAGAGAATCAAACTGGAAAGTCAGTAACATTAACGCCGGAGATCGTATTAGAGGTCGGATATGAAGAGATTCAGAAATCGTCGAATTATTCTTCAGGGTATGCCCTTAGATTCCCTCGAGTTATAGGGATACGACATGACAAGAAGCCAAATGATGCAGATACTTTAGATAGAGTTGAACGACTATATACGAAGTTTAAATAATTAGATATAACAAGATTACGTCAAAAATATTATGGAGAAGTATCAGTACCCAAGTAAGCAGCAACATCTGCTTGAGTAATTATCCCAACGGTAGATCCAGAATCCATCACTACGATGGCTTTGTAATGATATAGCAAGTTAGATATTTCATCCAAGGTAGAATTTTTTCCGACGGTTGGGAAACTCTCACCCATGATTTCACTTACTGGTAAATCTCCGATATCTACGTATTTTGCGTGGGATTGAATGATATTAGAATCACTGATAGAACCAACGGATGAACCATCTTGGATCACTGGTAGCTGAGAATATCCAGTATCTTGCATACGTTTAACAGTGGCCTGGACAGTATCAGTAGGTGAAATGCTGATCACGTCAGAATGCATTAAAACTTCTGCACGGACCAAGGATCCGGATTTTTCATCCATGGCGATGACTATTTTCCGGAGAGTGGAAAGTCGAGGGTCGACTTCCCCACCTTCTATACGGGCTATGAGGGGTTGCGAAACTCCTGCTCGAATGCCCAATTCGCTTTGGGTTAATCCGAGCTCTACTCTCCTATTTTTTAGAGACTGAGGAGTGGGTAATTCCATGTGGATAATAACCAGGAGTTATACATAAGTGTTTCTCGAAAGAGCAAATAATGTCGAAGCGTTTAGGCTTTATGTATGGAAATAAGTAACTTGGATTGATGACTACTATTTCAGATATGGATTCTAGAATAAGTACGAGAAGAAAATTATTTTCTAATCCCTATGCTCCAGAACTTGGAGAAGTACCACGACAAAAAATGAGTCGGGAAGAATTGGATGGCGTTATAAAAACAGGGACGACGACAGTTGGATTATCTACTAAGGAGGGTGTAGTATTAGCAACAGATATGAGAGCTAGCTTGGGTGGTCGGTTTATTGCGAGCAAAGATGTACAAAAAGTAGAACAAGTGCATCCAAATGCAGCGGTAACTATGTGCGGTTCAGTGGGAGGTGCCCAGGCATTTATTCGCTCGTTGAAAGCAGAAACCAGCTTATACTCCATGAGAAGAGGTAAAGAAATGAGTATCAAAGCACTAGCAACTTTAGCAGGGAATTTTCTTAGAAGTAATTGGACTGTATTTTTAATATCCCCAATATTGGGCGGAGTAGACAAAGAAGGAGGGCAAGTATACAGTTTAGATATCGGAGGGGCAGTTATGTTGGATAATTATGTGGCTACAGGAAGCGGGATGCAGCTAGCTTATGGAGTACTTGAAGATAAATATGAAGAAGGAATGTCTAATAAAGAAGCTTCTTCGGTTGCAGCTCAAGCGATTAAAAGTGCTAGTCAAAGAGATACTGCCAGTGGAGATGGAATATATTTAGCCATAATTACAGAAAGTGGCGTGGACATTCAAGGTCAAAAAGATTTTAAAGGATTAATTTAAGCGTATTCTCCACTCCTTGCAAAAGTGCATCAAATAAAGCCGATACACCACCTATATCGGGTGCGATTAGTGGGATGATAACAAAAGGGAATAGGAAACTAGCGATCATACTTCCGATATTAGTCATTGCAACTATCATAATAAGTTTGAACAAAGGTACGTTGTATAAACTTAAGAAGAGAGAAGAAACGGGCATATCTCTACTATCGAAAAGTTCATTTAGTTTTTCTAAATCAGATATAGATATTGTAAGGTATCGTAATTCGACATACCCTGCGAACCATCCAGGCGCCAGTAGAGGGTTGAGACTAGTTGCCCAAGCGACTAGTCCACCAACTGTTGCGCTGGTCCAATGTGCCCCTGCAAGTTTTGCAAGGGAAAAGGCAAATATGGCATTGAATATAATCCAAGATAAAAATAATCGGAGTAAAAACATATTTTGTACCCCTGCCATCAGTAATAGAATAAAAAATAAAAGGAATGCCAAAGCAACAGTATATCCTATGATTTTTAAAATGGGGAATCTTCTTCGAGAAGATATCTTGAGCAAGGATTCAAGGGGGGGAAGGGTGTCTGGTTTTGAGAGATATTCCTGAATTCCAGAGATATGTCCAGCACCAACTACTGCCACTATATTATTTTCAACAGAAGCTATTTTGAGTAGTTGGTGGGCGATGTATGCATCACGTTCATCAATGAGGGCCTCTGCCCCGCGGGGGGAAAATTTACGGAATTCTGAAAGCATGGCGGTCACTACATCCATATTTTCTATATCAGATGAGATATCTTCACCTGACGTAAATAGTGAGTTAAAACTGGTTACGCTGTGGATAAGTTCCCAAATTAATTTTATTTTTTGAAATGGAGAAATATTAGTCCAAAATCTATTAATAGTTATTTGGATGTCCCGATCTACGAGTGCAACGTTGATGTCATTTTCTGTTGCTATGTCAATTGCTGCCTTCATATCTGCCCCAGGATCCACACCAAAATGCTTTCCGATCCTCTTTTGAAGTATAGAAAGTAGCCAGTATGTTAAAAATTGGAAAATTGTTTTATTATTGAGAAATTTATTGGGAATTATTTGATCCGGCAACTCGCCGCAAAGTTGTTTATACCGGAGGGCATCTAATTCGACTGCGACCACATCAGGGAGGTCATTCTCAATAGTCTGAGTAACTAGTTCCACACTCTCTATTGAAACATGAGAGGTTCCAATGAGTTTAATGGAACCTACATGGGTCCCAGAAGTCATAAATTGGGTTATACTCTCTTTGGTTTACGTGTATCGGATGGTAGATCTATTTAAATACTGTAGAGGTTAACCTGAAATAGTATGTCCAAGGAGGTTAGATTATGCTCACCTACAGAACGAGAATGTGTATTATGTGGAAGGAAAGATGCATGGGATTCGGAGATTTGTAATTGGGAGATAGCTATAGAAAATGGTGAGAAAAAAACGGGAGAAAAATTTTGCATGCATGAGTGGGACATAACAGGGACCCATAAGTCGATTATAGAAATTGTATAATGGCGACAGGATATGTAACAGTTCCAAGAAAATTGTCTCAAGACATAGCACATAAGATTATTGAAAACCACCTAGCTGCTTGTGTTAATATAGTGGAATGCAATTCTGTGTATGAATGGGAAAATGAAATTCAAAATGAAAAGGAAGCCATACTTATAATCAAAACTTCAGAACAAAAATTTGAAGATTTAGTTTTGGAGATAAAGAATTGGATTCCGTATGAAATCCCATGTATAGAACGATTTGACGAGGATTGGATTGATGGGAAATTCAAGGAATGGAGGGATGAGTTTGTGGATGTGAGAAGGAAATCTACTTAACGTGTTTGTAAAGAGGATAAAACTTCTAGTAAACCGGAGGCAGAGGGGAGAGAAGTCACATTGGTCGCCATTGATTGGACAGAAGAGGGAGCGTTTGAGACCGCGTACGAAGTTCCTGTTGATAGAAAAAGTGGAATATCATTATCAGAATCGCCGATGGAAACAAAATCCAAGGGGTCAAGATTGAGTCGCGTTGCAAGGGTACGAAGTCCAATTCCCTTATCAATTTTAGAAGGTCCAATATGATAAGCATAATTGCTATCCACAACGTTGAGATCAAATTGGTCGGCGTATTCTTTAAGCAAATCCAAAGAGACGCTATGTGAAGCTGCTATTTCTGTTTGTCTCCATCGATTTACCAGATCGGATCCAGGCCAACCATAGTCATGGCCATCTCCACGAAATGCTTTGTCAAATTCGGATAAAGAAGAAGTATCAAAAGTGGGTATAAGTTCATTGTGGTGAACAACAATGCCTCCGTTCTCTGCTACAACTAGTATATCAATACCAATATACTCACAAAGCGCTATGGGATAGGGTACTGCTTTTCCTGTTGCAATTACGATTGTACCCTCCCATTTTCTAAGTGTATCAAATATTCTTCCTTCAATGGATCGATCTTCGCGAGACATTGTACCATCTATATCTATAGCAAGAGGAGGGTTCATTGGGTTGAAACTAACAATACTAAAAAATGAGTCTATCGGTTGGAGAGTTTCGACGAAAAGTCTAATGCAGATTAGAAGATAAGTAAGTTCGATGGAAAAATACAAGGTGGTCATAATAGGGGGCGGGATTACGGGAGTTGGGATTGCCCGAGACCTATCGATGAGAGGCTACCAAGTTGCATTGATAGAGAAGGGAGAAATTGGAAATGGCGCAACAATAAATTCTCATGGATTACTTCACAGCGGAGCTAGATATGCAGAAACTGATCCAGGAGTCGCGAGAGATTGTATAAAAGAAAATAGAATATTAAAGCAAATAGCACGCGGGTGTATTGAAGAGACAGGAGGATATTTTGTATTGGTAAAGGGAGATGAAGAGGAATATTTCCACAAAAAAATAATAGCCTGTGAAGAATGTGAAATTGAAAATAGAGTGATATCAAAGGAGAAAATGATAGAGACGATTCCTACATTATCACCAAGAATTGATAGAGGAATGGCAGTACCAGATTCAGTTGTATTTCCAGAAAAAATAGTGTCAGCTACTGCAAATAATGCAAAGAAGCATGGAGCAAGGATATTTGAAAATACGAAAATTTCAGGAGTGAAAAAAAGAAAAGATTCTATTGAAAGTATAGAAATGGAGACAAGAGGAATTAAAAGAGAAATAAGAGGAGAGTATTTAATCAATGCGGGAGGTGCATGGGCAGGTGAAATTGCGAGATTACTTGGGAGTTCTATGGAAATGAAACCCACACGAGGGGCAATGGTAGAAGTTGATCATGGTGTAGAAAAAATATTGAATCGGTGTAGGCCAGCTAGTGACGGTGACATAATTATTCCGAGGTATGGGAAATCAATAATAGGAACTACTAGTGTACCAATAGAAAATCTTGATGAGAAAAACGGAAATGAGAAAGAAATTCAAGAACTAATAGATGAATGTGCACTTATGTGCCCAAAAATAAAATTTGCAAGGGTGAATAGAGTTTATTGGGGAATTCGTCCATTGAAATCAGTAGGAACCAAGAGGTCAAGAGATAGAAAAGAAGGAAGGGGATTTCAGATAACAAATCATGAAGAGATAGAAAATTTAATTAGCATAACAGGGGGAAAATTGACAACGTATCGATTAATGGCAGAAAGAGTTAGTGATGAAATTGCAGAAATGTTTGGCAATTCAGAGGATTGTAGAACGCATTTGGAGCCACTTTGATATGTAAAACTAAGTGGATGGACCATAGACCTTTGATAATAAATAGGGCGCAAAGGCACCTATAAAGAAAAAGAATAAAACCAATAAAATAGATTCAAAATTGGAGGATTGAGTATTGTTTATTATTTCCGATATTGGAAACCTGAAAGAGCCAACCATCAAAGCTAATAAAATGGACATAGTTGTTTCTCGGTTTTTATTTAAGGCCATTTTTACAAATTTTGCGGAGTTAACCAATCCGATTAAGAAACCTAATCCAAACACAGAAAGTGTTAGTCCGGGTTGTAGAATCGAGTGATAATTTCCCACCATAAGAGAGGGTAATGAGAGTAGGAATTCATTAAAAGTTGCGAGGAGGAATTCATAAAAACCCAAGAGATACAATAATGCTGCCCCAGAGATACCAGGGAGTAACATTGCCAAGCTTACTAACATGCCAGAAATAAAGATATAGGCAGATCCAGGAGAGGTTTGAATTGAAGAAACGCTTCCGGATAAAATAAAAGAGATAGTAAATGCAAAGACAACATATAGTAATCGGGGAATGGAATCTAAATTTATTTCACTGGAAAGCAAGATAAGTGACATAACCAAAATACCTAGAAAAAATGAATTGGAGAATGCCCGGAAATGGGTAAATGAAAAGGAAATAAAATTGGATAAAAGAACTATTGCAGTCAATATTCCGAAGGAAATGGGTATTAAGAATGGCAGGTCTAATTTGTTGATGGAAAATTTAAACTGACCCCTATATGATGGATCCCATGATCGAGCCATATTAGAAAATAATGATAAATTGAATTCAGAAATGCAGGATAGAAGTCTATCATAGATACCAAGAATAAGAGCAATTGTACCTCCCGAAAGTCCAGGGACTATATTTGCAATTCCAATGAAGATCCCTTTTAAATATATCTGAAGTAGCTTCCCAATTAATTCGTTCATGATTGAGATTCCTTGGACGTAATAATTCCAATATCATCATCCCAAACACAGTCACATAGATCCCAGAAGTTATCTTTTAATTCAATATAAATGGGAGAATCTAGTCCATTTACGGAGGAATCTGGGACGTGCACAGATCCCTGGTGGGTAGATGAAGGAGTGGTGAAATAATACGGACCCAACGCACGTACGTCAACATTTGTGTAACCATCTTGAGGTGTGAGATCGCCATAACCACTAGTTGAATAAGGAACCACCATTTTGAATTCTCCAGAAGAATCAGAGGTGGTATGTTGGACATAGTGGAATGTGGAATTTGTTGTGGGGACATGCATAGCAACCATGGCAGATATAGAAGTATTTGGAGGAGCCATTCCAATAATGGTTGCCCCAGGAACACGCTCAAATATTTTAACCCAAGAAGATGGTGTGTGGACATAATAGGGAGAGATTTGGACCACATCTGGAGTAGCATAAACCAATCTATAATGTTCAAGTGCAGGTATCTCTTCTGAGGAAAAAGTACCAATTCCACCTATTTGGGATGTAGGATTATTTTGAGTAAAATATCTAGCCTCATCCAAGGTGTCAAAGTTTGAGAAAATTGTAGAAGATTCTTCATTTTTCTGATGCGATCGGTAGTGTTCGGGATTAAATCCAGGTATTGGCTGCCAATCTATAACGACAGGGGCAGGGGAAATTGCACTACCATGATAATGATAAAGTCGAACCATTTGGGCATTATAGTAAGAAGGAGTGTGTAAGAGATGAGCTAGCTGATATTCTCCAGAAACTTCTTGGAACAGATAGTTTTGATAATCAAGGATAGAAACACCTTCCTTGAATGTTGCAGGACCGTGGAGTTTCGCTCCAGGTGCAACCATCTGCCAATCTATTGCCACGTATCGAACTCCAGATCCTTCGTCGATTTCAGAAAGGATTTGCTCGGATTCTAATTCGCTTTGGGCGAGTAAGTAATTTGCCGAAATGGCAGCATTTTCCTGGAAGGGGTTGGAAACGGGGATTCTTTCGGCCCTTAAGAGCATCCAATGGCCATAATCCCACCATGACATCACACCATAGGTTCCATCCATATATGCGAAATCCCCTGCAGCATTTTTGCCAAGGTTATTAGATTTTACAGTTGCATAATAATCTAGTTCATTGTTCGCACCGCCATAATTTCCTACTGCGGGTGTTTCAGTTTTCATCCAAAGAAGAGCAGGATCCCAACGAGATACCTCTTCCAAAGGTATGCTATCGGTGATGTCAAAAACCGTGTATGTGCTTAGGGGTTCAGTACCGTTAGATCCTATTTGGATGGGAATCGCTAGTGGGACCATTAGTAAAAGAATGACTACGATGATTGCTCCAAATTGATATGGTTTGATAGTTCTAATTTTTCCTATGTTAAGTTGTTGTAAGAAGTATTTGAATGCATATGCATTTAGCACCGCAATGGGGACAACTAAATAGTAATTGAATCTTCCCTGGGTAAAAGCGGCTGCCCCAATTAAAAGTGACCAAATAAACAAAAGCAAAATGCCAGACTCAGATTTTTTTCCATCCATATAATTTTTTAATGATATAAACGGAGTGAGAAGTGCTATGAAAAATGCATACCCATACTCTTGACGGATTACATCGACCCAACTGATACCCAACTCAGGATCTGCTAATGATAAAAATGACACTGCCTCAGCAATGGTGCGAGTTCCGGCCGAGATATTGAAACCAAAGGTTCGTATCAAATTTCTTCGTAAAATTCCAAAGACATCTGGGAAAAGTACATGTAATACGAGGACGGAAAGGCACAATAAAACAAAAAGTGAAATTGGATACCACCAGCGTGGGAGAGTTCGGTTGGATAAAAACCGTGAAAGCCATGCTAAGAAAGCACACCCAACAGCTATAGAAAATGCAATCATAGGGTGTAGAAGGGAGATGCTAGTAACTCGGAAATTCAATCCAGATGTGATTTCTGCAGGAAACGGGATATCCACAGATATTAGAAGAAGTAACCCTACAAATGTCATGCTGATAGTTCCAAGAAATGCCACATAATCTGTATTAAATCCAGAAAGATGATCCCGAGTCAATCTAATGAGGAAGAATATGCCAAATATACCCAATAAAATAACCCCGGGGGGCCAAACCCAAAGGTATAGTAGCGTTGAAATTCCCACTAATATTCCCCAAACCATAGATCGTTTTAAGCTATGGAAATCTTTTGTTTCTATTAATTCCCAAACGGGTCTTTCTTCGAGGATGACATTTATTGCAAATAATAAAGTCAAAATGGCCATGGCTTGGAAAAATACTTCTGCGACGTGGTGATCTGCAAAGCCTGCTATACTTCGTTGGAAAAATACCCCAGGGAAGAGGGCCAATAAAGATGCAGCAAAGATACCGCCGCTTTTACCTCCAAAATGTTTGGCTATAAAATAAGTGGGAAATACGAGTAAAGAGCCAATTAATGCAGGAGTGAGGATAAGTACTGTTATTATTAGTTCAGAGGAGGGACTGCCCAACCCAACAATCAAAGCGAATGTTGCTACAATTTGATCATATAAAGTTCCAAATTGCCCAACATGAGTTCCGTATGGGAAATTTGTCCAGGGATCAAAAGGCATAGTTGAGGGCCAATGGTGAACTGTGTAAGTGACCATTCGGAGGTGGTACCAAGGATCATTTCCAGCTAGATATATCTGATCGTTTATAAAATAAGAGGAATAAGGCTTGATCCGAGTGGAAAACATAAATAAAAAGATAAGAATGAGAGAAAGTTCTGCATATCGTTTTTCGATGAAACGATATGTTTTGATTTCCGATAGAATAGAGGAGAGAGTATTTTTCATTATTGAAGGTGCAATTTGATTATGTCGGAAGAGCTTTTGCGGAAAGGTAAAAAGTTGTTACGATATGTCGCGAGTATGTATGGTTTACCAAGGAGAAGCACCTCATCATGCCCATAAGGTGTTTGGGGATTCTATAAATTGCGAATATGAACACTTTGAAGGAGGAAAGGGGGGCAAAAATGAGATGGATAGTATCATTAGACGTATTGGGACGGGCATTAAACTACCAAAAGAATATGGAATAATGGTAGCAGAGGGTTCATCAGTTTTGCAAACATTGCTTGTTTACAATAATATAAAAAATAGAGATGCCAAATCAATATTTTTGATCTCAGATGAAACATTCCATACTCTGAATCAGAGGAAAACTAGGTATTTATGGAAAGTTATTAAACCAGTAGTCAATGGAACATTAAAAGGGTGTATTTCAGTAAGTGATCTTGCGTATCGATGGTGTGAACCATATATAGGTCCTTTGCCATATGAAATCGTCCACCCTCCTATCGAAAATAAAAAATATAAGCTACTATCCAAATTGAAACCAAAGTCGAGTCAAAATGGATTTACAGTGGTATCTGTGGGAAATGCACGGCCTTCAAAAAATTATCACCGCCTATGCAAATCGTTTGAGATGTTTAGAAATGAGATGGACCTGCAAGCTAGATTGATTTTAGTGGGAGAAGGGCATGAAAAAGAAGAATATGCAAGACAAATGCAAATAGAAACCCCAGGAATAGTTTCCATTAGCGAATTGGTCCAAATATTAGATAATTCAAGCATATACATCCAACCATCCATAGCGGATGCGTTTCCAGTAGCTAGTTTAGAAGCTATGTTGTCTGCAACTCCAACTATTCTTACGGAACACGTAGGTACCAAAGAACTAGCTCCAGAAGATCAGATAATTCCAGCTACAGAAGAGAGGATATACGAATGTCTATTGAAGTGTTATGAAATGGGAGAAGGTGAAAGAATCGAAAGGGGGGAGATGCAAAGAAAAGGCGTGTGGGGTTTAACCGAAAAAAATCAAGCAAAAGAATTCAAAGGTGCGATTGAGAGATTGTTGTAAATAGCAAGAGGAACTAATTCCTAATAAAGAGATAGACATTATCATTTTTAAAGGATGAATAACCCAAATTTTTTAGTTTAGAAACCGCAGGTGGGAGTGGTCCAAATCTAGGGTGGAACTCGATCATAACAAGAGGACAATGGAGATGGAGAATATTGAGTTCTTGTTGGAGTAGATCAAATTCATTTCCCTCAATGTCGACGATCAGAGAAAACTGATTTAAGTCATATTGATTGATAATTTGTGTTATATTGATGGATTCTATTTGGACTGTATTTGTTGAAGAAGGGTCAATGTGACTAGATTCAAAGGGGCCGCTTACGTCGAATTCTACAAGTCCGGGAGTCGAAGAGTATGCATAGTTGATGATGTCAAAATGGCAATTATTCAAAATGCGATTGGATTCGATAGTATCCAATAAAAAGGGATTGGGTTCGATTACTATATGTTTATTTTTTGGTTGAAGTTTTTTTCCAATGTGGCAGGATATGAATCCAATCCCACCCCCAAGTTCGACCACATCCAAATTTGATAGAAAATGTGCATCTAGTAAATCAAACTCGTTCTCTTCAAATTTATTGCAAAATAAATGATATCTAGCAGAATTAGTGATTCTGTTATTTTTTACGTTTAATGAGACCCCTCTAGAATTTACAATTCCTCCTTTTAAAAGGACCCAAATTCCTACTATATGTGCTAAAAATTGATATTCCAATATTCCACGAAGAGAGGATAGGATTCTAGTGACATTCATAATTCGACTTGTTTTTTGATAAGTCTATGGAATTCTTTGACATTGTTGGCACATACATCATAGCAATTGACATCAGAAAGTGCATTTTCGATGATATTTTTTTCTTTTTCGAAGAGGGCTGACGAATCAAATCCCGTATAATAAGAATAGAAATTTAAGGAATAGATTCGAAATGGGTCGATCAGTTCAGTGGTTGTCATGAGTAATTTTTGAACTGCCACGGAAGAAGGAACTGGTGAGATTTTATTTTTATTTGCAGATCGCAGGAGAAATACTTCGCTTACGATTCCAGAAGAATCTAGGAGAGAAGAGGGAACGTCTAATCTTTTGCTGAGTTCAAAATTGAATATGCTCTCAAGTCCAAATAACAGGAGTTGATGTTTGGCAATCCATTGTTTCCAGGAAGGAGGAGAATAAGATATTGAAGCACCGGTTAAGGTGTATGGTGAAATGCCAACAGGTGTAGGATATGAAAATGCCTCGCCGTTCTGAGAGATTATGGTTAAGTCGTCTGACATAAACTTAGTTTGATCCCCATTAACCAATGACAAAACTGTCGAGGTTTTTCCAGTATCCCTCATTCCAGAAATTAAATAGCAACTATCAGGTGTGGAAATGCAGCCAGAATGCACTAATGTATACCCTTTTTGAATAAATTTGAATAATAAAATGGTGTTAAATAGATTGGTCAAATCCCCAAATCTCTGGAAATCTTTGGTAAATGAGATTCTAGTGTGATATTCTAAGTCAGTTAATAGAAGTTTTACATTTAGAAGAGGGAGTTTGTAATCGATTGCAAGTTGGGACTCGTTGTGTCCAACAAAAAAGATACTGCATCGATGCATTTCTGATTCTGCAAAAGGCAAAGATAAAGACTCTTCAGATACATCTATATCAAATTCTAAATGTTCAGTAGGAGGAGATATACGGAAATAATTTGGGATAGGGAGATCGACATTTGACCGAATGTGGAGAATATCGTGTATAGAATAATAGTGGTAATTATTTGAGGGAGAAAGTGACATAGTATTGTTACAGTATAGAGATTTAGGGCATAGTTAGACTATACAGTTTCTTTTTTGGGGACAAACAGAAAATATATCAAAACTGGAAGGCAAAGGTCTACCAAAGGGAGATCACATAGTGGAGAAAGGAATATCATGTTAAATTGTGTGATCATAATCCCAACGTTGAATGAAGAGAGAAAAATAGGAGAACTAATCCACAGTTTGAACGAGGATGAATATAAACATAAAAAAATCGTCGTAGTAGATGGTGGTTCGACTGATAAAACCGTAGAGATAGCAGAGGAGAAGGGAGCTACTGTTATTATGGAAAGGGGGGAAAATAAATCACTTCCAATTGCTAGAAATCAAGGAGCAGAATATGCAATTAAGCAGGAGAAGGTAGACATATTATGCTTCATTGATGGTGATTTGGTCTTGAGCCCCAATTTTATTTTCAATGCTATGATTCACTTCAATAAGGATCCAAAGATAATAGCAGTGAGGACAGTTGCAGATTCAATTAGAGATAGTTTGTTAATGAAATCGTACTCCCCAGTAGAGGACATAACAAAATTGATTAAAGAAAATGATGATGCCCCACCCCCTCCCGCTCATTTCTATCGAAGAGAGATTTTTGAGCAGGCAGGGGGATTTGAACCGCTTGGGTTTAGAGAGGACTGGACTTTTTATGAAAAGGTAAGAACAATTGCAAATAGAGATGGAAAAAGAATAGTATTGGAACAAAAATGCACTAGGTACGGAAAATTTGATTCGATTAAAGAATTCTATAAACAACAAGAATGGTATGGTAGGACATTTTTTCCATATGTCAAATATGCAGGTTGGAAAAAGGGATTGAGAGATCTATTTGTTTTACTACCTATTGCCTATATTACTAGTATCGTTTTTTGTGCAGGAGCAATCTTTGCTACTGAAAATCCTATTGTTCTATGGATAGGAATCCCATTTTGTATGAAAATGGCAAATGTGGCTTATAAAAGCATAAAGTATCAATCGGCGTATATGTTCCCTCATTTTTTGCTCAATGCTGTTGGGAACTGTTTTTTCATCAAAGGATTGGCCAAATATCTCATAGGAGATGACAGATTGTCAAGAGGGGAAGAATAGGGAATCAATCTTCATCTATAGTTTGGAGAACAATATCAGGATAAGAGGGAAGATCATTGGATTTGATTTCAAAACATTTAGTGGACGAGAATCCGGAAATTAAAATTTCTCGCATGCATTCCAATTTTTCTGTAAGGTCGTATCCGAAAAAATAGGCATAATAGTTTAATATAAAACTACCAAATAAATTGTGAGTATCCAAGTGTTGATTCATTGCTTGTGTGATAGCATGCCGGGTGGAAACAGAGAGGGCTTTATTTTCAGATCCACCGACTATGAGAAATAGATAAGAACATTTGGATTGATCTTGGATAAGATGGGATGGCATCTCGAGATTTTTAGATTTATACAGCCAAGGAAATTTTCCAAATATTAGAGAGACCAGAGGGATGCGTGCAAGTTTGCTACTGAAGACCGGTTTGACGGATAATTCAGGTACAGAAACATTTTCAAGTACATAAGGTCCAGTTCCAATTTTCCCAGGATAAGAATAGACAGTGCCATCAGTGTGGATTATGGACAGGTCATCTGACATGAAAAGACGTTCTTGTCCATCGACTAAAGAGAGTGTAGTGAATGTTTTTCCAGTGCTCCCCATGGCAGGAAGTAAAATTGCACCATTACCATAGGTTAGGCACCCAGAGTGTAAAAAAGTGCAATTTTGATTAATTAATTTTAATTGGATAATGAGCCCAACTAATGTATTTAAATGTTTTTTTGATCGCGTTACAAAGCCATCACTGACCTGGATTTTTGTCTTTCCATCTATATCGCTGAGGGAAATTTTGAGGTCAAGGGATTCATAGTCTATGAATAAGGTATCCCCCTCGCTCCAAACAGCGTAATCTTTACGTTTTTTCTTAGAAGATCTAGGAATATTTTGGGCAAAATTGCACTGAGTTACGGTTAAATCGGGGTCTGCAATAGATGGGCAAGAAAAATAATTAGGAATGGGAAGTCCTACATTTGATTTTATAGTAACTAGATTATGGATTGAATAGTATTTTTCCATTTGGTTAACCTCCTTTTAGTGTTTATTACCCCGTATCGTTCGGTTATGACTTTGAGAATATCGCGAGGGTATGCGCTTAAATCGTCCGAGGCTGAACTGAAATTTCTAGAAATCACATCATTGAACAATTTTTTGGATCTTATTAGAACCATGGTTCTAATTGAGAATGTCCAATTGAAGAAAAAATAATTATACGGCATGAGAGTATTAGAGTTAAAAAAATCAGGCTCGGAAATGGAAAAGTTTTCGTTGAAGACTTGGTAATGGACTGAATTTGCTGCTTTTAAAAATAAGATAAGTGAGTCCCCCCACTCATGTTTGGATGCTATTTTAAATAAAAGAGGAATTGAAATTGAATTGGTGGAAAATAAAGCAGATAATTCTAGTACGTTGTGAAGACTAATTCTCATATTTCCCCGTTCGTATAGCATATGTGCAGCTGTGATAAGAATTTCAAACTCAGGGGAGGCTACAGGAAAAGTTATTTTATGGAAAACTCGTTCGGTGGCAGAATGAATGACTTCCAAGGGATTTAAGTAGATCACCTTTCTCCAGGCAATCTCTCCATGTAAATGTATATTAACAAGAACCCCATCAATGGTAGAGAGACATAAGAGTTTGTGAGGGTCTGGGTCGATGCTAACATCATATTTGTTCTGTTCTAGTAATTCACCTGCCTTTTTGAGATCGTCCACCAAAATGTCCACATCCCCAATAGGTTTTGGAACCGCAGGGAGTGATTTTATCACAACAGACTTTATTCCAGATTTCTCTAACTCAGTAATTATACGAGATACTTCGGTGAGGATGAAAACATCATCAGATATGGGAGATGCAAAGGGTATATCGAAATCCATGTCCCTTAGGATATTTGTAAGGTGATTTATCTTAATGAACTGTTCGGGGAGAGGCTCAGGTAGAGAAGAATTACGTCCTCCATCTTCTGAAATTATAGAAGTGATTAATTTCTCGCTAGGGCGAAGAGGCATTCTAGTTGGTGTTTGGGCCATCAGTGTATAATAAATTTTGGAAAGAGAAAAAGGATAATTATGGTTTTGAAATGCGAAAAATAGAATTGATGGTGTTGAGATATTTTTTAATTTTGGACAATGAATTGAAGAAGGGGATCAAAGAAAAACCAAATTTTTTCTCTACCACAAACTGGAAAATATCAAGAGAATATGCATAGATCTGTATAAGTGTATAAATGAAATTTACAAGGGACAATGAACGCAAAATTTTTGCAATTCGAATATTAATAACAGTGATTAAAGAGAATTGGTGGGGGAAATTTGTAAATATTGACGAGTCCTCATCGAAAGATAGTCGGAGATCACTTTCTATTGAAGATATGAATTTGAGAAGGTTCTCGAATTCTTTCTTCCAATGATATTTTTTGGTTATTTCATACATCTCGGATAGACCATTTAGTGCAGGAGGATCGGACTGCTTTAACAATAATAGATGCAATATATCAAATAGAGACATACCGTTGTGTTTGAATATGCAATGGGCTGCAGTGATTAGAAAATCATGAGAAGTAGAAGGGAATGGTATCAATACACCGTCTATAGATTTTTGTTCACACTCATCAATAATGGACTGAAGATCTAGATAATGCACCCTGCGCCAAGATAAATGATGATGGAGATCGAGGGAAACGCGCGTTTGCTCTATTGTCTTGACATATGTAGTTCGATGGGGTTCTGCATCATCTTCTAGAGAATATCCAAGTTTGCTCAATAGATCGGGGACTTTTTTGTTTTTTTCGACTAGAATATCGATATCACTGACCATTTTTGGTAGGTCAGAAAGCTTGATTATGGCAAATGGTATTTGGTTTTTTTGCAATTCTATGGAAACTATTTTGAGTTCATTAATGATGATAGAGAGTGAATTTTGTTCCGCTTTGGTAGAATGAGTACTAAACCCATAGTCGGAGAGGAGAAGTGATAGAGAATTTCTCGAAATGTAATCAGATATAAATGCATTTTCAAAATTGGAGAGGTTGTGAGACAGTTGAGTAATGATGTCATTGGTGTCAGTTGGCATATTACAATAACCTCTCAAATTCTAGTACATATTGTTTGGCTACCGTAGATAAGCTATAATTGGTTGAGATTGATTTCACAGAAGAGGCACTCATTTGAGAACATAGAGACTTATTTTCCAAGAGTTGAACAAGTCTATCTAAAAGTAAATTGGGCTGATCAGAAGGGATTAGATAGCCAGTTGATCCATCGGTTATCATACTGTTATGGGATGCATCGATGCCGATAACAGGCCTCCCAATAGACATTGCTTCTAGAGCGGGTTGATTCCACCCATCTGAATCGGATAGGTGGCAAAAAATAGAACAGTTTTGATAATGTCGAACTAGTTCTTCATAAGGAACATTCCCATGGAAATGTACTTTTGAGGAAATGCCGAGTTTTGATGCCTGTTTTTCTAGAGAGGCATGTTGGGGCCCATTTCCAACAATATCGAGATGTACATCAGAGATTTCAGAGAGTAAGCTAGGTAAGATTTCAATAATTTTATCGATTCCACGCCGTTGTATCAATCTACTGACAACTAATAATCGGTTTTGGTCCGGAAGAGGAGTAGAAGGGAATAGTTCTTGGTTTACACCATATGGAATGGTGCATATTTTATCTTTTGAGACATGTTCGGAATAATATTCTTTTGCGGCTTCATTTACAGTAATAAGCCGATCGCAATGAGAGAGTGTCTTTTTAAACCTAGGCAGGTATGCGATAGATTTTCCTATTTTTCGTAGAGAAGGGGATTTGAGTATTCCGGGGACTTCATCGCTGAGACGGTAATGGGGCAGTTCGCACATCCCTATTACAAATGGAGAATCCAATTTACTAGCTACTTGAGAAATTGGAGTGGATTCGGGTTCGTGAAAATAAAAATGAGTTAAGATCGTTTCTTCTGGATTTTGTAAGAATTCATGCATGCGTTTTTCCACTTCGTTGAAAGAACTAGCTTGAATCAAATTGAGGGAAGGAGGAAGGGGGTGTGATAGATCAGTACCTTGTGTGAAAGAAACTACTTCCACATCATTGATAGATGCCAATGAAGAGAGTAACTCGTACCCAATGCTGCCAATAGCACCGCCGTAGTAACTATGAGAATCATTAAGGCGTAAGAGAGATAGATTCAAAATTCTCAAGTTTTAAGCACCTCTTCATACACATTTAACGTGTTTAATGCAGTTTGTTCCCATGTGAATTGATTGCTTCGGGAAAGAGCCAATTCGTCGATATCTGATGCCATTTTTTCGATAGTATAATTGCAGATTTCAATTGTAGATGCGGAATCCATATCAATTGTGTTTCCAGATCCAATGACTTCGGGTATACTTGCGCAATTATTTGCGATAGTTGGAGTTCCACATGCCATGGCTTCCAAGATTGGCAATCCAAATCCCTCATAACTAGAAGTATGTAAGTAAGCGTCTGCAGAGTTATACAATAGTGGCATTTCAGATTCGGGGACCCATCCTAGATTGATGACCCCATCCACATTGAGGAAATCGCCATAGCCAATTTTAAGTAATTTTATATCCGAATCGCGGGATCGCAGTTCAAGTAATATTTCTTTTACCAGATCCATGCGCTTGTGTGGTTGATTTGAAGAAGCGACTAAAATATAAGTGGAGTTTTGGTCCAATCCTAGCTGTTGTCTTGATTCTTTTTTGTCGAGGGGGCGGAAAATAGAATGGTCTACACCTTGTGGGACTACGTGTATTATTTTTGGGTTGATTTTTAAATGATCGATTAACTCCATCCGAGTGAAATTGGATATGGCAATGATAGCATCTGCTTTTTGAAGAGCAGAAGGAGTGAATTTCCACTGAATTCGGGTGGAAATGTCGTGAATATTTCCAGGAAATATAGGCAATATATCATGCACGGTGACAACTAATTTTTGAGGTTTGGAAAAATATGCTGCAGGTGCAACTGTTTGGAACGTTGCATGTGCGATGTCAGACTCCATTGAAGAATATCTAGTTGCCCAGGATGCTATAGTATTCCCCGATATATTCCCTTCACGTCTTAAAATCCTACAGACATCCCCATTGAGGAGGGTGTGTAATTTATTGAAAATTTCATCCTCATATCGACGGGTTGCGAACATGGGATGATTTTTCTTGGAAATATTCCAGTGTACAACTTTCATTGTAAGATGGTATAAGATGCACCGTCAAAGAACAATAAAAGCTCGGTTCTAGAAATGATACTTATCGGGAAAAGAAGGAGATTGTTTGTCGAAGAATATATAGGTCGATTCCAAAAAATTCTTCTGTTCGGGATAGTAATAATTCTTCTTCCTCCCCTAATGCGTCGGATCGCAATATAATTATGCAATAGACTAAACCAAAGATAACTGCAAACAATAATAGTTGAATATTAGTTATATCGATCCGGAGGGATAAGAGATAAATAGAAGAAGCCATTGCAGTTGCTATGATTCCAATTTTAATAACTGGCTTCGATACGGGGTGGATCCCAGTTATCAAATAAAGTTCTATAGAATGGAGTAAATTAAGAGATACATATGAAATGGTTGTGGCAATGGCTGCTCCGATAAATGAATATTGAGGAATAAGAATTAAGTTTAAAATTATATTTAAAACTCCAGCTACGGTGGCATTTATCAAGAGGTATTTTGTTTTCCCAATGGCCAGTAGAGTGGATTCATTGACTCCGGTGAGAATATGGAAAAGAAACCCTAATGATAAAATAGAAAGTCCAATGCTTGCAGATACATAATCCTGCCCGAAAAAGAATTGAATGAGTGTTTCTGGGAAAAAGAAAAAAGATAGGAAAATAGGAAATGTGGGAATGAAAATCCACTTAGTTATTATTAGATACATTTTATTCATTCTCAAAAGCTGGTTCTTAGAATGTAACTCGGAGAGGGCGGGCATGGACAGGAATGTGAAAGAATTAAGAAATATAACAAGAAGTGCAGAAAGTGGATAAATAACAGAATAGAATCCAACTTCTGTTGCGGGTTGAAAGTATGCCAAAAGTAACGTATCTGCGTCGACGAACAATAGGGACATAATTCCAGAAAGTGCTAGAGGGATGGAAAATGGAATTAAATCTTTAAAGTGATATACTGGAGTGACTTTGTAAAATAATTGAGTGTAACGATAGAGTACATAGACCCCTACTATTGATGCTACTGCGTATGCCAATAAATAGGCCCAAGATACCCGGATTGCGGACACCCCGATTAAGAGGACGGCGACTATCAGAATAAATCGTGCAGAAGGGAGGAGTATATTTTGGATAAAAACGGCAGGTGATGCTTTTTTCGTCCCTTGCATGGCCCCCAAAACCATCCGAATGAAAGCTGCGAAGGGGATCGCACCTGCAAATATTTTTATTACAGGAGAAAAAGAATTGTTGGAGAATATATTGATAGCGATATAATCTGAAAAGAAAAATAAACAAAATGCAACGAAAAAGGATACTATAGTAGTAATAGAAAATGCAGAAATCAAAATCCCACGTCTGTCGGCAGGTTGTGTAAATCTAGGAAGATATCGTGCAATTCCATGGTGAAGTCCCAAGACAACAACTGTGGTGGATATAGAAAGGAGTATTATCCCCACAGATACGATCCCATAATCGTACACACCCAAATAACGGGCAATGAATATTTTTGCTATGAATGCGATTCCAAGTTCAAAAATAGTTCCTATAAAAACTAAACTACTTCCAGATACTATTGAAACCGAATCTGCGGGTCGGGACATTGGTACAAATGAATCTGCTAAGACGATTAGCGTTTTGGTTAGGGAAATTTGGTAAGTGATAAAAATGAGAGGGATTCGAAAAGGCTTATACGCTTGATAATGGTAGAATTTCCAGTTATGAAGCTCCCATATTCAATTTTCGAAGGGTCAGAAGGCAATCGAATGGAAGTGGGAGTAATAGGAGCCGGTAAGATATCGGAAAGGACGCACATCCCTATTCTTTTAGAATACTCAAAAACTACTATAAAATATATCGCAGATATAGATATAAGTAGGGCAAATAAACTGGCCAAGATATGTGGATGTGATTCAGTGGATGTGAACGGAGGAGTTGAGGAATTGCCAGAATGTGACATAGCCCTACTAGCCATACCTGTGGGCGTTAGACGTCCATATATAGAAGAATTTTCGCGTAGAGGGACTGCAATTTTTGTGGAAAAGCCATTTGCCAAGAATATTGAAGAACATCAAGAATATATTGAACTAAACAGCAAGATGATCTGTAATTATATGAGAACGTGGTTCTCATCTACGAGGCAGATGAAAGAGATAGTTTGTTCAGAAATATTTGGACCTCTTAAAAGTGTGAAAATAAAAGAAGGATTAGTCAATAGCACAGGGATAGGAAAAAGCCACTATAGGAATAATATTAAAATGGCAGGTGGAGGAGTATTAATGGAAAGTGGATGCCATACTATTAGTCAAATTGTAGAGATATTAAATGGATACAAGATAGAAGTTAAAAATTCGGACATAAAGTGGGAAGGGGAGTTAGACATAGCAGTGGATATTGTCATGGTGGCAAGTAAAAATACAGATGTGGAAGTGAAATATGAAGCTAGTCGTATTGAACCATTTGAATCGAGAGCTATTTTTGAATTTCAAAATGCCCGAGTTGAATTTGACCATACAGGATCGGGAGAAGCCATAGAAGTTCATACAAACGAAGAGGGAGATTATTTTACGATAGAACCAGGCAAATATTCCACTTCGTTTGTAGAGGGTGTGTTTTTGAGATGGGCAGAATTCATTCAACAAATTTGGTCGGAGGAAGAGATAGATGTGAATCGAATGACTAGTGTCGAAGTGACAAAAATCATTACAGAAATTTACAAAAAAGGAAATAAAGGAGAGATAAGATGAAAATTGGTCTTGTGAATGCAATGGGGTTGAATTCTGCAGATGCTATGCTGGAGATGGAATTATGTCTACTACTTCAAAAATCGGGGATGGAAGTGATCCCAATCATACAAAGTGAAATTGGATCTGCTGCAATAGTAAATGGAGATTTTTCATGTATCGTAGCAGATATGACTGTTGAAGAAGATGCATCACGAGCGTTATCCGAAATGGACATGGTGATATTGATTAAAGAAGCCACCCCAAGAGCACCACATGGTCAGCCAGACATGGCACGTGAAATGAATAAAAATTTGGTCAATAATTTAGTTAAATACTCAAAGAGGAGTTCAGTCATTATTTATATTAGCTCGATCAGTTCATTGGGGAAGAAATTATCGAAGAAATATGAAAAAGATAGTCTTGTTAGAGAAAAACTATTTGTAGAAAAAAGGCTACTCAAAGAAGGCTTGCGTTGGAATAGGAAATATAAAAATCAAAAGAAAATATATGTTTTTAGAGTTGGTCATGTGATGGGAAATATGCAGAAACAAACACGTGATCTGCAGAATATGCTAAACAAAGGTGGTGAGATATACGTGGATGCTGATGGAGATTTAGAATCAAATGTAGTTCATATAGAGCATATTGTGAGGGCAATACAGACATGTAAAAATGGAAAAACAAATCCAGGAGTCTATACAGTGGTCAACTCCCCACAATGGTCTTGGAAAGAAGTTATAGAGTATTATGCTCCAAAAGAATCGTTAGTACAATTTTATGGATCGAGTGGTAACAATAAAAAATCGATTGTAGATATGATTTGGTCGATTGCATGGAGGGTGGCAAGAACACAAAAAGATAGGTTAGTTCCACTGTTGACATATATGTCGGAGGAGAGGAATATGCAAGTAGTAAACAAACATCTTAGAGGAGAAAGTAAAGATGCAATAAAAAATCTTAGAAAAAAGGCAGGGATTCAATTAGACATATTTTCATATAGCCCAGCTAGGGGGAAAATGATTCCAAAAATTGAGCTGGAAGAAATGGAAGAAGAATGAGAAAAATGATTGTTGTTCAATGGAGAAATATTTTAATTAATATTTAATTTCATATTTAAATTTATTAAATTAAATTGAAAAATAATAATAAATTAAGACAGAATATTTGTGAAAAATAGGAAAGTTTAAGTCCACGAAACATTAGTTATGAGTCACTGTTATGCCTGCAGTAGAAGTTAAAAAATTGACAAAACGATTCGTTAGTGGAGGTGGAAGCGTAGTAGATGCGGTTAAGAACCTTAATTTCAGTGTAAATGAAGGGGAATTATTCACATTACTCGGTCCATCTGGATGCGGAAAAACAACAACACTTCGAGCCCTAGCGGGATTCGAAGATATAACGGAGGGACAAATAAAGCTGTTTGGAGATGTAGTTTCTACATCGGATTTAAATGTACCACCAGAGAGAAGGGGGATTGGTTTTGTATTCCAGTCCTACGCTGTCTGGCCACATATGACAGCTAGAGAAAATATCCTCTATGCCTTGAAAAATCAAGACTATCCAAAAGATAGAAGAGAAGACAGAGTGCAAGAGGCGTTATCTCTTGTAGGATTGGCAGGAGGGAATGTAGAGGACAGATATCCATCGGAGCTATCAGGAGGTCAGCAGCAACGTGTTGCTTTCGCCCGGGCAATATCTTATGAGCCAAAGTTACTTTTAATGGATGAGCCATTGTCTAATTTGGATTTCCAGCTACGGAAGAGGATGAGACAGAGTATACTGGATATACTAGATGAAATCAAAGTTACCACAGTGTATGTTACACACGATCAAGAAGAAGCATTTGAAATTTCTGATGATATCTGTGTAATGAAAGATGGTGTTAAAATGCAACAAGGAGATCCAGAAGCATTATATGATTCTCCAAATTCTCCATTTGTGGCCAATTTCATAGGTGAAGCAAATGTGTTTAATGCAGAATTAGTTTCCAAAACTAAAAAAAGTGCAAACGCTACGATTACAAAGGGCGATCAAAAATTGGACATGGTATGTAGACACGAAGGGAAAAGTGATTTAAAGAACCCTGTTATTGTCATCAGACCTGAGAGAATACACATAGAAGTTGCTAGTAAAGCAGGTAAGGGTTCAAAATACAACAAAACAAGTGAAACCAACGAATATGCTGGCAAAATAACTCACAAAATATTCAGAGGTGCTTCCGTTTATTATGACGTCACCATCGGAGATAATACAACTGTTCAAGTTCGATCTACTCAAAGTAAATTGAAAGTTGGACAAAATTTGAAAGTTACAATTGCCAAACAAGATGCACTTATAGTACAAGGCGCGTCTTAATTTATTTGGAATTGTAGTATATTATTTTAACTAATCATTTATCAAAAATACTAAGGAGAGTCTAGGAATAGCTCACCATCTTTTTGGACTACTTCAAATGTACTCAGGGTTACATCGGCATCCCCACAATGAGCACCAGTGGAGAGATCAAATTCCCAGCCATGCCAAGGGCATGAAATGGTAAGACTAGTTTCAGAAAAGTACTCATCAACACGTTTTCCTGGTTTAATGAATTTTGCCTCTAGTTTTGGGAGTACGATACCTTGTCCGAGGGGGCCCTGTTGATGAGGACAGGTGGCCTCTATTGCGTAAAAAGATCCATCTGCATTTAGTACAAGTATAGGAGTATCTTGGACATTTACTATTTTTCGGGACCCATCGGGCAAGTCTTCCACGGGACAAACTGGTATTAGTGTCATATACCAAACACACTCTCTGCTGTCTTTCCAAGAATCATACCTTGTTCGGAATCAGTCAAGAAATCCATATTTGTAATGACACTAGGTCGATCATAATCCCAATGAGGATAATCAGAGGCATACATGAGACGTTCTGGCCCACCTATCATCTCGATGATTTGTTGCAAGTATTTGGGATTTTCAGGTTCCTCTATTGGCTGAGTACCATAGTAAAATTCTTGCATGTATTTTGATGGTTTTTTTGTTAAAAGTGGTGCCTCAGATCTTCGTTTCATGTATTCGGCATCAAGCCTATGCATCATCAAAGGTACCCAGAAAATTCCAGATTCTTGAAATACTATGTCTAGTTTTGGGTATTTTTCAGGGACACCTTGAATCACCACACTTACAATTTGGGCCATATTATTCCACAAGAATCCCAAAGTGTGTGTTTCTAGGAATTTTCGATACCCCCTTATAAAGAAACTATCTACACTGGACCCACCTGCATGAAAAACAGCAGGTAAACCGTGAGAACTGCAAGCTTCATAAATTGAATCATATCTCCGGTCTCCAAGAGGTGGTTCCGGTCCGGCAGTGACTAGACAGACGCCAACCACACTTTTCTCATCAGCAACTCGATCTATGAGTGCTACAGATTCCTCAGGGTCATGAAATGGTGCCACTGCCATGGTGTAAATCCCTTCGGATGGGTCAACGACTTTGTCGAGCATATAATCAATATACCCATTTGCGAGCGGTACTGCGATTTCATCACTTGATAGTTTCCCAAAAGAGAGCATCTTATTAGGAAGTAAGACTATCTTATCCAATCCAACGTGTTTCATGATACGGGGGATTTCCTCGGGCGTCATATCATTTTGAGGATAGGACGTCACATTGCGCATGATTCGGCCCCCAACCCACCGGTCGCCGGTACTTCCAGGAATGAATCGCCCGCGTGTTGCACCGCTGAACCTAGATTTCCAAGGGCCTTCTAGATAATCTGAGAAATCTTGCAATGGTTCTAGAAAATGTGCATCCACATCTACAACATTGTGTCCATTTATTGGCATATATTTTAAAAAGGAGAGGGTGGTTTAAAAATATAGAGATGTGAAATGGATTTTAAATATATTGAACATATATAACAACTGTATAAGATAAATGAAAGGATAAAATATAATGAAAATGGATTACTGCATTGAAATCTACTTAAAAACGGGCATTGCCATTTACAATAGTGGCGAATATCATGCTGCCCATGGTGCATGGGAGATGTATTGGTTAAAACTTGAGAAGGGAAGTGAAGAAAAATTATTTTTACAAGGTTTGATTCAATTTACGGCAATAATATACCATTGTATTAACAAAAATTGGGAAGGGGCAAATGGCCTTTCAGAGAGCTCCCTTAGATATCTAAAAGACCTACCTGACTCATACAAAGGAGTAGATATCATATTAATTAAAGATTACATCAAAAATCTAAAAGAAGATATAAATTCATTCTCTGAACACAAAATTCCCTATATAAGTTATGAAGGTGCTAAAATGGAATTGGAAGATCTAGGGGTTAAAGCGGCATTCATAGCTGCAATGGTAATATCAGAAGAAATTGAGACATATGATTCTGAAGTCATTGAAGAGGCAATATACCATATTGAACAGCATATAGAAGGAAAGGAACGTGGAAAGATCGAAAAGTTAATCGTGGTGTTTGTAAAAAATTCAGAATTAAGAGATCTGGCATATTCTCAAATAAAAAACCGAGTAGAAATGATAAGAAACAATGAAGAAGTTATTGAGAAATTATTTAAGTAGTTTTATAATCAAGAGACATGTTCTGCAGAGTTATCTACGGGGTTGTAATCCAATATATCTTTGGCACGGCCTAATGAGTAATAATTGCCATCATTATTAGAGACCCCATATATTATTTCATAATCATAGTTGGATTGAAGACATCTATCAAAAAGATGGGCACAATCCCGGTTAGAAAGCCACATGGATTGCCCGCGAGCGTAATCGACAGGAGGAGTTTCGCCATTTAGATTTCCAATCCTAACACAAAGTACGGAAATCCCATATTCATCGTGATAATACCGCCCCAGGATTTCGCCGAATGCTTTGCTAACTCCATATATATTTCCTGGCCGGGGTAGCTCAGTTCCATCGAGGGGGAAGTGAACATTGGACTCGGGAAGAGTAGGAGTTGAGTTTGTTTCATAGTGCCCAACTGCATGATTAGAAGAAGCAAAAATGAATTTTTCAACATTGGCATTTACTGCAGCTTCAAGCAAAATTTGGGTTCCTTCTATGTTATTTTTAAGGACGGATTGCCAAGATGCGGATGTGTTTGGATCTCCTGCGAGGTGGATAATTGAACTTACCCCTTTTACTGCTTCCACTATAGCAGAAGAATCCAGAATATCGGCTACAATTACTTCGTGGGGAAAATCTTCACCAGGAGACCTATTATCGAGTAGACGCCAGATATAATTTTCATAGAGGTTTGAAAGAATAGTACGCCCGACCTTTCCTAGTGCACCAGTTAGTAATACTGTCTGCTTCATTGAAGATCAATGAGGGGGGAAAGCACAAGTAAGTTTTTCTTTAGAGGGCAGAAATGTCAAGTTGTATGAAACCAACTGAAGCAGAAATTGCTTGTTTCGAGGCAGGTGTTAAACTTGGTTCGCTATATCATCAGTTTTCAGGAGCCCCAGTAAGCATAGATAGTATTGAGAGTTTATCATCTGCGATTGAAAAATCAATTGAAAATCAACCATATTGTACAGAAGTATCAGTTGAAATATTCAAAGATAAAGTTCAAAATTCCATGAATGAGAAATACAGATATACTGAATTGAAAGGTGATATGATGGAGGTTAGAGTTGAAATTGAATATAAAGATACAGAGGTAGTGTCTAAAATGAAAGTTGATGGCGGATATCCATTAATGTTTGTTGAATCAATAGAGAAGAAATGATAAATTGAAAATGGAATGTAAAGTGATCAAGAAACATCTATTTTGGAAACGGTGTCTATCAGCTTAGCAAGAGAAATTCCAGATTCATTGAGTAATTTTCTTCCGAATTGTTCAGATGCCGCTGAAGGATCGCCTATAACACCATTTCTAGAGAATTGATCGACGTCATATTTCATTTGTGCACTTTGTTCGTTTGACCCCCAAGAATCTCCAGAATTAATTGTGGCTTCCTCTATCATGTCATGGTCAACTAGATCGGGGAATTGGCATAATAAGAGAGAGGTCTCGACTTCACCTGCATGCCCCATAGGGATATCATTTGAATAGAGAAACCAAGTGAAAGTAGTTGCGAATGCAGGAGTTGTAGTGTTTCGAGTTACTTCGGCGCAGACTTCATTTAATGCATCTATGTTCCCACCGTGGCCATTTACGATGATAATTTTATCCCATCCATGGTAGATAAAGGAATTGAGAACATCTTTGATGCAGTTCCTAAATGTAGAAGGGGAAAGCCAGATAGTTCCAGAGAAATTTCTATGTTCCTCAGATACCCCAAATGGAAGAGGAGGTGCTAAAATGACCTCGTGTGTTGATTGCTTGATTCCTTCTTCTGCGATAGATGTGGCCAATAATAAGTCGGTTGAGAGTGGAGCATGGGGACCATGTTGTTCAGTACTCCCCACAGGAAATACGACTATTTTTGAGGTCGTATTTTTGGCATCATCAGAAGTTGCCTGAGATAAATCCATAATGTATCAATGTTGCCATTGGCCTTGTAATCAACGGTGGTGAACTGACGGAGAGAAGGGGGAAGGACATCAAGTATTTCGAGAATGCCAAAGTTCAAAATACAAGCCTCTTTGGTCTAATAAATCTTGGTGAGATCCCCGCTCAGTTACGATTCCATTTTGTAAAACTAGGATATTAGTGGAGTCTTGAATCGTAGAGAGTCGGTGGGCAATAGCCAATATTGTTTTTTCAGAGTGACGGGTCTTTATGAAATTTAATATTAGAGATTCCGTGGGAGTATCCACGTCGCTAGTGGCTTCATCAAAAAGAAATATAGGAGGGTCTTTCAAAAGTGCTCGTGCAATTGCAATTCTTTGCCTTTGTCCACCAGATAGTTTGATTCCACGTTCTCCAACTATAGTATCATATCCATTGGGTAAATTCATTATGAAATCATGAGATTCTGCCGCTTTCGAAGATTGAATTATTTCCTCTTCGGTGGCGTCAAATGTGCCGTATTGGATATTCTCTTTAACAGTCCCATGGAAAAGAAAAATATCCTGGCCAACATATCCAATTTTGTTGCGAAGGCTTTTCAGAGATAAATCTCTGATATCGGTTCCATCTATCTGTATAGATCCTTCATTTGCATCATACAGTCTTAATAGTAATCGTAGTAGAGTTGATTTTCCAGATCCACTATGGCCAACTATTGCCAATGATTCCCCTTTCCCTGCAGTGAATGAAATGTCAGACAAGATTTTGTCCTCAGAATATCCAAATGAAACATTCTGATAAGTAATCATTCCAGAATCAATTGTTAATTCGGAGGCATTGGATTTTTCATATATAAGATTATTTTCATCAATGAGGCCGAATATTCTGACAGTTGACGCTCTAGCTCTTTGGTACATATTGATAACCTGCCCGAATTGCGTCATTGGCCAGACTAATTGTTGATGGAGTAGTATAAAAGTGACAAATTCACCGGCGTAAAGTCTACGGGTAGAAAAAATCCAAGGGAGATCGCCAGACATAACCCAAAATCCACCAACTATAAATGTCATGGTGAATCCAATTCCAGATATCACCTGGAGAGAGGGGAAAAATTTTATTCTAGTGGTAATTGAATCCCAATTGGCATGGTAATAGTCTAGAGATATTTTTTCTACGCGATTAGATTCATAGGATTCTGTGTTGTAGAGTTTAATTAGTTGGATTGCATTTAAATTTTGTTTTAGTCGAGAATGTAACTTGCCAACTGTGGCCCGTACAGTGGCATATTTTGGTTGTATAGATTTTGTAAAGTTATATGTAAAAAATGCAATTAGAGGTATAGTGACAAGAGATACTACCGCCAGGGGAGGGTTCATGAAAAATAATAAAATTGCAATTCCAAGAACCATTATTGACAGGCGAAAAATAGAATTAAATCCATCATTTAAGAAGATCTCTAAGCGGTTGACGTCGTTTGACAAGATGGACATTAATTCCCCTTTATGTTTTTTATCGAAAAAATCCATATTTAGATTTTGCAGATGGGCGTATGTGTCAATGCGTATTGCGTGTTGGATGTTTTGTGAAAATGAATTCCACCCCCAATTTCTAAACCAATGGAGAATTGCACTGATAATGAATGAAGATACTATGAGAAAAACAACAAACCAAAACTGAGGAATGGGGTATTGAGGGAGTGAAGAGTTGGGTAGAAATGGAATTGAAAATGGTTTATTTTGTAAAATAATTGAATCTATTGCCACTCCGAGGAGGAACGGAGGGATAAGATCAGATATTCGGGCGAATAAATTTCCGAAGAATCCTACAAGAAAATTACGAAGGTTGGCAACCCCATAGAAAGACAATAGACGAAGCATGGGGTTGGAAAGATTTGAAAAATAACTACTTGGTTTGATACTACCCATGAGATATACACAGTATCGTTGGTAGACAGAATTAAAATTTTCTCGGTTTAGTCGAAGTGAATGGAAACTGTATCCCCCACGGATATATTATTGTCAATTGTCCAATTATGGGGTAATTCGAGGACTAATTTTGAAAATCCCTCATATGCAGAATAAGGAGGAGATTCAGGATATGCGTGGTGAATAGAGACTATAGTACCTTTGGAATCTATAAAAATAATATCAATAGGAAAATCCATATTCCTCATTACATATGTGTGGTTTTTTTCAGTGGGGTGGATAAAAAGCATTCCCTGGTCTTGTTCAAGATGGTCAGTGTGGCTTAATCCTATGTATCGAGTCAAAAATGTATCTGAAATTTGAAGTTCGGCGTGTGCCAATACATTTTCTGAGTTATCTGTAAAAATTGCTGTTGCCGTGGAGTGTGATGTGAATTCATAAGGGGCGAAGAAGATTGCAAAGAGAATAAAAAAGATAAGAAAAACAAGTAAAATTAAGAGAATTGGAAGGGGGCTACCTTGTTTTTTCATAACTGTTTGGACTATATGAAATATAGGCATCAAAATGGGTCGGGCAGGATTCGAACCTGCGACCTCGGCTGTGTAAGAGCCGCGTCATAACCAACTAGACCACCGACCCCGTATTAAAGCTTATATTCCTGAATTGGAATAACGATTGTGATGGGGAATTATAAATTTCATATAAGAGTACTTAAGAAGTAGCTAAAGTGAATAAAGCCTATAAGGGAAATGAAAAGGGGAGAAGTTGGCACAATAATATTTGGAAAGGGTGGAACTGTAATTAAAGATCCAAGAATTCAATCTTTGGTTATAGCAAGCGCCGTATTAATAACGGAATCTGCCGTTTTAAGTCCAATTGTTGCAGGGCTTGCCGTTGTATTTGCAATTAGTGAGGCTAGGGCAGGATTGGTGATGCTAGCATATACGATACCTACAGTTATTTTGGTCCCAATTATGGGAATTCTTTCTGATCGATATGGTAGGAAATACTTTCTCGTGCCGGGTTTGATACTGTTTGGGTTATCGGGCGCAGCAATTTCCGTAGTAAATACATTTGAAGCAGTATTGGTGTTGAGAGTATTGCAATCGATAGGGCACTCTTCTGCAGGCCCGATTGTAATTGCAATGATAGGAGACCTATACACAGGCGTTCAAGAGACCACAGCCCAAGGGATTCGAACGGCTAGCATAAATGTGGGGATAATAGGAGTACCCATACTAAGTGCAGTGTTATTTGTATATTCGTGGAAATATCCATTTTTGATCTATTTGATTGCAGTACCAATGGCCATATGGGCGTGGTTTATCATACCTCAGACAGTGGAGACGTCGGAATCGTCCATGAAGGACTACATAAATGATTTAATATTATTAGTTAGTAAACCAAAGATGGCTTGTTTAGTTACTACATTTGTCATTAGATTTTTACTTTTGTTTGGATTCCTCACATATGTCTCTGTTTTAGCCATAGGAGAAGGAGGGTTCGATGTCAAGACCGCAGGTTTATTAGTAGCGTTGAAAGGAATTGTTTCCTTAGTAACTGCCACACAAGTTGGGAGACTTTCCAATGTAATTTCAACTGAAAACATAATAATAGTTGGATTCTTAGCAGGAGGTTTTGGAATATTAATTATGGGAATTTTACCAATTCCATCAATAATTGCAATTGGGGCAATATTGTATGGATTTGGAGACGGAGTGGTGGCACCGGGTCAAAAAAGTTTGGTGAATCAAATTGCCCCAACAGGGATGAGGGGAGGGGCAGTTTCGATTGCTACGACATTCCAGAATGTGGGAAAAGTAGCAGGACCAGGCATGATCGCAATTTTGCTTGTTGTTTCCAATATCTCAATTGCATTTGCAGCAGTGGGGGTAGTGGGCGTAGTTGTAGGAACGGGACTTATGATCGGTGTTAAAAGATTAGAATGAGATAATAGATACATGGAAAATTATCAGGGGTACATGTCCAAATATATTTACTGACAAGACTCTAACTATTTCATAGACATATCATGGGGGAATACCATATTGCTTCTTCAGTTGAAGATGCCTTGGAGAAATTATCTCATTGCAATGGGAGGGCGGAAATTGTAGCAGGGGGACAAACAATGATGTTATTAATACGTCAAGGTTTGGTTGATCCAGATTTACTAGTTGATATTAGCAAAATAGATGAGATAAGAGGAATACAAGATTTGGGAGAATATATTGAAATAGGATCTGCGACAACATATGCCGAAATAAAGAAAAATTCAATAATTAAAAAGGAATTTGGATTTTACACAGATGCAACTTCAGAAATTTCAGGGCCCCAGGTTAGAAATCAAGGGACAATAGGAGGAGGGTTAGTATATGGAGACCCTGCATTGGATACACCTCCAGTTTTGCTAACATTGGACGCAGAGTTAGAAATACAGAATTCCCAAGGGTGTCGGAGGATATCTTTGGAAGATTTCTTTGTAGATTATTATGAGACTGCAATAGAAGAAGGGGAAATATTGACTAAAATTTTAATTCCAATATTGCCCCAATATTCTGGTGGGAAATACAGATCGGTGACTCCAAGACAGGGAGATTATGCTATAGCGGGTGTTTGTGTAAGACTAACACTAGATATAGACGGCGTATGTACCACTGCGCGTATAGGTTTAACAAATGGAGGAGACACTCCAATGCGCTCGAGGAGAGCGGAGAAAATATTAGAAGGAAGTGAAATAGGAGAAGGCACGATAGAAGAATGTATAAACGTTCTTGGGGAGGATCTGGATTTGATTGGGGACGTACAAACTTCTAAATCATATAAGGAAATGGTTTTTAAAAGGATTGCCAGACAAACTATTAAAGAAGTTAAATTAGAACTAGTGGGTGGGGTATGAAAGAAGAAATTAGACTAGACATAAATGAAAAGATACACCGGATCAGTGTGTCCCCGTATAAACCTCTTAGAGACGTTCTAAGGTATGACCTATGTTTAACAGGGACAAAAGAGAGTTGTGATACGGGCGTTTGTGGAGTTTGTACCATTTTGATAGGAGACAAAGCTGTAAAATCATGTCTCGTTCCAGTTGGAAAGGTGGTTGGGGAGAAAATTACAACTATTGAAGGTATATCAAATGAAGAAGAGTTTTCTTTACTACAACAATCTTTTATAGATTGTTTTGCATCTCAATGTGGTTATTGCATACCGGGTTTTATAATGGCGTCGACATCCTTACTTATAGAAAATCCAGATCCAACTATTCAAGAGATAAGAGAAGGATTAAGCGGAAATTTATGCAGATGTACAGGGTATGTCAAAATAATTGACGCGGTTAAACGTGCTGCAGAAATGGGAGTGGAAAAAATATGAGTCAAAGTAGCCAAGAAAAAAGTAAAATTGAAAATAAAAGTGAGAATCGTCATGTGGGAGAATCTGTCCCGAGGTCAGATGCACCTGACAAAGTTTCTGGAAGGGCCATATATGCCATGGACATTAATCCGAATAGAGTACTACACGTAAAATTGTTAACTAGTCCGGTTGCCCATGCCAAATTAATTGGAGTTGACACTACAGAAGCAGAAAAAATGGAAGGAGTTGAAGTAGTAATAACATATGAAGACGTGCCAGATACTAGAAGGGGGCAATTTATTTTAGATCAGCCAATATTGGCCACCAATAAACTGAGATACATAGGAGAACCAATAGCAGCAGTTGCTGCTGAAACTCCAGAAATGGCAGAAGATGCCGTCAATCTAATTAAACTTCAATATGAAGAACTTCCAGCAATATTTGATTTAGAAGATGCTTTTTCAGAAAATCCTCAAGCGATAGTTCACGAGGATGTTAGAAGTTATCAATTTGCAAAACAAGGAGATCCTAGGTTTGAAAAAAGAGAGCATTCAGATGAAGAAGAGATATATCGGCCAAACTTGATGTATGTGGATTCGTTAGAAGTTGGAGAAGTAGAATCCGCCTTTCAAGATGCGGACTGTATTGTGGAAGGAAGATATGAGGTAAAATCACTTCAGCATTGTTCGATGGAACCTCATGTGGCGATAGGACAGAGGAAAGGTAAATCGATTAAAATTTGGACTTCACAGCAAGTACCACACAATATTGAAACAGAGTTATGCATGGCATATCCCGAGTTGAACCCAGGAGATATAGAAATAAAAGCCCCATATGTAGGAGGAGGATTTGGGGGAAAGATAACTCCATTTATGGAATCTATTTTAGTCGGTGTTTTGAACAAAACAGAACGCCCGGTTAGACTTCAATTAACGCGTGCTGAGGAATACATGGTAGGAGTGAGCAGGCCTCAAGTAATAGTTAGAGTGAAAGATGGAGTTACCAAAGATGGGAAAATACTAGCAAGGGATTCAGAGATACTATTCAATGTGGGTGCATACAATGAACAAGTATTTAGATGCACAGTTAGTGGACCAAGCATTACTGTTGGTTCTTACAAAATTCCAAATGTAAAATATACAAGTTGTGCAGTATATACTAACTTACCAAAGTATGCTGCTTTTAGAGGTTTTGGGAAGCCAGAGGTCAACTGGGCGATGGAGCGACACATGGACAAAGTTGCACGGGAATTGGGATTAGATCCAGTAGAATATAGAGCAAAAAATATATTGAAGTCGGGAGATACAAATGCCAAAGGAGAAACACTTGGCAAGGTCGATACTGAAGCGTGTTTGAGAAGGTCCGCGGAAGAATTAGAATCTATCAATATTAAAGAAGAATATCCAGAATACAATACAGAAGAATGGAAGATGGGCATAGGGGTTGCATATGGTAATAAACCGGTTTCGAGAGCATCTGCCGCGGCGACAATTAAAATTCAACGCGATATGAATGTAATTGCATATGTCGGTGCTCCTGAAATTGGACAAGGTGCAGAAACTGTGTTGACTCAAATTATTGCAGAAGATTTCGATATTGATCTCGAGAAAGTAAAAATCATTGCAGGAGATACTGCAAATAGTCCATATGACAGAGGTCCAACGGGGAGTAGATTTACATACCATACAGGTAATGCAGTTCGGAAAGCGGTGGCAGATGTGAAACAAAAAATGTTTGACCTTTCAGTTGGAGAATTTGAAGAGGACATAGATTCTTCTGATTTGAAAACATCAAATGGAAAAATAATTCTGAAAGATGAAGAAACAAAATGGATCCATGTAAATGATCTATTTTCAAATTATGGTCAAATGGTAGGGGTTTCCAATACTATGTTAAAAGAAGGAGGAGAATTGATTGGGACTGCAACATATGATTCTAGAAAGGGGGGAAAGCATCATGCTTTCTGGACCCCCGTGGGCCAATCGGCATTGGTTGCAGTGAATCAGATTACAGGTAAAATTGAAGTTCTGCAAATAATTACCGCGACTGATGTGGGATTTGCTTTGAATCCAAAAAGTGTAGAGCAACAAATCGAGGGTGCAACTGGGCAAGGGATTGCTAGTGCATTGTATGAAGAGATCATATATGAAAATGGGTTGGTAATTAACCCCAATTTCAAAGATTACAGGATACCAGGGACTATGGAATTACCCTATGATTCAAAGACAATAATAATCGAAACAAAGGATGAAATGGGACCATATGGGGCAAGAGGAGTGGGAGAGATGGGAATGATAGCTTCAGCTCCTGCGATTGGAAATGCGGTTTCAAACGCTTTGTCTATTGAATTTGACACGATACCAATAACACCAGAAAGAGTAATTGAGGCGCTAGAAAAGTAAATTGGTTAAAAATTAAAATTAATTAGGAGTTTCACTTTCCAGATACGTACTCCTTTCCTTCTATTTCAGGGTCTAGCGTACTTTCAGCGAATAAATCTTCTGGAGAATATTTTTTAGGGGTGAGTCCTTGGTCATATGCGTAATCAAGTAATTTGTCCAACGTGCGTTGGTTAGAAGGAACCAATCCATAAGGCCACGGATTTTTTCCCAATACCTGCTGTTGATGGTCGAGGTGTTCTTGGGCCCAGGCTAACGCCGTCCAGCGAGGGTCTTCTAATTTCTGTAAGCATATATCGCGTGCTTCGGAGAAAACTTTGTAAATATTTGTTGCTAACCAAGGATATTTTTCTAGTAATGCATCTTTAATAACTACCGTATGCATCAACGGGAAATGGTTAGTTTCTTTATAGTATTGTTGTTCTTCTATGAAAGGGTCTTTGAAGATATTTTCTGCACCTTTTTTATGTTTTACAGAACTCAATCTTGCAGGATAGAAAGCACCATCAAGATCACCAGATACCAACATTTCTTCTATATTCCTACCTTCAGGGATACGCTGGACATTGAATTTGGTGGGCAGGTCTAATTGAACGTCTTCTGTGTCATCTGTGTACCACTCTACGGTTGTTAAATCTAGTCCATATTGCTCTTGAGCAATTCCCCTCATCCAGATACCAGCGGTTGTTTGCCAAGTTCTTAATCCAATTTTTTTTCCTTCAAAATCTCCAGGATCCGTAGAATCTATTCCACTATTTTTAAACATATAGGAATGACGGAACCGCCTGTGGGGAAAAACGGTGATTGCTGTGAAAGGGTAGAGATCGGGATATTTCCTAGATGCAAGATAAGATCCTAAAGACATTTCACATATATCGAATTCTCCATGGCGCATCATTCGCCAATGTCGTTCGGGGGATTCATAGGTTAGTACATTGAGATCAATGCCGCTTGGTTGTACAAGACCAGTATGGAGAGCATAGGTTAGATCATATTCTCCACAGGCTAACGTTAAGTCAATTGCCATTGGTAGTGATTAGATTGCGAATGTTATAAATAGATGCAATCGGGTTGAAACCAAGACCACAAAGAACTTTTAATATGATCGGGAAGACTATAACATAACAGTATTATGGATCATTGGCGTCTGAAATTTGGAAAGATCGAACCTTCCGTGTGGAATCATGGGAATGAATTTAGAAAAATGATAGTAGAGGGTGTAGAAATGTATGTGGTGAACATGGGAGTAGAAAAATTTACACCCGAAAATCTATCAGAAGCATTTGAACAAGTGTACCCCGCGGCTAAAAGGTTAGATGAGAGAGGAGTGGATTGTATTATTGCAGGAGGGAGCCCTATCTTTGCTCTAAAAGGTGCGAAGGGAGAAGATGAGTTGCTTGATCGGATAAATGCAGAGATTCGGGCGCCTATAACAACCAATTTGAGATCTCATGTGGATGCAATGAAAGCCGTAGGTGCTAAATCAATTATAGCAGTTACCCCATATCCCAAAGAAAGAAATGAAGAACGTATTAAATATTTAAAAGAAAGGGGTCTCGAGGTAGTAGCACTTTCGGGCATAAATCGTAGTGGTCCGGGCGACATAGATGGGGTATCGTCGTCAACTGCTTACCGCGCGGCAGTTGAATTGGCAAAAGAAAGTGAAGGATATGATGCAATATACATATCTTGTCCACAATGGGAAAGTGCTAGTTTTATAGAAGTACTAGAACAAGATACAGGAGTTCCAGTAATAGGAGATGCCCAAGCTCAAGTATGGAAAGCATATCAACTAGGAGGAATAGCCCCCAAGGTTGAAGGGTATGGTCAATTGTTTGACACATTATAAATGCATACTATTTTTGATTGAAAGTGATAGAATAGCCCACTATCAGGAGAAATATTGAGATTACAAGTTTGCCCTACTTCTCAAAAGGAAGAGTCCATGCCTCATGAAATAATCCCTCCAATAGCGATAAAGCATCAGGATTGAGAATGAATTTGCCTTCAATTTTATCTAGATCCTGTTTTCGATTGGATAGAACACTCGCTGTTTTGGAGATTTTGTGATATTCTTGTTTCACCAAACGCCCGAAAAGTTCTGGCAAGTTTGCCCTGTTGCATAATTCTTTTGCAGCAGTAGGACCTGCATAGATGGTTCCTTCAGAGGGGACAACAAGAAATACAGCAAATGGTGAGTAATTGAATTGTGTATTTAGAAATTCCTGGGCTTTCTTTTCATGCCAAGAAATGGCCCCAAGACCATGAGTTCGTTTTATCCACTTTGTTACAGCTGAACAATAGGGACATTTAGAATCATAGATAACAACAGAAGACAGTTCAATTGAACGTTCGTATTTGGTCATTACTACAAGTTAGAAAGTTCTTCGATTAAAGTTTTATTACCAACATAAAGTGGAGTTCGGTCGTGTAAATTTTCAGGGGAAAGATCTAGGAGAGATACATCTCCATTTGAAGAGAGCCCTCCTGCAGTTTCAATTATATAAGCGACGGGATGTGCTTCAAACAAAGTTCTGAGTTTCCCAGTTGGGGAGGAAATAAGAGCAGGATATGCAAAGATTCCCCCATAAGTTAATATCTGATTGACATCACTTATAAGAGAACCTCCATAGCGTGGTTTGAATTCATTTCGAATGCTTTCGGCGTATTTTTTGAATTTGGGAGTCCAATCATTCTCGGTGCCTCCAAATCCATATAGCTGGGGTTTTTTGGGCAAAGTTATACCTTTCCGGAGTGGACGGAGATTTCCTTGATCGACTACGTACTCATTGACAGAGCCAGAATATGCAGTTACCATTGTAGTAATAGGACCGTATAAGACATATGCTGCTGCTATGAGGTTTCTCCCAGAAGTTGGTAAGATGGAATCATACACTCCGACGATAGTCCCAATCATATTATTAGATAGAAGATTGGAGGAGCCATCTAGAGGATCTATTGCGACTGAAAATCCATCTCCGGATGTCAATACGTTTTCACGTTCCTCAGATGCATACAAACCAACACTATCGAGTTCTAATATTTTTTCTGCAAAAAGGTTATCTGCCCAAATATCAGCTGCTAATTGAGAATCTCCAGTTGGATTCTGAGTATTAGAAGAACCACGTCTGGTACTCAATTCATGTCGGATCGAGGGGGCAGATTTTGCTATAATATTGAATATATCTTCGATCATGTTAGAGAGGATATGGCATCCTCAGCGGATTCGCCTCCGTGAACTATACGGCCGAGTGCTTCTAACATTTCGTTTGCATTTTCTCGTTGCCATACATTTCGTCCGACTGCGAGGCCAGATCCACCGGCATCCATTACGGTTTGAACACTGCTAAGGAATGTCAAATCATCTACTTTCGAACCCCCGCTGAGAACCACTTTAACGGGGCCTGCGGCTTTAACTGCCCATTTCATTGCAGCTTCACTTCCAGGATATTTTATCTTGGCAACGTCTGCCCCCAATTCTAAGGCAAGTCTAGATGCATACGCTATGACTTCGTCATCGGTGTCATTTCCAGCGAATTTTTCATTTATTCCTTGGCCACGGGGGTATGACCACATGACTACAGGAATTCCATGAGATCTAGCTTGCTCTTGTGCCACTCGGAATTCTTCTGCCATTTCAACTTCGTGGTTGGACCCACCATAAAGAGTGAATCCAATTGCTGATGCACCAAGTTCAACTGCGTTGTTAACAGACCAATTTACTGAAGAATTTGGCTCTCCAGTCCAAAGATTAGAGGTTCCATTTACTTTTGCTAAGAGGACGACATCATCTTTGTAAGATGGGAAATATGCCTCTGCAATGCCTTTTTGAACTGCCAGAGCGGTGACAGCTTCATGGCATGCGAGATCAAAAATGGATTGAGGATCTATAGTCTTAGGTAAGTCTATGAAATCTATAGGACCGTGTTCGAGTCCATGGTCGTAGGCCAAGATTAGAATTTTCCCATTGCGGGAGATGGGTGAATTGTCAATTGGTAGCATTTATGAATCAATAGATTCCTTGCTGCACGATAAAAGTTTATGCCTGAAATTCCAATGGAAAACATAAAATTTGTTTGTGGCTTTAGAAAAAACAGAGAAGTGAATATTATGCAGAATGTAAAGCAAATTTTAAAGGGAAATCTAATAGCATCAACAATAATAGCTAGTTTGTTAGGGTACGTAATTGTCATAGGAACTTTTTTGGAAATCTGGCCAGAAAGCATATTTCCCGATCTTACATTATGGGCCATAAATCGATTGGCTGATGTGATTGCAATTGTAAATTTGACCGCCTTGTGTTGCATAATTATAGGTTGGTATTTTATCATGAAGGGGGATATAAAAAGGCACAACAAATTTATGTTAGCCTCATTTGGACTGATACTTCTTTTTTTAGTCCTATACTTAACAAAGGTCGGAGGTGGAGGGACAAAAGAATTCATAGGACCCGTGTTAGTTCGATATAGTTATTTAATCATGTTAGCCATCCATATCGGATTGTCAATAGCAGCAGTTCCACTGGTAATATATCAAATAATCACGGGGATAACGCACACTCCAACTGAATTGCTTAGGTTAAAGTATCATAGAAAAATTGGCCGGATTGGAGCAACCGCATGGATCGTGTCATTGAGCTTAGGAGTGATTACATACTTAATGTTAAATCACATTTATGAATGGAGATTTATCGGGGGCTAGTGGATTTTTTTATTTCCACGTGAACTTAATCCCCATAGAAAGGAAGTAGATATGAGCCAATTGCAAATGCCATTATGTTCAGTAGTACAAGTGAGACAAATCCTGTAAGAGGGAAGGTGGATGAGATGAATATTTCCCTGGCTGCACGAGAAAATGGGGTCAGTGGAGAAAATGAAATCAATGGTACGAACCAATTTGGAAAATAAGATAGGGGGATAAAAGTATCAGAAAGAAAAAGTAAGGGCAACGCTATTGAATTGCTAGCCGCTATGGCCCCATCTTGGGATTTAGTTATGCCCCCTATAATAACCCCAATATTACAAAACAAAAGAGAACCTAAGAATAAGAATAGAACTATTGTAAGTGGAAATATGAACACGAAATCAGTAAGTATTGAAGCGATTGTTAAGACGATAATAGTAGAGAATAGACAAATTATGAAGATCGTAACAGAATGTGCTAAGAGCCACTCCGTGGGAGTGAGAGGAGTGGTGCAAAGTTTTTGAAAAAGGGAACTGTCCCGTCCACGTGCCACGGTCATCGACATTCTAGATATAGGAGTGAAGAGAATAACTATGGAAATATAACTTGCAACGTAATATGCAGATTCTTCTGAGAATAAACCACTAGTTTGAGTTCCGACTATGAAGCTGAATATACAAACTAAGATAATGGGGAAAAGGAATGTAAAAAATACAGCAGTTCTTTTGCGGAGGAAAGATTTCCAAGATGCCAAAGATTCGGCTGAAATCCTAGTTAAGTTCATAGTTCATCACCATTTTCGGGGTCAATTAATCCCACATATACCGTTTCCAAGCTAGGGCGGTTCCAGGTCAAACTACTGTACTCAATATCTAAGTTTTCAATTTGTGCCAATATTGATCCAATTTGTTCTGAAGAGATATTATTGAAATTCAAAATGCCATCCTTGAAAGAAGGGGATAATTCTTTAAAAGAAGTGCAAATATCAGATGTCATTTTGATAGATAATTGACAATCTCCACCATATTTGGTGATCAGATCAGAAGGAGTTCCAGTGGCTATTAATTTTCCATTTGAAAGTACTCCGACACGATCTGCAAGTCGCTCTACTTCATGCATATAATGAGTGGTGAGGAAGATAGTAGTACCTCTTGAAGCCATAGTTTCTATAAGATCCCAGATTTCAAATCTGCCTGCAGGATCTATACCAGTTGTGGGTTCGTCTAAAAATAATATTTCGGGATCATTTATGATTGAAATACCAACACATATACGTCGTTTTTGCCCCCCAGATAATTGATAAAATTTAGTATTTGCTTGTGAAGAAAGGCCCACTTGATTTATTATATAGTATGGGTCAATTTTAATTCCATATAGGCCAGAAAAATAAGTAACTAACTCCGTGACGGTTAGATGAGTAGGAGGTTCGAATGATTGGGGCAATAGTGATATTTTAGATTTGGCCACATTTAGGGGTGTTTTGTCTAAAATTCGGATAGATCCGGAGTTAAATGGGGAAGTTCCAGTAAGACAATTTATAAGAGTGGTCTTTCCAGCTCCATTTGGACCAATTAAAGCGAATATTTCTCCTTTTTTAATAGATAAAGAGACTCCATCCACCGCCATATAACCAGAGTAAGACTTCTGGAGATCCGCCATCTGGATTACAGTCATTGGTTACAATCGGGAGGGAGAGGAATTATGCATTAGGATTTGGGATATAAAGAGATATTAAAATAAAAACCATAGACAGGTGTATGAGAATATTAGAAATAATTGAAACACGAATTGAAATACGAGAATTTGAAAAAAAATCGGTGGATGTAGAAGTAAAAAAAGAGATTCTTGAGGCAGGAAGGCTAGCCCCAAGTGGCAGAAATCTACAGCATTGGCATTATGTACTTATTGAAGGTGAGAAAGAGCTAGATATCCTTTCTAAGTTAAGTCCTACGGGAAGGTGGATAAGAGACTCAAATTTTGCAATAGTCATTGTCACAGATCCAAAATATGATTTTAATGAACTAGATGCAGGGAGAGCGATAACACAAATGCAACTGGTAGGATGGGAAAGTGGGGTTGGTTCTCGGCTATATACGATAAAAAAACCAGATCAAGACAAAGCTAAATTGGAATTCAACATCCCAGGAGAATATCATATTACTGCGGTTGTGGGGTTTGGGTATCCATTAAATAGAGTGGCAGGGAAAAAGGAGAGAAAAGATATGAAGGAAATAGCTAGTTATAACCAATTCGGGATACCTATCGACCTTTGATAATTCCGCTTAGGGAGGCCCCAAAAAAGCAATAAAATTGCAGTTGTGAAGATCAAAGTGGAGAATCCGTATGATTGATGTGCAGATAAAAAGAGGGGCAAAGTGGATCCAGAAATACTAGATAAATATGCACCTATAAGGGGCCAAGTGCAGCTTATACAAGAAAAGAGCCCAATCATTCCCGAAAAGGTAAACCGATTAAAATTAAGCATGGATCGGTAGAATAAATAAGAGAGTGAGAGGTATCCAAAAAATTCAAAGAAAAGTATATAAAACGAGACTAATAAGCCGCTGTAAAAGAAAGAAGGTGCCCACCCAGGAGGCATGGAAGAGAATGCGATTCTCAATCCGAAGGCGTGGTCAGATGCAGTATGTCCATGGAAAATGTGACCAAAATCCAATATAGAACTAAGATATGCCAATAATAAAAAATACATAAATCCAAAAAGGAATGCAGGGATTCTTTTAGACAATTTTACCTTTGTTGGCTTTATTCGGAGGAGAACAAAAATACTAGAATTGATCCAGATAAAGGGATATAATAAGATTAGAGGATCAGTGATAATAGCGCCTGAATAAAGAACATATATGAGAGAGAAAATAAGCTCTAAAAATATGATAGAACTAAACAAAAATAAGAAATTTCTTGATGAATTCAAGAAAGATGAATTCATAAAAGAAGCTCCAGAATTATTGAGACAAGAAGTACAGTTAGATAAATATTTGAAGCGATGAAAGCCTTCATAAAGGTTGATCGAGATGGATTATAATGAGACATTATGATAGTCCAGAGAAATATGGCAGAGAAAATGGAATTTACCGATAGGAAGAAGAAAGAGAGATTTGCAAAATGAAATAATAATAAGGCACAGATAAGTGTGGCTCCAAAGTAGAATAGGATATTTTTTCTAGTCTCGGAATCGCCGTGTACAACAGAGAACATGGGCAATCCGCTCTTTTGAAAGTCTTTTTTATACACTATGGCCAAATTATAAAAATGGGCAGGGGTCCAAAAAAAGATTAAAGCAGCAAGTAAAATTGAGCTTGGGGAAATGGTTGAAGTTGCAGCTGCAGAGCCAATGACTACTGGGAACGATCCCGCGATGCCACCTATAACTGTGTTCTGAGCAGTATTTGGTTTGAGTAAAACGGTGTAAATGACACTGTAAAATAAAATGGCAGACAGGGCCAATATGGATGAAAGTAAGTTTAATTGGAGGAATACAAGAATTGAAGCCACAGCGAGAGAAATTCCAAAGATCCAAGCGTTCAGAATAGGTATTCTTTTAGTGGCTAGTGGTCGGTCTGAAGTTCTATCCATATTTTGGTCTACATCCGCTTCGAATATTTGATTGAAAGTTCCGCTCGCACCAATGGCTAGAACCCCGCCGAGTATTGTGAGAAGTGCCGTATTAAGTTTTAAAGAAGGGCCGGCGCTAATAGCCATTCCAGATAATGCAACTAGAGAGAGGAGCCACATCAATCTAGGTTTTGTTAAGTAGATATAATCAGATAGAGGAGGTTTGGACAAATAGGGAATTCTAGATAGAATATTGGATGAAGACCGAGATGGTTTTTCAGAGGCAGATTCCTCTGACATGGTGAAAGAAGAAGTGTAGAATTCAAGGGAGAAAGTTAGCGCGGCGAAGGTAGTTAGAAACATCAGAATAGTGGCCAATAGATCAAAATCCAAGCTAAATCCCCTAATGGATACTAAGTTGGGTGAAAAGCCAATTGATTGATTGGCAATTGAAAAGAGATAGATACCAAATCCCAACCACAATGGAATTCTAACGTTCAGGGGGTTGGTCCTATTTAGAATTAAAGAACATATGATTGCAATCCCGATCAAGAGAGGGAATAAAATTGACAGAAATGGGAGAACTAAATTAGATAGTTCTATCATTCCAAAAATATAGATGCCCATGCAAGTAAGTGAAAGTGCATAAATCGAATTGGTAGGCATCTCTTTTGTCACGAATGAACGTAAACTATACACCTATTTATGCACGACGAGTTTGGTTTAGAGAAAATACTGGTTAAATAATTATTGAATGGAATAAGATGCGGCTAGAGTGAGCGCGAGTGCTGCACCTAATCCAATAAGAATCAAATAGCTCAACGAAGGAGGTTCATATCTTAAATGTTGGAACCATCCAGCGACCAGGATAGCTTTTAGAAGAGATAAAATCATGATGGTCCAAAATGCAATCCAATACATTGTACTTAAAAGACCCATCATTTCGACAGCAACCTGTACTGTTGCGGATATGAACAATGCCACGTATATTATTGTATAAGTTTTAAGTGATACCATTTTTTGATTACCTCACAATATGTAGAATAGGGGAAATAGGAACAGCCAAACAATATCGACAAAGTGCCAATATAGACCGAAATATTCGAGCACCCTATTGTCTTCCAAATATGCACCATTCCATGCACGCCCTATGAGCCAAATGCAAATGATGAGGCCACCGATGACGTGTGCAGCGTGGAGACCAGTCGTTAAAAAGAAGGTGGAAGTTTTAACATTGGTTGAAAGCCAATACCCGTGTTGGAATAGATGGTTCCATTCGATGCCTTTATTTATTAAAAATCCGATCCCAAGAAGAAGTGTCGTGATTAGACTTACAACTACCCCGTATCTATTCTTCCTTTCTGCTGCAACAAGGGCCAAGATTACAGTGAAACTACTAGTTAAAAGCAGATAAGTATTCATCAAACCAGGTATAACGTCGTCGGGTATTGGAGTCCAACTCGTCCATCCATATGCAACCCGGATGAATATGGCAGATCCGATGAATGCCCCAAATAAGACTACATCGGATGCCAAAAATATCCATACACCAGTTTTCATATTTTCTATATTCTGGAATGGCCATGCCTCTCCAAATCCACCTTCTGGACCTGCGAATTTTTGAGCACCAAGCCCTATCATAGAACCTGAAAAGACTATCAAACCTATTAAAAAACAAGCGTAATAAATAGTAGTGGGTGAATTCCCTTGAGAAAATCCAGACAACCCGATTAAGAAGAAAAGAACACCCACAGATATGCAGAATGGCCAGATGCTTGCGTGAGTCTCTATATGAGGATTTGAATGATCACTCATGAGTAATTTCACCTCCATCTGTGGCTATTTTTTCAGGGATGAATTCTAATTCTCCATTCTCATAAGTTGGAACCCCATCCCAATTTTCTAGTGGCGGGGGGGAGGAAAGTGCCCATTCCATTGTTGAAGCATATTCCCAAGGTGAGTTTCCAACTTCTTCTCCATTGGAGAGGCTGATAAAGAAATTGTATAGCATTACAACGAAAGAAAGTGCCAAAATAAATCCACCAATAGTAGCCATCTGATGCCACGGTATCAAAGAAGGAGCATATGTGAAAACTCTCCGAGGAGTCTCCCATGCTATAAAGAGAGGGAAATAAAGTAGATTAAATCCAATAAAGTATAACACGAAATTGACTTTGCCTAGGAACTCATCATACATTCTTCCAGTTATTTTTGGGAACCAATAATAAATGGCAGCGACCAAACCAGTTACCCCCCCAACCATTACATAGTGGAAATGGGCAACTACCCAATATGTACCTCGGAATTCGTAGTCGAGTATTACGGCGCCTAAAAATACTCCGGTAATTCCGCCGATAATAAACAAAACTAGACCTCCGAATGCGAAGAGGAAGGGAGTAGTGAATTGAATTCTTCCTTTTACTAGAGTGTAAATGAGAGAAAATACCATCAAATCGAATGGAAGTGATATCCCAATAGTGGTTATCATGATGATCGTTTTTATTTCGAGATTAATCCCAGTAAGGAACATGTGATGCATCCAAACCACGAAACTTTGAACAGTGACTAAAACGAGAGCTGCGATGAACCATTTTCTGCCGACAATTCTTCTTCCAGTGAAAGTTTGGAAAATTTCGGCCATTGCACCCAGAGCTGGGAAAAATACGATGTAAACTTCAGGATGTCCAAAGAACCAGAATAAGTGAGTCCACAAGAGGGATCCTTGTGTTCCAGTGGTTGAAAAATAAGTTGTCCCTAGAATCCTATCAGAAGATAGAATCATTAAAGCTGCTAGCAGTGCAGCAAATGCGAATAGCATCATCCACACTGTTAACAGTATCGTCCAAGTGAACAGAGGCATGTTCATTAATGTCATGCCTTTTGCCCGCATGCGATGGATGGTGGTGAGGAAATTAACAGAACCTGCAGTGATTGCGACTGAAAAGATGAGTAATGCCAAAATTGCAGAAGTTGCGCCAACTTGAGGGGTGAATGCAGGGAGGTTTAAAGGAGCATATACAGTCCATCCACCGTTGAAGGTTCCACCTTGGAAAAATGAAACCCCAAGTAAAATTCCAGAAATTAAATAAAGCCAATAACTCAAAGCATTTAGGCGAGGGAATGCCAGGTCTTTTGCACCTATTTGTATAGGAACTATGTAATTGGCAAATCCAAATGCGAATGGCGAAAGGAACCAAAACACCATTATTAGACCGTGCGCGGTGACGGACTGATTATACGCAAAGGCAGATAGCAACCCTTCCCCGGGGGCCCGAGGTAGCCAAAGTTGTAATCGGATTAAGAGGGCGAGAACCCCACCCATTACTAAGAAAAATAAAGAAGTTACGATATAAAGAATTCCAACATCTTTGTGATTTGTTGTTACCAACCAGCGTTTGATAGAGCTCATTGGCGGAAGGCCATGTTCATCGGAGTGACCGCCATCAGTTTGCAAAAGTTTATTCATAGTTAATTACCATTATTTTTAGTTTTATTCCATTGTTCGAACTCGGATTCTTCTAATATTATTATCTCTGCCAACATATATGAATGGCCAGCCCCACAGAGTTCATAACAAGCAGAATCATAAGTTCCAGTAGATTCAGCTAAGAACCACGTTTCAGATACTTGCCCCGGGGCAGCATCGGCTTTTATACGGAGATCGGGAGAACCGAAATTGTGCAATACATCTCTTGAAGTTATCTTCAAAACTGTGACTCGGTCTACGGGTGCCCGGAGTACACCTGTTGACTGATAGCCATCGGGGTAAGTGAACAAGAATCCGAACTGATATGCCTCGACTCCAATGGTTAAGGCATCATCTATTTGAGAAGGTTGGGCCTCGACATAGAGAAGAGATCCATAGGTCCAAACAACAAGTGCAATTACTACCACTGCACTTAGTAGAAGGGATTTAAGTAACTTATTTCCATCATCTTCCTGAGGAGGCAACTCTCCTAGTTTGGGACGGTCAATATCATCCTTTTTGCGAGTGGAATCCTCACGGTATCTATATGCCTGAATAACCATATAAGAAATGACTACGATACCGACAATAGTTCCAAGAAGTAAAAATATAAAGAAAATTTGATCGAAAATAAAAGTCCTACTTCCTATTGGGAAAATACTAAGGAGGCTCGATCTAGCTAAGAGGGAAATGAAACTAAAATCTAACACGTTTAATTTTGGACGGTTGGGGTACTTATCTATTACGACCTAACCTCGCAAAACCCTTGTACGGGTTTATGCTCATTGGAGGATCAGAATGCAGAATATATTGCATTATCCAACCAATGCAAATGCATAGATGTAAGCAAGTGCCATCATTGTTAACATAATTAAAGAACATATTTTTAAATGATAAATGAACAATTTATTAGATTCTATCAAAGAAAGGCGCCTATATTCTTCATTTGTTTTGGCAGAGCATTTGTGAGAATGGACTTCGACCATATGGAAAATTAGATCATCCCGTTCACGAAATATGAATTCGCAAAAAGGACATGTTTCAACGGGATCACTGGCACGGGGGGTTGAAAACTCTAATCCCAGAACTGAATTTTTTTCCATAACATTTATAAAAAGGACGGCGAGATAAAATTATTCTTATCGCGCCAAGGGGGAGGTGACGATCCAAAGGCTAAACATAGTATACAATATCATAATGAAGATAATAGGATATTGACTACGCAAGGGTTGTAAACGGCCACTGAAAAGTTTAAAAGAAATGCAATGAGATATCCAAACTGAACAAATATGACCAAGTAAAATGAAAATTAAAGCCAAAAGAGGAATCCAATGTGGAAGGGAATTTGGGTGAAAGGGGACGGGTGAAAGGGGATGGAAAGTGGCATAAACAAATGCGGGGAAAAATGTCAGTAGATATCCTGTAAAATGTGCGAGGTGATATCCAGCTGCAATGGGCAATAGAGAAGCTGCAAACTTGATATTAAGAGAATGGATAGAGATATAAGTGCCAGAAATTCGATGGGAAATGATAATCGCATAATGGTATATTGCATAGAACAGACCATGCCCAACTATAAGAGAGAGAAGATGGATGATTAGAAGAGGAATACCTAATGAAAGGAGGGGAATTAAAACCCATTTGTTCCAAAATTGTGTAGAAATCAAACCATCATAAGTTGTGATGAAAAGAATAGTGATTATGAATAAAACCTCGTGGCGCGCGGACAATCCGAGTGTATTGGATCCAGTTACTAATTTTGTTCCAGGTAGATGTATTTCAATAGAATTTTTGGAAGAAGTTAGTAAAGACATTTCTCCATAACATCTAAAAAATTTAGAGATTGGATCGGCATTTTCAAACCACGGTTTGGACCCATATACAAAAGATCCCATTAAAGTCAGGATCGTGTAAAAGATAAGAACAAGGGAGAGGGTATAAGGGGAATATGTTATATCAGATCCCACTTCGATTAGGACAAAGAATAGAAGTCCAATCGATGCAGGCCAAGAGCCTAATTTAGAAGGGTATGGATGATTGAGGGAAGGGAGCAATATTGAGATTGACTTCCAAGGGTTGAGTGCGTCCCAAGTATTTCCAAATAAATATACGGTCATTGTATATCCAGCCCACCAAATGACCCATACGAATAGGATTGAAAAGCTAGATACTGGATTTTGAGGTCCAAAAATCCCCAAAATTAAAGTGTAAATTAAAAGAAATATAGATAGAAATTGGAGAATTGAGATATTTGGTTTTAAAAATTGAGGGAAGGGTAAGCTCAATTGATAGCTGTTTATATTATCTATGAGTTGCCTATGAGTTACGAGACTAACAAATAGGAATGAAATGCCAATAATGACTCCGCCTGTGAGGACGAAAAGCCATGTTGGGATAATAGCAGGTTCATTTGTCAAAGGCAAACCCCCCGCATGGGCCATAACAGGGATAGGTAGTAGGGAGGCCCCTATAAGAATTAGAAAAAACCACTTCGAAGTGAATTTGAACAGGGAAAATCCCGTCATGAGAGGATTAATTGTGTTGCGATTATTATTAAAATTAGTGTTGCAAATGTGATAATTGCCATGGCAAGTGCCCATGCCCGAGAGCCACCATTGGAACGGATGGAAGCATATAACCCAATTAAAAGGTATGAGAATAACAAAATTGAAAATAATCCGAGGAAGAGGATAACCGAGGTTTGGGGATCAAATTGGAAAGAGGGAGAAGTAAGGAAAATAACTACAAACGCAGATATGCCCAAAACCAAAGATGAAAATAAAAATAATCGTATGTGAGGGAGAAATTCCACAAATTTTAAGTCGAGGTTCGAATAATCAAGAGTTTGTATGTGATTCCAATTCCTAAGGCGCAAGAAAACGGCCACAATCATCAAGAAAAACGCACCCATTAGGGCAGAACTTAATAGATATCCAGGTCCAGACATAAGGAATACCTCAAAATCTCTTTTTCAGGATTATAAGAGTTCTTTCTTAGATGCGCAAGGATGAATGGAACGTAGGAGACAATATTTTAACCAATAAAAGTCTATAATAAGCATGAGTACGGATAAGAGAAGAGGTACTATCGAAGCTCATCTAGTGGAGCAGCAGTACTACAAACCACCAGATGAATTTATTGAGCAAGCTAACATCAAAGACCCAAATATATACGAACGATTTGAAAAATTTCCAGAAGGGTTTGAAGAATATGCCAATTTACTTGACTGGTATAAAACATGGGACCAGGTTTTTGATGGGTCAAAACCACCGTTTTATAAGTGGTTTGTAGGAGGGAAAATAAATGCATCATATAATTGTGTTGACCGTCACCTTTCAACTAGAAAAAATCAAACTGCCCTATTGTGGGAAGGTGAAGATGGAGAACAGAAAAATATCACATATCAAGACCTATATCGGGAGATAAATGAAATTTCTGCAGCGCTCAAGTCTGTGGGAATAAAAGAAAATGACATAGTTACTCTTCATCTTCCAATGGTGTTAGAACTCCCAATGACCATGTTGGCATGTTCTCGGATAGGTGCACCTCATTCAGAAGTTTTTGCTGGTTTTTCGGCGACTGCACTTTCGGATCGAGTTCGAGATGCGAACTCAGAGTATATAGTTACGATTGATGGATATTATAGGAGAGGTGAATTTCTAAATCATATTGAAAAAACGGACGCTGCTTTAGAAGGAATGGATGAAAGACCAACAGTATTAGTTTGGACACGTCATGAAAAGCCAATGGTTGATATCAAAGAGGAATACATATTGCTTAAGGATCTCCAGAAAGAGCACAAAAGAGAATTAGTAGATCCAGTGGAGAGGAATGCAGAAGATATACTATTTTTAATGTATACATCGGGGACAACTGGAAAGCCAAAAGGATGCCAGCATAGAACTGGAGGATATCTTGCATATGCTACAGGAACGTCCAAATATATTTTGGACATTAAGCCAGAGGATACGTATTGGTGTGCCGCAGATATTGGATGGATAACAGGTCATTCTTATATTGTTTATGGCCCTCTTGCACTGGGAACTACTAGTGTTATGTATGAAGGCACCCCGGATTACCCACATAAGGGAAGAATTTGGGAAATTGCTGAGAAATATAGCGTCGATATATTCCATACATCTCCCACGGCGGTGAGGATGTTTATGAAATGGGGAGAGGAACATCTAGAGGGTTATGATTTTAGCTTTAGGCTAATGACTAGTGTGGGAGAACCCATTCAACCAGAGGCATGGATTTGGTATTATGAATATATAGGTAAAAAAGAGGCAGTGATTGTAGACACTTGGTGGCAAACAGAAACAGGAGGCCATATGATCACCAATTTACCAGGCATATCTGATATGAAACCAGGTAGTGCAGGATTGGCAGCTCCTGGAATCAAACCAATGATTGTTGATGGAGAAGGCAAGGAGATAGACAGAGAGGTCGGGAAAGCAGGAAATCTCATAATAACTAGGCCATGGCCAGGGATGTTGCAAACGGTTTATGGGGATGATGAGAGGTTTATATCCACATATTGGGAGGAATTTTCAGATACTAATTCAAGTGAATGGGAAAAATGGTCATATAAGGCAGGGGATGGCGCAATTCAAACATCAGATAAATATTTTAGAATACTAGGTCGATTAGATGATGTGATGAATGTCGCAGGGCATCGTCTAGGGACCATGGAGTTGGAATCTGCAATAGTAGAAGTCAAATCTGTTGCGGAAGCAGCAGTTGCTTCCAGGAAACATCCAGAAAAAGGAGAAGTTCCAGATGCATATGTTGTGTTGAGAGAGGGCAATAAAGCATCAGATGAAATTCGAAAGTGCATAAATGAATCAGTGGAAGAGGGGATTGGAAAATTTGCCAGACCTGCAAATGTAATATTTGTTGAAGACCTACCAAAAACAAGGTCTGGAAAGATTATGCGTCGACTATTAGAAAACATTTCAAATGATGAAGAGTTGGGAGATACAACTACCCTCAGTGATCCGACAATAGCAGAGAAAATAAGAATTCAAGTTCACGGAGAGGGGGGAAAGTAGAATTAATTATTTCTACGAGTGGTTTCAACCAGGGGATGGCGGGCATAGTCTACAATTGTTATATCTTGAATAGTATTCAGCCCTTCTTTTGCTGCTGTTTTTGCCATGCCAAGTTCTACCGATTTATCTAGTATTAATACATATGCATCCATTTTTTCAATTCTCAATGAATGTGCTGCCAATACTCGGTGGTGTCCATCTGCCAAGTATAAATTATCATTGCAATCTATGACGACTAGAGGTTCTGCCAGTCCATTTGAGAGCTCATAGCTCCTTCCTTCTAACTCGTCTGCATAAACTGTTTTCTGGGTTGGTATAAGCAAATTAATGAAGACATTTTTTCGTTTCTGAGTTATTTTAGTGCCATGAATAGACTCCAAAGTTCGTAGTAATTTCCCTACTTTTTCGGGGGTTGCCCGTTCTATTTGGCTCCGAATAACATCGGAATTGGAGATTATACCAGCTAAATTTCCTGCATCGTCTATAACAGGGAGTTTTTGAATTCCAGATCGAAGGATGACTCTTGCTGCGTCTTGAATGGCCATCCCAGGATGTGCAACTAATAGATCCTTACTCATAACTTGGAAAATTGAAACTTCATTGTTGGAGAGTAGCAAGTCTCTAGCGGTTATAAATCCAACAACCTGCCTTCCAACACATACAGGGAACCCATCATGACCGGTTATATCTATTTTTTTAGCTACTTCAGAGACGGTATCATCGGGAGAAACCACCTCTACATGTAGAGTCATATATTGTCCAACGGTGGGTCTTGGTTCGTCCGAAGGGGCAGTTGGACTCATATGATTGACAAAGAAGCTTGAATGGATAAAAACCCAAGCATAAAAATTAAGAAATTAATATATTGGCTGCAGCCATTGCGAAATCGGCAAATGGGGAGAAGAAAGGAAGGCTCAAAATAGTCACTACCGCGGCTATGAGTATTGCCACATAGATTCCAACGGGTATCCCTTTGGAGGAGATATTGAGATCAGAAATTGGGGGATCCACCCACAGTGACTTAACCAGCCGGGTATAGAAATAGAGAGAAAGTGCAGAATTGATTGCCCCGATTGCTGCCAGCCACCAGAATCCAGCACCTACTGCGGCCATGAATAGAACGTACTTTGTCAGGAAACCCCCTCCTGTTGGCAAGCCAGCTAGAGAGAATAAAAATACAGTCATTGCTATAGATACCAATGGTGCTTTGGACCCCAATCCACGATAATCTTTGAAGGTTGGACCCACATTCCAATGTTCTGCAAGTGCAATGAATAGAAATGCCCCAGTATTCATGAACCCATAAATCATCAAATGCATCATGCTTGCCCCAATGACTAGTGTATCTTGAGATCCAGATAATGCTGCAAGTCCAATTAAAACATAACCTGCATGTCCGATAGAAGAATACGCTAACATTCTCTTAACATTCTCTTGTAAAGCGGCTGCGAAATTTCCTAGTGTCATTGTGAGTACAGCAAGGATCTGTATCGCGAGGGCCCAATCTAGTCCAATGGAAGAAACTACATCAAGAGGGAATGCCTCAATTAAAATTCGGAAAGCGAGGATAAATCCAGCTGCTTTTGATGCAGAAGATATAAACGCACTAACGGGAGAGATTGCACCTTCATATGCATCGGGAGCCCAGAAATGAAATGGCACACTTGTTGTTTTAAATGCGAGACCCCCAATTACCATCAAAATGCCAATTCCCAGAAGCCCAGATAAAGAGGGGGTGTTGAGTATTGATTCGGAGATGGCAGTGAATCCTAGACTTCCAGTTGCACCATAGATTAGGCTGGAACCATAAACAAATATAGCAGAAGATAATGCCCCAATTAGGAAATATTTGAGTCCAGATTCAGTGCTTCCTTCATTATTCTTCAGATAAGTGACGAGTGCATAGGAAGGCAAAGATGCCAATTCCATTGCAACAAAGGCTATAACCAAAGAATTTGCAGATGCCATGAGACCCATTCCTGCGGCTGCTAGCAGTAAGAGAGAATAATACTCTGCTTGGTTTTGTAGTGGTTTTATGTAATTATAACTAGCTATAGAAACTAGTAGAGTTACAGATGAAATGATAACGGAGAAGAATAAACTAGATCCATCAACGACTAGTTGATCTCCAAAGATAGTGACAGTTGGAGATTGCGAAATGAATAAAAATATTGCAGATGCAATTGAACAGAAAGAACCAACTACTGCAATTAATGTTAGAATTGTTAATTTGGTAGATTTTCGAAATATAGTATTATATATGAGTACCAACAAAGCGGCTGAAAGTATACATAATTGAGGAAGGAGTAAAACTAGATCAGACATCGGAAATACCTCCAAGTAAAGAAACCATAGGTTCGACTGCGTCTTGAATCATTTCGAAGAAAATATTTGGTGCAATTCCAAGTGCAATAATCATTAGCAGTATTACCACTAGTGGCATTAAATCGTGTATTTGAGGAAGGGCCAAGTCGGGATTTCCTTTGACTTCGAAAGTTCCAAAAAATACGCGTTGGATTGTTAACAAAAGATATCCTGCTACAATAACAATTCCAAACATAGATATCGCCGTGATGAGTTTCGCAAATGGGAAATTGGCTCCGAATGCACCTATGAAGATGAAAAGTTCTGCTGCAAAGCCCGACATAAGCGGTAGCCCCATATATCCAAATGCCCCTGCAATAAAGATCACAGAAGTAAGGGGCATTTTGTCAGCCAGTCCAGAGAGATCTTCGATGGACCTTGTATGAGTTGCATTGTATATCAATCCTACAGACATGAATAAGAGTCCAGAAAGCAACCCGTGGCTGATCATTTGAAAAGTTGCACCTCCCAATCCATATACAGTATAAGCAACCAGACCTAGAAGTACATAGCCCATGGACGAAATAGAAGAGTATGCAACGATTCGTTTTAGATCGGTTTGAGCTAGGGCCAAAAATGCCCCGTAAATCACACTGACTGCTGCAATAATAGCAATTATACTAGCCCATTTTTGGGCTACATCGGCCAAGAGTGTGAAATTAAACCGAAGGAGGGCATAAGTCCCCATCTTAAGTAAAACCCCTGCCAAAATGACAGATGCAGGAGTAGGAGCCTCTACGTGTGCATCTGGGAGCCAAGTGTGGAGAGGGACAATAGGGACCTTAACTCCAAATCCAATAAATAGTGCGATGAAAGCTACATATTTCAAAGTAGAAGCGTCCAAGAATCCCAATCCGTCTAATTGCCCTGAATGTAATGCAGTAGAAATATCGATCAGATTAAACGAACTGATGGAATCACCTAACCCGAAAATGAGAGCCATGAATCCAATGAACATGACTAGGCTAGCTACGTTCGTATAAATGAAAAATTTTATTGCAGCATATTTTCTTCGAGTGCCACCCCAAATGGCTATTAAAAAGTACATTGGAATTAAAACGGCTTCCCAAAAAACGAACCAAACAAAGAAATCAAAGGCTACGAAAACGCCGAAAAGTGCCGCCTCTATAATCAAAACGAGCCCATAGAATTGAGACTTTCTTTCATTTATTGGAGTCCAAGCAGAGAGGATTGCAAGAGGGGTCAAGATGGAGGTGAGGAGAATAAGCGGCATACTTATTCCATCAACACCAACATGCCAACTTAAAGAATAAGATCCAAGAGATAACCAAGGTACATATGTTTCGAATGCAATTTTTCCCCCGTTCAACAGCGCATTGCCACTTCCATCGAAATTAATCCACATGATCAAAGTTCCGAGCAAGGGGATTAAGCTCAGGTAAAATGAAAATTTATGTGAATTTTCATCGGAGGAAAATAATATAAACAGTCCGCTGAAGAATGCAGATAAGATTACTAATTCTATTAACATATTATAGCCACCCCCCCAGTAATGCAAATATGAATAAAATTAACACCAGCCCTATGGAGAGCAAAAGGGCATAATTAGTTACAGCACCTGTTTGAATTCTCCGTATGGAATTGCTGAGAGAAAGACTCTTTGAGCTAAGTTCGTTGACTAACCCATCGAGGTATTTTTGATCGAATATGTTTGCGAAAGTGGCAAGTTTATTTCGGGTTAAGCTGGCTATCATTAGCTGGTAATCGTCTTGGTAATAATTATGCATGAGAATGCGATAGATTGTGTTAAACCTCGTGGAGTAAACAGTCCCAGATTCGGTGGGGTTTGGAGATTGGTAGAGTTTCCACGCAAACGCCATTCCAGATACAGCTACTGCCAAAGATAGAATTGCAGAAATGATGGAAGAGAAATATGCAGAGTGATATCCAGAAAAGGACTCTGTGAGTTCGTGGTAGTGGTGAGCAGTTAGGTTAGAAGGTGCAGTATCGAGCCAATGGTGCAAGTAAGAAAGGTCAATTCCTAAAATTTCACCCAAGGGTACCATATTAATTGCACCTGCCAAGAGGGAGAGAGAGCCTAGTACCACAAGAGGTAATTTGATATTCCAACGCAAGGAATGGGGTTCTCTTGCTGCTTGTGATCGTGGAGAGCCGTGGAATGTCAAGTGTATCATCCGGAAAGTGTAGAAACCCGTTACAAATACCGCGATTAAACCAAATGCATATCCGATTAATAGGATGGGAGAGCCCCCAAGGCCATAATTCAAAGTTTCCAGGAGTACCTCATCTTTAGACCAGAAACCGGCAAAGGGGAAAATTCCAGCTAAAGCAAGTGATCCAAAAATAAAGCACCAATAAGTTACAGGAAGTTTTTCTCTAAGTCCACCCATATTCCACATATCCCCATCATGATGCATTGCGATTATCACAGCCCCTGCTCCTAAGAATAACAAAGCTTTGAAAATGGCGTGAGTGGTGAGGTGGAAAATTCCAGCTACATATCCTCCAGCCCCCAGAGCGAGCATGATGTAACCATATTGACTTATTGTAGAATAAGCCAGAACTTGTTTAAGTTCATGTTTGACAGTTGCCATCGTTGCGGCAAGTAATGCCGTGAATCCTCCAACGAGTGCGATAATAGCCAAAGTGGTGGGAGACAGTGCATAGAACCCATATATTCTTGCTACAAGATAGACACCTGCTGCGACCATGGTTGCAGCATGGATAAGTGCAGATACAGGAGTGGGCCCTTCCATTGCATCTGGGAGCCAAGTGTGGAGAGGAAATTGTGCAGATTTCCCAATGACACCACCTAAAATCAAGAGTCCAATAATGGTGACCCAAGTTTGTGGATCAAGTCCATTTAGAGTTTGGCCCGAAAGAATGGCAGATTTGGCGAGAACTGGGAAGGAGTTCGGACCTGCAAAATTTGCAGTCCCAAATATAACTAAAACTGCTACAACACCTATTAAAAAGAAATAATCCCCAAACCTAGTTACTAAAAATGCTTTTGTTGCAGCTTTTGGCGGTGCATCTTCACGGAACCAGAACCCGATCAATACCCAAGAGCAGAAACCAACCAGCTCAAAGAAAATAAATGACATTAGCAAGTTATCTGAGATGACAAATGACAACATGCTAAATGAAAATAAAGACAAACCAGCATAGTATCGGAACAATCCTTGTTCATTTTGATCGTTCATATAACCTAGGCTGTGTATGAATACCAAGAGTGCTATTAGAGAAACTACGACGAGCATGAGCGCAGATAAGGGGTCAATTAAGAATCCAAAGTGGAGATCCGAAATAGACCAAGTTGCCCATAAATAAATGGAATTATTAAAGAAATTTCCAGAATAAACAAGTGGCAGCAAAGATAGGGAAATTATGAAAGATCCAGACAATGCCAAGATACCAGGAATTGCACCACATTTGGGGAGAGCAGAAGGTGTAAAATGTCCTGCAAATAAAATGACCAAGAACGCAGTTAGAGGCAATAGCGGGATTGCAGCAATTAAATCGAATGGACCCATAGCTACCACCTCAATGTCACTGCTTTGGTGACATCAATGCCGGAGAAATTTCTTTGCAATACTAAAATTATTCCAATCCCAACAGCCACTTCTGCTGCCGCGAGTGCCAAAATGAAAAGCGAGAAAACCTGCCCGGTTAAATTCCCATGTAATGTGGAGAATGCTACAAAATTTAAATTGGCAGCATTCAACATGAGTTCGATAGATATGAGAAACATAAGGGCATTTCGACGTGTGAGTACGCCGAAGAGACCAATGGAGAAAATTGCTGCAGACAGAAGGATATAATAGCTAATAGGAACCATTAATTTTCACCTCCAGAATCCCGTCTAGCTAGCATAACTGCTGCCACAAGGGCGGCGACAAGTGCTATATCAATTATTTCGAACGCTGCTAAGAAATTCTCACTATGAATAGAAGCCCCGGGTAACCCAAACATTGCATATCCAATACTTTTAGTTATAGAAGAACCATCTTGGAAACCTACAGGAATTACGAAAGAAGCACCTATCAATATACTAGAGAATAAAAGGAAAAATGCAATGGCCCCCACTCCTCGAAGTAGATGGGGCCCCATATTAAGTGAGGGGGATGTCATAGATTTTGGATCCATTTTTCGTCGAATTAGCATTATTGCGAAGCTGATGAGGATGAGTACACCCCCCACATAAACAAGGACTTGCATTGCTGCGATGAATTCGGCGGATAAAAGAACATAATGAACTGCTATGCTCAAAAGTGCCACCCCTAACAGAAGAGCAGAATGCCAAACATCTTTTACTAGTACTACGCCTGCACTACTAAGTAGAGTTATTCCAGAAAAGAACAAAAATACCAACAAATCAGATATACTAGTTTCCATCATTGGTAATCAATTTCTCCATCCAATTCCCCGACCCAGGCAGATCGTGTAGGTTCACGAGATGCAAGTGGATCGAGGCCTTTGTACCAAGGTACATTTTTAAGCTGTTCTTTATTATATACTAGATCTCCTTTAGTATCCCCTGTGAATTCAAATTGTTGGGTCAATACAATTGCATCCACTGGGCAAACTTCTTCGCATAGTCTACAGTAAATGCACTGTCCAATGTGAAGATTATATTCCTCTCCTTGACGTTTATCGTCTAATTTGATTTCGATGGTGTCATTGGGGCAAACTATCTCGCATTGGCGGCACCATATACAACGCTCCTGGCTGAATTTGTGGACTCCACGGAACCTAGGCGAAACGTGGGGGACAGTTTCGGGATATTCAACTGTGAATGTTTGACCATCTAGGGCGTGTTTCATTGTTGCTGCCATAGATTGAAGGATCCCTATCATGCTATAACACCTACCAAGATCGCAGTTAAAATTAAGTTAATGAATGATAACGCCAAGAGGCCTTTCCAGCCAATCTCTATCATTTGGTCAATTCTGACACGAGGGATTGCAGCCCGCATCCACTGGGTAAAGAGGAATACACTCCAGATTTTTAGCAAGAACCAAATAAACCCAGGTATGAAAGAGAGGGAAGAAATGGGAGCTGCAGGACCACCTAAAAAGAGGGTGGCAATGATTGCCCCACCTAGAAAAACGTGGAGAAATTCTCCGAGGAAAAATAAAACAAAATAAACAGATGAATATTCAGTGACATATCCCGCAACAAGTTCTGTGGGTGCCTCAGGTATATCAAAAGGGTTTCTGCCTATTTCAGCTAAATTCGCGATTAGGAATAGGACGAAAGCAAATGGATTTACAAAGGCAAACCAAGATGGAATGGTAACCCCTGCGATTACGATTAGAGGGGCTGCTTGTGCAGATACAATTTCACTTAGACGCAAAGATCCAGCGAATAAAACAACAGACGCTGCGGTTACTATAAGGGGAATCTCATAAGCTATATTCATTGCCACTGCCCGAAGCCCACCCAACATTGAGAATTTATTGTTTGAAGAATAGCCCCCTATAACGACTCCAACGGAGGCGATAGATGCAACGGCGAAAACGAATACCAAGCCAGTTTCGGGATCGGCCAATTGGAGTGGGCCCCCCATAGGAATGACTGCAAACCCCAATAGTGCAGAGAAAGGAAGAATTAGAGGGGCTATATCCCAAGAGGGACGGTCGACTCCTTCTGGGACTATTAATTCTTTGGCCAATAAACGGACTGCATCTGCTACGATTATCAGTAAGCCAAGGGGCCCGAGTCTATTTACTGCGATCCTATCTGTGAAAACTGCGGTTATTTTTCGTTTTGCCCAGGGACCTGCGATGCCTGCAGAAATTAGCATAATATTCCCAATTAAAAATGCTGCAATAAATGCAGACAAAATAAGACCAAAAGAACCATCAAGGCCCAAAAGGTGAGAGATAGCATCGACTAGAGGAGTCTGAGTTGTGAGGGGCAAGGTAATCATCGATCGACCTCCCCGAGGACTATGTCTAGGCTCCCTAGAGCTGCGATTAGATCAGGTACCAACCCACCTGTGGCCATTTCAGATAAAGTAGATAGATTACTGAAACAAGGACTCCTAATTTTGAATCGGGCTGGTTGTTGAGTCCCATCGGATCTAATATAAATTCCAAGTTCTCCTTTTGCAGCTTCGACCGCCCTGTATATTTCTGCATCTGCGGGCGGTTTGATTGTTCTAGGTACATTTGCCTGAATTATTCTATCCTCTTCTGGCCAAGATTCTAGAAGAGATATACACTGGCCGATAATCTTTGCAGATTGTTCTACTTCGCCCAAACGGACTAAGAACCTAGAGTAAATATCGCAGCCATCATTCGTTACAACATTCCAATCGAGATTTTCGTAATAACCATAGGGATCATCTCTTCGCAAATCATAATCAATTCCAGAGCCCCTAGCCACAGGCCCAGTTACGCCATATTGCCGGGCCACATCAGGGGGCAGAATTCCAGTTCCAACACACCGTAATTGGAAAATTTCATTGGTAGTCATCAGCTCTGAATATTCTTGAATTCCTGCAGGTATTTTGTCCAAGAACTTCTGGATTTTGGATAGGAATTCATCGCGGGGTTCGGGCAGATCCCACACCACACCTCCGAGGCGGAAATAGTTGAACATCATTCGTTGTCCAGTTAAATCCTCTAGGATTGATTGGACAATTTCACGGTCCCTCATGGCATACATGAAAATAGCGGTGAAATCGCCGTATATATCTAGTGCGAAAGTACCAACGGCTAAGAAATGTGCACATATACGGCAGAGTTCAGCGCCCATAGTCCGAATGATTTCAGCATATTCGGGGACTTCTATATTGACTAGATCTTCTGCTGCTCGAGCATAGGCCCACTCATTGAGCAGTCCCGCTGATGCATAGTCCCAACGATCAGGGTAGGGCATTATTTGGTAGCGATAATTGAGCCCTTGGGCCATTTGTTCTTCACACCTATGCAGATAGCCGATGTCCGGGTCGACTGAGACTACATGTTCGCCGTCGAGTACTGTTTTTAAGTGCAGCACTCCGTGTGTCGCGGGGTGGTGGGGGCCGATATTAATAAACATGGTATTTTCCTCATCGGTGTCTCTTAGAGGATTCTCATGTTCTTGTAGCGTTATAAGTTGAGGCTTGTTTTGATCATAATCCAAACTGAGTGGGTGCCCTTGCCAAGTGTCGGGTAGAAGAATTCTGCGAAGGTCGGGGTGCCCCTCATAATTTATCCCAACTAGATCGTATGCTTCTCTTTCGTGCCAATCTGCAGTTCGGAAAACAGAACATGCCGATTGATTCCAAGGGTTATTTTTAGGAGAAGGCACTACGATGCCCAGCTCATGTTGAGGAGAATCGTATTTTCTCAAGTGATAAATTGATTCAAACCGATCCTCGTATTCCTGTGCAGTGACACAAGAGAGGTGATCGAAACCGGCTTCATCACGAAGGAGGGTCAATGCCTCTTCAACTGAATCGGGTCTGATAACAAATGCAGGGGCATTGACATGGTCTTCTTTTTGTAGAACAAGAGGCCCGAGTAATTTTTCTAATTTAGTATAATCTAGTGTACCGTTTTTAGATATGCCGACTATATTTTTTTGAGAGGATGCAGGTGTTGAGCTCATGGGGAATCACTCCAATTGTACCGCATTACTAGGTCATTTTCTGCAATTTGATCTGCAAGTTGTTCGATAAGTTCATGAGTATCTAGATCGCCAAATTTTTCAAGTTCATATGGATCGACAGTGACAGGAGACCTTTGTCCGTTTATTATTCGTTCTTGGAGTTTGACAATCCCATAGACGAGTGCTTCGGGGCGGGGTGGGCATCCAGGCACATGTATATCAACTGGTAAGATTTCTTCTACACCTTTTACAACATTGTACCCTTTATGGAATGGACCTCCAGAGATTGTACAAGATCCCATACCGACTACAAATTTTGGTTCTGGCATTTGGTCATATACACGCCGCATTCTGGGTGCAAATTTGGAAACAATAGTTCCGGGTACGATTATTAGATCTGCTTGACGGGGGGAAGCCCTAGGAACACCGGCACCAAAACGATCTAGATCGTGTTTTACTGCAAAGGTGTGCATCATTTCGATACTACAACACGCAATGCCAAACTGAAGAAGGAAAAGTGAAGATCCACGTACCCAATCCATGAATGAATCAAATTTTGTTAGAATGAATGGAGAAGATCCAAATGCTTCTCTTAATTTTGAATTTAGACGAGGATCTGTTGTCATGGCGATACCTCGGTGTCAGATACAACCCACTTGATTACCCCTGTGCTCCATGCCCAGATGAGTCCTATAAAGAGTACCAATATAAAGATCAGCATAGGAACTAGCGCCCAGAATAGATCATATGCAGCTACATCTCGATACAAGAGTGCCCATGGGAAAATAAAGATGGTCTCTATGTCAAAAACGACAAACAGCAAAGCGACCATATAATATTGAATGTCAAATCTAAAGCGCGTAGAACTTGTTGGTACTTCACCAGATTCGTACGCAGCGATTTTCCCGGCATTGGGGACAGTGGGGCGAAGGAGGGAAGAGATTAGAACCATTCCAAGAGGAATGAGCAATGCAACAAATGCCAGCATACCTATAGCAAACCAAGGATTCATGAGTAGACTACTTGATCTTTCTCTGGATTTGAGTCCGTATAAATGTTAATTGTTTGAATCGGGCGGAAAGGGAGAGATATATGATAAAAATGTACTACGATAAGGGAGTGGAATAATCTTCATGAATGAAGAATACAATATCAACATTGAACTGGCGTAATTCATGTTCGACTTGGACATAGTTCGGCAATAGAGGTCGTATTTCTTCCACTTCATTAGATCTAGCGATAATGACAGGAGGATTTTGGTCGTTGAGTATGGTCTCGAAAGACAATAGGTCCGCCGTGCTATTTACGGTCGATCCATATGACTCGAGATACCAGGAGATGGGCAATCGATTATACCACTCACCATCTCGAATTGGCAGAGTATATGCATCTTCCTCATGTTCAACTAGGAAATAATCCCCATAATAGAGTACGTCCAAATTAGGGTGGCTGATCGAAGCTATTTGAATAGATTGAAGTGTTTCATGCATATTTGCATCGGGTTGTGCATATTGAACAATAAAATTAGATTCGTCGTATGGATCGAGATGACTGGTTGAAATGGAGATGCCAATTGTTCCAACTGAGATCAACAATAGCAGAATTACAGCCAAACTCGCCCCAATTTTATCATTTGATGAGAAGGATTCAGAAGCCCAATCATATATTATTGCAGCGCCGACTGCGGCAGGTATGGCGAGGGGAACAACTGTGTGAACAACTGCCCAGGAAGAGCTAATATCTATAGAAAGTGGATATATAAATAAGCTTAAAATTCCCCAATAAAACCCTAGTGCAACTACGTTGCGGGGGAGTTTTCCCCCATAACGATCGGAAATGAAACCAATGAAAGATAGTAAAACTAGAGCCCCGGATGCATTCAATAGAGAAAGAACATAATGTTTCAGGAAAGGTAAGTATGCGTGGTCAGTAGATGGTCCAAGAATCCACTCCCCGACTAGCTTTGCGGCAGAATCTATCAGGGCCACTGAAATGACACTCGGTAAGATTGAGGGATGTGAAAAGATATGGTCAATTCCAATTCCTCCAAGAGATCCAGTTCTAGGTGAATAGAATAAAAATAATATGAATAAGAATTCAATAGTCACTAAGAAAAGATGTTTTCTCCAATACCAAATTGATCCAGATAAATCAGATATTGTTTGAGAAACAGTAGTAGCCCAACCTGGTTTTTTATCACGCAATAAGAACAATTTATGGTCAAAAATCAGAAGCAAGCAAATTGCGAGTATTGCAACATATACGAGAGCATTTTCTTTGGCTGTGAAGGCAAGGGCTAAAAATGCACTAGCATAGTAAAGATAGCGAGGTTTACTAGTAGAAAGGAATCGTAAACAATAGCCAACAAAAAGGAAGATGAACGCGGCAACAATTACATCGTTTCGCATGAATCGAGAGTAATAAAGGAGCAATGGATCTAGTGCCAAAAACAAAGATAATGCTATTAATTCTCTATTATTTAGATGGTCACGGTAAAGCCAAACTGCGAGTGGAAGTAAACCCCCTATGATAGCTACAGCAATGCGAGAGGTGAAATCCGTGGCCCCAGCAAATTCAAAAATATAGTGATTTATTTGGGGTAGAAAAGGACCATGTACAATTGGCCTGTATTGCCAGATACCAGTATCTATGTAACGGAGAATGTCGTATCCTACCCGGCCCTCATCCCAATGGGCAACTCTTGATCCAAGATTTACTATTCGAAAAATAAGAGATACGATCGTGATGCAAACTATAGTAAATAGAGTATTATCAGTCTTGGATAAAAAAGTGCCAAATCGAGAGTTCATTGATAAATAAAGTCGGTCTACAAACTACAACCTTTCCATCTATCGTTAGAGCTATTACTGAATCAAGCATTGGGCGAATTATGGTAAGAATAGGAATGGTCGTGGCAGAGTTCAACCGTCCGATCACAGAATTGATGGAAAATGAGGCGATCAAGGTTGCAAAAGAAGAAGAAGCAGATATTGCAGATACGATATATGTTCCAGGAATATATGACTCCCCGATTGCGGCGGATAGACTAGCTCGGAGGGAGGATATTGACGCAGTGGTTGTTATTGGGGCAATAATATCAGGAGACACAGATCACGAACATGTAATCGCCCACTCAACTGCACAAGGATTAATAAAAATTAGTCTAGATAGAGACAAGCCAATAATATTGGGGATAACTGGCCCAGGGATGGATCCTAAGCAAGCCATGGATAGGATTGAAAATGGAGGCAGTGCCATGCAAAGTGCCATAAAAATGACAGGCAGATTATAATGAAGTTTTCCAAGAGAGTTGAAGGCATAAAACCTAGTGCGACCGTTGCAGTGGGAAATAAAGCTTCAGAATTGAGACAGCAAGGAGTTGATATAATCGATTTAAGCGTTGGAGAGCCAGATTTCAAAACGCCTAAAAATATAGTTAATGTGGCAAAGATATCATTGGAAAATGGAGATCATGGATATACATCTTCGAAAGGGATTATAGAGCTAAGAGAATCCATTTCCAAATATTTTAATGAAAAATGTGAATTGGAATATGGGGTAAACAATATAATTGTCACTCCGGGTGCCAAACAGGCATTATTTGAAGCGATAATGACAATCATAGGAGAGGGAGATGAAACCATAATATTCACACCCGCATGGGTATCGTATGAACCTATGATTTCGATGGCAGGAGGAGACATAAAGAGAATAAGTCTAGAGCCATATGGATTTCAAATTGGCCCGGCAATTGAAAGGCTCAAGGAGGAAATATCCCCTAGGACAAAATTAGTCATTTTAAATTCACCGTCTAATCCGACTGGTGCGGTGTATTCAGAGGAAGAATTAGAGGGATTGAGAGACTTGCTGGTTGACAATGATGTGATGGCCATTTCAGATGAAATCTATAAAGAAATCACATATACGTCGGAATACACCAGTGTTGGGGCAATGGAGGGGATGAAAGAAAGAACGGTTACTGTGAACGGTTTTTCTAAGGCATATGCAATGACTGGATGGCGTTTAGGCTACATGGGTGGCCCAAGAGAATTGATAAATCAAGCTGCAAAAATTCACTCACACACGGCCACATGTGCAACTAATATGGTCCAACGTGCAGGAATAGAAGCACTAGAAAATGGGGAAGGTGCAGTAGCAGAAATGGTGGAATCATTTAAACATCGGAGGGATTTGATTTTGCAACTACTATCTAAAAATGGAATAGATATTCAACCCCCGGAAGGAGCATTCTACGTGATGATACCAGTTGAGGGAGATGGAGTAGAATGGTGTGAAAAATCAATTGATAAGGCACATGTTGCAATGGTACCAGGAGAAGCATTTGGCACTCCAGGGTATGCCCGCATTTCATATGCTAACTCAATTGAAAATATTGAAGAAGGTATTAGAAGACTTTGTGAGAATGAGTTAATTTGATTTAATATATTTTAAACCAAAAATATTTTACATTTCATTCAGATATAGAAACCAACCATTATCAGGGAGTGTACCAAAGTAGGAGCTATGGTCAATATAGAGAAACAAGAAGGTTCAGAAATTGTTTATAAACTTGGACAGAACAATAATTTTGATGAGCTAGAAGTAGGGGGGCATTATCATGCGGCGGTGGATCGATTGGCTAAATACGGGGTGTTCGTTAGGTTGTCAAGACGTATTTCGGGCTTAGTGCATGAATCAGCTTTTGATAGGGAATACAAAGAAAATGAAGAGGTGGTTGTCCAGTTAAGAGAAATCAAAGAGAATGGAGATTTGAGTTTTATTCCGGCGGAACTAGATGCATATAGAACCCAGATTCTAGGGGAGAAGGAGATAATAGATATAGATAAACTAGAAATGCATATTGGAAAAACCGTGGAAATTGAGGGGATCATTTCACAACGAAAAGAAACTACAGGTCCGCTCACATATAGTATTTCAGACGGTACAGGTATCGTTCGATGTGTAGAACAAAAACAAACATCAAAACACATTTTGAACCAGAGGGGAGTAGAAGAAGGGGTTCGGATAATAGGAACAGTGAGAGATGGAAAATATGGAATGCAATTGGAGATCGAACATATAGAAAAATTAGAGGGCGAAAACTTGATGCGAATATCAGAGAAATTTGAATCAAATATTGCCGAAAAGATAGGCAACGGGGGAGAAGAATTTTTAGTGGATTGGCCTGCTCTCTTGAAATTGAGAGAGAGTATAGAAGGAAGTGCAGAAATTCTTATTCGAGCGGTGTTTTCTGGACGCCCGATAATCGTTCGCCATCATGCCGATGTAGATGGTATTTGTGCAGGTTTACCTATAGAAAAATCCCTAAAGGGTCTTGTGACCAAAGTTCATATGGATGAAAGATCTCAATACAATCTGATTAGAAGAGTGGCTAGCAGGGCCCCATATTATGATATGGAAGATGCAGTGCATGATTTAAATTATGCCTTAACTTCCCAGGTTCGGCACGGGCAAATGTTGCCACTACTAGTTTTGATTGACAATGGGAGTACAGAGGAAGACATCCCAGCATATGAATACCTACAGAGTTATGAAATCCCCATCGTAGTGATAGATCACCATTATCCAAATGAAGAGGAAGTTGAACCGTATCTTGCGGGGCATGTCAACCCATACATAGTGGGAGAAGATTACCGCATAACAACGGGAATGATTTGTGCAGAAATTGCAGGCATTATTGATAGAGAATCAATGACAAATCTCAAACAATTGCCTGCCATTTCGGGTGTGGCAGATAGATCTTCTTCCAGTATAATGGAAGAATATCTCTCAATAGCCAGAATGCATGGTTTTGAAATGGAAGACATACAGAGGATATGTGATTCTTTGGATTATATGACTTATGTGTTAAGGCATAACAAGGGAGAAGGTTTAGTTGAGGAAATAATAGGAATGGGAGATAAAAACCGGTTTAAACAAGTGACAGAATTGCTATCAAAAATGGCAAGAGAAAACATGAAAATCCAAACTGAAATGGCACTTAAATACACCCAATCAAATCAATTAGAAACAGGAGTGGTATTTAATCGGGTAGAGATAGAAGTGGGAGCATATAAGAACACATATCCAGCACCTGGAAAGACTACGAGTTCGGTTCATGATCACTTGATTGGAGAGAGAGGCGGACCAATGATCACTATTGGATATGGATCAGATTTTGCAATCATAAGAAGTGATGGAATAGATTTAGATATTCCTCAAATGGTCGAAAGAATAAAAAGTGAAATTCCAAGTGCAGGAGTAAGTGGAGGAGGACATTTAGTAGTTGGGTCCATGAAATTCGTACCTGGAGAAAGTAAAAAAGTAAGAGAAGTGCTCGAAAAAGAGATAGAAAAAACATCGATAAAAATTGAATGAAAACAGGATGTAATGATTGGTTTTTTATCGATAGAAAATATATCATAGGCAAATGGTAGAATATAGCTTTGCAATTTCGTTAGTGGGATACGTAATAGGTGCACTCGGGGGGCTTTTGATTTTTATTGAGTTATTCCAAGTTCCAAATTATCTCAAATATAAACCGAAATTGAATAGATATGATATCGAGCTGAAACCAGAAGAAGTACAAGAGTACACCATAGTGGGTAGAATTGGAGCATTGATGATTGCAATTGCATTTTCCTTGCAATTTATTTCTATGTTGATATAGGACTAAGAAAGAGAACCAAGAATAGTGGATGCCCTGATTGCTTCGGATTGGACTAAATAATCAGAATCATCTGAGTATGTTTTTGCAGTTTGAAGTGCTCGCAGAGTGCGTATTTGTACAAGTGCCCATATAGCACTATATCGAGCGAAGCTGGAGAGATCATTGGAGATTATATTTGAAAGGGGACCTATAGCACGAGTATCACCGATCAGACCAAGAGCTCGTGCGGCGTTGCTTCTAATTTGTTCGTTTTCGGAAGCCAATTTATTTGTAATTGATTGGGTTGCAAGAGGAGACCCTATCTCGCCGAGGGCGCGTAGTGTTATGAGTTGTAGCTGGGGGTCGGAGTCATTATCAACATAAGGCAGAATTATTTCAACGGCTTTTTCAGAACCGATCTTGCCTATAACTTCTATTGCGGATTTATCACGTTTAGCTGCACGTTCTAACATGGATTCTATTGCAGATTCATCCCCCATTCGTCTGAGTGCCCCGAAACAATATTGTTGCATATATTCCATTCCTAGCTTTTCGAGGGCCAATAAAATCATGTCTACATTACCATTTTTTTCGTGTTCCTTGAGTGCAGAAAGTTCGGGTGGGAAATCTTTTGGCTTCCCATCTAAGACTGAGTAAAATCCCTTCGATTGGAGAAGTTCCCTAGTTGAAAGTTTGGAATTCGCATCTGCAGATCCATTTGTGTCTGTTGAAGACTCCTCTTTGCTCATGTGGTAGAATTGGGAATGAATGGTGTAAGAGCGTTTCTATATCCTCTCTGAAAATTTATTCCAATAATAAGAAGGAGATAAGAAGAGATATGCGAGTGAAAGGATTAGTAATGCATAGGGAAATGCGCGCCCCATTGAATTGGGGAAGGCGATGGCAGATAATTGGACTATACTAAGTAGTAAAGAATCTCTAAATAGTAGATCGGGGTATCTAATCGGGATGACCATAAGGTATGCAAGAACAAGGGTTAAAAGTAGAAGTGAAAGTGTGCTGAATGTCTGTACAAGAACTACTGAAGAAATGATAATTGCTGCAACGGGCGTTTGGGCACCTATAGTATGATTATGTTCTATATCATAGGCCATGTAAAGAGATAGTCTAACTGCAGACATGCTAAAAAATGCCAATATGCAAAAGATGGCCAATATATGAGTATAAGATAGTAAAGAGAGATTCGAAAGGACGATAGGATCGTTTTGAGTGACTATGTTGTAGATTACTAAAGAAGGTGCGACGCCAAATGAAACTATATCCGAAATAGAATCCAGGTGCGATCCAATTGAGGACCCCCCAAATTTCCTGGCAATAATTCCATCGATACCATCGCCGAGAGCTGATAAAAGAATCAACCTACATGATAAAAAAGGATCTACAAGTGCAAAGGAGACGGCTGAAAGGCCGATGATAGCATTGATGAGGGAGACTATATCTGCAGGGCCAAATTTATTTTTACCATCATGGTCGTATCCTAAAAATCTAGGCCGCATGTCACAGAAATTAATTTACTGTGGGCATACATCTTGCGATTCATCTTTGGGTTAAAGAAGAAATGTTATTTTAGAGGTAGTCTTAACGAAAGTGTGTATAGAAGGAAATTTATGACGGGCATGGCAGTAGGCCTTGGTGGGATTGTATTTCAAGGGTGCGTAGAGTCAATGCCGGAGGTAGTTCCAGATGTGAGAATGAGTGCGAGTGCATTTTTGCCATATAAATTGGAAGTTAAAGTGGGACAAACTTTGAAATTTGTGAATACAAACTCTAGATTACATACAGTGACGGCTTATGAGAACAAAATTCCAGAAGGTGCAGACTATTTCGCTTCGGGCGGGTTTGGAACAGAAATTGAAGCAAGAAAAGCTTGGGTTAAAAACCTAGGAGGGGCACTTGCGACAGGAGAAGTATTTGAACATACATTTTCAATTTCGGGAACATATCACTATTTTTGTATTCCTCATGAGATGGGAGGAATGATGGGCATAATAGAAGTGACCGATTGAATATACGCAGATTATACAGTTGGATGGGCTTCTAAAGTTGCCTTTTGGATTTCGACACGTCGGAGAGGATATATGTGTTTTGTCTCGTTGTATAGGTCCAAGGATAATTTTCCTTCGGAAATGGAATCCATGAATTCAGTATAAGTTTGGGTGGAAGATTTTGAAGTTAAGATCGATTCCATTTGTTTTCTGACTGCTTTTTCTTGACTGTGATCTACTCCTTTATTTGTGAATGCAAGAGGTTGTATTCGGACTTGATAAGAATCGGAAGTCAACACAGTCATTATTAGATCTATTTTGGAAGCCCCTCTTCTAATGAGACTGCGCAAATAATCAGAGGATATTTCATGTTTAATTAGTTCGGTGTGGACACTATCTGCAGTTGTTTCTATGACTTTGAATTTGAGTTTTATGTGATTTTGATTTGGATTTCCAGAAATAGAACCCAAAGTTGTTTCAATAGTCCTCCCAATTAATTTTTCAGGGGTATCTGCAGGAGTAGTACCTAATTTGGCCCTATCGAATTGTTCAGGTGCAAGTATATTGTACCACTGTTTATGCTGTCTTTTTTTGGATACTGATCGTTTACTCATAATTTTTTGTTGTATTTTCTCCGTTTGTTAGATATTGTTCGAGGTGGGTTTCAACGCAGTCTATTGTCTTTACTGCAACGTGGAGATTTATAAGTAAATCGTCCACGGTGGATCGAAGGCTGCCAATTGAATTTCGTTCTATATTGGCAATAATGCAATTTTCTGCAGCCTTTGTTTTTATAGAAGGGGTATTATCAGGAGCTATAGATTGTACTGCCAGATTGGGCCGTTCTGAAAAAATACAGAGAGTAGTAGCTACCACATTTCCTCCAGGGGTTTAAGATGGATTTCAAATAGTAACATTTACTCTAGTAATTTCCTCGCATTTTCATAATTATAAGTGAAATCTTCATCTAATTTGGTACCACGATAGTAATTAACAAGTCTTCTTATTTTTGCCTCCGTATTATGGAGAGATCTTTTGTTTTGGTTATCTTTTGGGTTTTCCCCTATATGCTCGTGGAGTCGGATTGATTTCTGCATAAGATTGGTGAGGTCCTCGGGCAGAGAGGGTGACTCTTGATTTTCGGAGAGGATTTTTGTTATTTTTTTCCCTGTAGCCAATTTTACACTAGGTACGGGGATTCCAGAAATGCCTTCATCTCTTAGTTTGAGTCCAATTTCACTTGGAGTATGGCCATCTTTAGAAAGTTTAACTATCTCTTTTTCAATTTCTTTTGGTTTAACGTTACTCCATTTAGGGAGCGTGGTGTGTACTGGCCGGGTAGAGCCGGATTTTCCGCGCCTACGAGTGTGCATTCGTGCCATGATGGTTAG
>WTZU01000029.1 GCA_009889625.1 Candidatus Hikarchaeia archaeon HikBin5 | reverse complement strand
ATACTACTAGCTCTGAGTCTTACAAAAACATCAGATCCAGAAGAGATACAGAAAATTTTCTTAAAGTATTGAAAATAGGACACAGATTAGCTAGGCTAGTCGTATGGAGAGATGACCTGATCGGGCGAGATAATCTTATTATTTTCGTCTAAGCGCAAGATGGTTGGATCGAATAGTCCATATATCCTCGATTGTATCCACGAAGGTAGACCGAGAGCTTCTTGATAGGTGCCGTAGGCCATGATAATAACCAAATCATCCACGTTAGAAAGGTGGGCAGCTGCCCCATTGATACATATTTCTCCTGCTCTTCCTTCAATTGCATAAGACCAAAATCGAGATCCATTGGTTAGATTTACAACTTGAACTTGATCATACTCAGCGATGTTTGCAGCCCGAAGGAGTGATTTGTCGATAGTGATACTACCTTCATAGTCAAGGCTAGTGTCAGTGACTGTTGCTCTGTGTATTTTGGATCTTAACCTCGACCTCATCAGACAATGGTTCGTTGTATGCGGCCATATTTAGGGTTGGTGATATAAACAGAGAGGCACCATTCTGAGTGAGATTGAGACTAGATGACTTTTATATTTAGACTAATAAAATCCAAAAGTTTTATATCTAAGATTGTGCATCAGATCATCAATGGATCAAAACGGTATGGCAAATAGTAACATATATTCCACATTAAAAAATAGACCATATCGCGTCGGTATATCAATTTTATTAATATTTTTAATCTCAGGAGTGGCAGATTTTGTATTTGGAACTTCGAATAAAATCCAAGAAGTAACAGTTGGTCCGATAATGGACGCTTATTTTCAGGTATCGGTTTTTGTCGCTGTGACTCTTTTGATTTTTTTTAGTTTGGAAAAATACCTCCACATAGATGTAGGAAAAGTGATGCAAGACGGGGAAAAATGGCAAGTCCCAACTGCGACTCTCCTTGGGCTCCTTCCAGGTTGCGGAGGTGCAATAATCGTCATTACTAGTTTTGCTAGAGGGAAAGTCACATTGGGTGCGATGGTTGGTGCTTTGATAGCAACTATGGGAGATGCAGCATTTCTTCTTTTGACCCAAGAGCCCACCACATATGTTAAAGTTATTTTAATATCTGCAATAGCAGGAATATTGACAGGGTGGATGGTGGATAAATATCACCCAGGAGAAATTTATACGGTTGCAAAAGTGAGAACTTTGCACGTGGTCGGTGAGATCAGGATGAGGGACATAGCATATATAGTTCTTGCAGTCCCCGGATTGATTTTAGGAATACTTGGTCTCATGCAAATAGACATATATGGTTTTGGCACATCTATTATAGCTCTAGGCATAGGAGGGGCAATAATATCTATTCTAATATGGTGCATATCTCCTGTGCAAGCAATAACACTTTCAGATGACCATCCTTTTACTCGAACAGCGGAAGAGACTTCATTTGTTACCATCTGGGTCTTCGTTGCATTTCTATTGTACGAGTATTCTTATGCATTTTTTGGCCTAGATCTGGCAGTAATAGCACAAGCTGCATGGTTATATATTCCATTATTGGCTGTGTTGATTGGGTTCATACCAGGATGCGGTCCCCAGATACTAGTTACTACGCTGTATCTCCAGGGAATTATTCCATTCGCGGGGTTAATAGGAAATGCGATTGCTAATGATGGGGATGCACTATTTCCTGCAATAGCATTGACACCAAGAATGGCCATTATTGCTACCTTGTATAGTGGGATACCCGCACTAATAATCTCATATTACTTCTTGTTTTTTGCATAGTGTAAATGTGTGTGCAAGTGGTGAAGATAAAATAGAAAAAATACTAGTAAAAGAGATTTCCCATCATAATTGTTCGAGAAGTTCTGTCAGCTTCGGTGTAAGTGATCTTATCACCGTCCAAGCCCACACCTATCCGCATGACTCCTTTGGGGTGGCCAAGAATTACAGAATCTTTATCATGTGTAGAAGAAATTGCTTTGTTGGGAACTGTTCCTTCTAAAAGTGATGCTGAAGCAGTACACATTGCGCCTGTAACTGCATATGCAGGATGTGCTTTTTGCATAGACATAATTCGAGCGGAGATGTCATATTGGTCAGAGTGTATTGTATCCCCAGATGGAGCATCATAATCGCGTGGACTTCCCACTAAAGCTACTTTTGGGAAACCGGGGCTTTGGGAAGTTGCATTTTTAAAATCTTTGACAATTCCGGCACGTTCGCATGCGATTGAACGAATATTCTCCAGCAAAGATAGAAGATCAGAATTTCCATTTATTTCTGAAGGAGATATAGTAGGTGAAACGCCGATATCATCCGCGTGAACAAAAACACAGGGCGTTGTTACGTCCACTATAGAGACTGTGACATCGCCCATATGATCTATAGAAATGGTTTCCGATGGAGACCCAGTGGGGAATAACTTATTCGTCACAGATCCGGCAGGATCTACAAATCGGGATCGTATTGCACTCCCAGTTCCGGGCACCCCGTATACTGTAAAATTACCATCATATTCAGGAGAACCATTTTCGTTGATATGAAGTGATTGTTCAATGGTCGAACTAGTATTTTCATTGTACAAGGTCAAATCTAAGGATTGAGATGGGGTTGTCTTTACCATTCCAGATTCGACTGCAAAAGTTCCGATTCCAAAAGTGAGATTTCCACAGTTTCCACCCCAATCCACTTTATTTTGGTTGACAGAGATTTGGGCAAATTTGTAGTCCAGATCGAAATTTTCTTTCCCAGACGGGGAAACGATCATAGCTTTACTAGTTGTGGAATGGGACCCCCCAATACCATCAATTTGCATAGAGTCGGGACTTCCAAAAGTCCTGAGTAATATTTGATCCCATCTAGATTCATCGTCGGGTAGATCACTGCGTTTGAAGTAAACACCTTTGCTAGTCCCGCCCCTAATTATCGTTGCAGGGATAGATTTTTGTACCATTGTTGTGGTTTGGGTAGACTATGTTAATTAGGTTCCGGTGAGTATTGATAAGATCTTTATCACTTAGAGAGGGTTGATTCATGTCTTTTATGCATAGAATCCATTGCATATATTTCCCACTTGCTGCGATAAAATCCATAAAATACTATTGCTGCCATCCAGATATAAGAACAAACGATTCCAACATAAATGCCGAAAACACCAAAATTAAGAGGTACACTTAGTAGGTAGGACAAACCCAAGAATACTCCAAAGAATCCAGTGGTTCTAGCTATAAATGGTGTCATCGCATCCCCAGCACCTTGAAGAGCACCTGCTAGCGAGAAATAAAGAGAGACGAATATTATTGCAACGGAAAATGCTTTTGCAAAATTAGTAGCATGATAGATGGTCAGAGAATCGGAAGTGAAGAAGCTCACAAAAAATTCAGATTGGATGAATAAAATAAAACCTGCAATTGTGAGAAGTACTACACTAATTCCGGCAGTGGACCAACCCTCAAATCTTGCTTGCTTGAGATCTCCTTTCCCGATTGATTGTCCAACGACTATGCTCGAAACGGTGCTGTAAGCCCTATAAAATGGACCTGTTAATTGATGATACATTCTCCGGCCTATATGGTATGCTGCAGTGACTTCAGTTCCAAAGATTAGGAGTAATGCATTAAAGGGGAAATAGACAGCAGTAGTAATGACTCCACTTACCATTTGAGGAGTGCTTATTACGAGAAGTTGTCGAGTAATGATAAGATTTCGAGGAAATTTGAACGTTGTTAAAACCCCTGTTGAAACGAGTGCGAATAAGACCAGTATTGCTGAAAAATAATGTGCAATCGC
>WTZU01000028.1 GCA_009889625.1 Candidatus Hikarchaeia archaeon HikBin5 | reverse complement strand
GATTGTATCGAACCCTGCTTCTTCAAGTGCCTGTGCTTTGGAAGGACCAACACCTGGGAGATCTGTTAATTTAATTGAATCAGGCATATTTATGCTTCACCTCTAATGGATTTTTTAGTGATATAGATGCCGTCTTGGAAGACTCGGGGGTCTTTACCTTTAATTATAGTGAGTTGTTCTATAGAACCGGCAGTTTGTCCGACTGCTTCTATATCAGGGCCAGTTACGGTGACTTTTTCTCCATCGATTGAGACGTTTGTATCACCGAGAATTTTGGTTTTTCGGGGGTGACGTTCCCCTAGGAAATTTTCTATCACTACAAAAGTTTGCTCTACTCGAACCTGCATTGGAAAGTGAGCATATAGGATATCGAGTTCGTAGGTCCAACCAATTGTTACGCCGTGGAACATATTCAGAATATGACTTTTGAAAGTCCCAGTCATAGCAATAGTTTTTCTATTTTCTGTAGCTCGCTCGAGAGTGATAGTATTCTCGTTTGTGCTAATGTGAAGACCAGGGTAATGGAAACGTTTCGATACTTTTCCATTGGGTCCTTCAACTGAGAGGTCCAGCCCATCTAGCTGAACCGTTATATTTTCAGGGATTGTGAGTTCTATTTTTTCCATGATTAATCTTAATAAATGTATGCTAATAGCTGGCCTCCAATCCCAGCTTTTCTGGCCTCGTAATGACTCATCACACCTTGACTAGTGGTGAGAACTAGAGCCCCATAATTTTGAGCAGGGAGATACCTCTTTTCCCATTTTTCAAAATTGGACAAGGAGACAGAATAACGTGGTTTGATGGGGGCACACTTGTTAATGGCCCCTTTTAGTTCAACATCGAAATATCCAGATTTTCCATCTTGAATATGCTCAAATTGACCTATGTATCCATAGTCGTGGAAGACTCCGAAAACATTACCAATAAGTTTCGATGCGGGTTTTGCTGTGTATTGTAAATGCCCAGCGTTCTCGGCATTATTTAAGCCAGAGAGAGCATCGGATAAAGGATCATTTCCTGTCATGAGTATTTTTTAAACCCCACATTTCTTGCTAATTCGCGGAAGCACTGACGGCAAAGCCAGATGTTATATTTACTGACAAGTGCTTGTTTTCTGCCACATCGTCTGCACGAGTGGGTTTGTCCAGTTGCCGTCATTGGTTCCTGGTTTTGTTCTGTTTGTTCTATTTGTTCATTATTCATCAGATTGGACCTCCACATTGAAAGTTGATTCAATGAATTCTATTGATTCTTCGATAGTTAATCGATGTGATGTCGGGATTGGTTTTGATCTACGCCTTCTGCGTTTTAACCTTGATCCAGCACGATTGAGTACTACAGTTACGTCGAGTCCATAAAGCCCTATGCTAGGATTGTAATCTTGATCAGGGAATACTATATGTTCAGAAAGACCAAAGCTCAAGTTACCCTCATTGTCGAAAGACCCCTTATTGAGACTCGCATGGGGTAGTGCTAGCTGAAGAAATTCGATTGCGGATGTATTTCGGAGAGTGACTTTTGCCCCAATTGGTTCTCCTTTTCTGATGCCGAAATCTGCTATAGTAGACTTAGATATAGTTTGGATACTATTCTGCCCAGTAATTTGATTGAGTATTTCCTCTGCATTTTGGAGTTTTTTTCCAGCTTCTCCGACACCCACATGTACGACTACTTTCTCGATGCGAGGATTGCGCATGATATTAGTGCTTTGTACTGACATATTAATTTCCTCCTGCTGCAAATTTTTCGTCGATGACAACTACATATTTTTCTACTGTGTCAAAAGTTCTGGTGTCTGTTTTTATTTGGACTACATTTTGGGAACTTCCGGACCGGATGTTAATTGTTTCCAAGATGCCTATTTCTCCAGCATGAGACCCTCCACTGACTGTAACAAGTGCCCCCTCTTTATAGGGGAAGTGAGTAATTATATTTCCAGTTTCATTGTCAGTTATGAGTGAATCCCCAACATTATATTCAGTGGGATTCGGCACCGTTAGAGTAGTTCCATTATGCAATGATAGCTGCATGGATTTAGGAGAAAGTTGAGACTTGCCACTAATTTTGCTGAGTTTTGATGTTGCAGACTCAGGAGTAATTGGGGTTAAATTTAAACGACCTCCTGAGTCAGGGAAAACTCGGTAATACTCATTCCTATCTAAAAACGCCAAGATATCAAACATACCAATAGGACGTTTAGGATCTGTGACCACCCTTCCGTTAATCATAACGGAACGACTTCTAAGAGCATAGGATGCTTCTTTGGCAGAAGTAACATATTGAAGTACATCTCGGATTATTATTAGAAGGGGAACTCCACTGTTTCCATGAGGACCGGCCCCTGCCTTAACTGTGTAGACAGAGGCTTTCCTTCCAATTGGCCAGGAAGCAGGAGCAGAAAGTCGTTTTTGATGGCGAGTCATGAGATGACCTCCAGTTTTGACTTTCGTATAGGGTCAGATAGATCTAGTTTAGTGATACGTAGATTGGAAGCGACTAGAGGGATCGGGTATTCTTCACCATCTCCTTTCTCGGCAGTAATTCCATCGGCGAAAACTAATTTTCGTTTGAGATCCACTTGGATTATTTTACCTGTTTCTCCAGCCGAATCCCCACGTAGGACTTCGATTGTATCACCGGTGTTAACACGGGCATTTCTGCAGCCGTGTTGTTGGCGTAATTCGGCGGATAAAGTTGCGTGTAGCTGCTTATGACGCAAATGCAAAGGGGCATTATATTGTCGTTTTCTTTGTTTTCGAGGTTGTGTTGTCATGATTTTATATTATAGTTGTTGCCGTACTGGCGATACCTCCAAAACGTTCGGCTACTTCCCTAGCAATTGGTCCTTTGATTTCGGTTCCGCGAGGTTCCCCCATATCATCGATTAAAACTGCAGCGTTGTCTTCGAATTTAACGCGGAGTCCATTGGGCCTTCGGAAAGGTTGCTTTTGCCGAACTATAACCGCTTGGAGTATTTGACGCCTCATCTCAGGAGATCCTTTACGTACCGAGACTGTGATTTTATCACCTATTCCAGCGGTTGGGAGTCGGTTTATAGTTCCACGATAGCCGGCGACACTGATCAAATTTAATTCCCTGGCACCGGTATTATCTGCACATACAAGTTTTGCTCCTTTGGGTATTCCCCTGCTGATGTTAGATGTGATTGATTTCATGTTTGTTCTCCTTTTTCTGAAGCGTGTTTTGTTATTTCTACAACGACGTGCGATTTGGTTTTAGAAATTGGTCTTGTCTCAGCTATTTTGACTTGATCCCCAACTTCAAGTTCCATATCCGACGGGACGTGTGCGGGTACTCTTGATCGACGCTTCATGTATCGCTCATATTTTGGTATGAAGACAACGTATTCGCGCTCGACGATTACTGTTTTTTCCATGGAGGTAGAAGCCACAACTCCTTCTAAGACACTTCCCCTAATAGACAAAGGCCTATAAGAATCAGTTGGTTGATCGGCACTACCACCATCTGTTTTTATTATGTTTGTTTTTAATGCCATATTGATCCTCCTGCTTTTTTTGTTCGACGAGAAGGGCGGGAAAGGAGATAATCTCCATCCACTACTGCATACTCGCCATTGGGCAATTTGACTTCAAAAGTAGTTCCAAATTTAGGTACCATTTGAGTTTTATCGTTGTTCTCAATTTGAAGTGTCTTCATAGTTTCATCAACTACATTTCCAGAGATCCCAATGAGAGAGGTATTTGGTGCCTCTGCTACTTGTACTTCGAGTCCTATTAGTTCATGTTGAGATAAATTCTCAGGAGTGATTTGAATCATTGAGATTCCTCCTCGGAAATATCGATTTGTACTTGGATAGTTTTGATCCGGGCAATAGTTCGACGTAATTCTCGGACCAATCCAGGGTTATCGGAGGAGCCCCCTGCAAATTGTATTGCACGTGCATTCAATAACTCGGTGGATAATTTTTCCAGTTCGGCTTCCCTCTCTTCAGAGGTCATATCTCGTATTTCAGAAGGGCGAAGGGAAGCCATATTAATTATCACCTTTGGATAACAGATCTTCGACAGCTACTTTGATTTTTGAAGCTAGATTGTCACTAATTCCTGAAACACCAGCAAGGTCACTTTCGGTTGCGGCTT
>WTZU01000027.1 GCA_009889625.1 Candidatus Hikarchaeia archaeon HikBin5 | reverse complement strand
GGACAGGGATTCGAACCCTGGATCCCGTGAGGGAACACGCTTTCCAGGCGTGCGCCTTACCGCTCAGCCATCCTGACTCATAGGAGTATATGCCTATGCGACTAATTAAAAACTTCCCATCTGTTTTTGTCAGACAATTTAATTAATTTCTGCTTGCAATCGCCTCGATTTCGATTTTTGCACCTCCGGGGAGTCTGCATACTTCGAAGGCACTTCTTGCAGGAGGATCAATGGAGAAGTATTCTGAATAGGTAGAATTCATTTCTGCAAAATCATCTATGTTCTCCAAGAACACAGTTGTTTTGACGACGTCAGATAGACCAAGTCCGTCCGCTTCAAGGATATTTTTAATATTTTCTAGACAGATTTGTGTTTGAATTTGAATAGAATCGGAGAAATGGGAAATTCCATCGGCTGTTTTTGCTACTTGTCCTGCGGTGAAAACTAGATTGCCATGTGCGATCGCTTGGCTATATGCCCCTATAGGAGGAGCTGCTGTTGATGAGTTTATAACACGTCTCATGAATCAAGAGTTTATGCGGAGAGGGGATAAACAGATCAGAATTAAACGTTTGGTAATTAGAATTATCGCTCGTCGATGGGTATGTATGTCATATCAGAAGGCCCTATGTAATTCGCCCTTGGTCTAATTAATCTGTTGTCAGATAATTGTTCGATGGAATGACCCACCCACCCTCCAACACGAGATAAAGCGAAGATTGGCGTGTACAGATCAATCGGTATTCCCATTTGATAATAGGCAGAACCAGAATAGAAATCTACGTTAGAGGCTAGTCCCTTTTCTTGGGATAAGTAGGATTCGATGGAAATGCTGTAATCATACCAACGCATATCACCGGAGGATAATCCAAGTGATTTTGACATGCCGCCTAGGATGGTGGCACGAGGGTCTTTTATTTTATAAACTCTATGTCCAAATCCGGGGATTTTATTCCCAGATTGTAGAGAATTTTTGACCCACTCTATGGGATCAACATTACTTTTATCAATGTCCAATAGCATTTTCATGACGTTTTGATTTGCCCCCCCATGGAGGGGTCCAGATAAAGTACCTATAGCACTAGTAATTGCACTGTAAAGATCGGACAAAGTACTAAGAGTAACTCTAGCTGAGAAAGTAGATGCATTTATTCCATGATCACAATGTAAAATAAGGGCAGTATCTAATGTTTTTGCCGTTGTTTCATTTGGTTCTTCTCCAGATAGCATATATAAAAAATTGGCAGCATGATTCAAGTCCGGTCGAGGGGGTATGATTTCTTTTCCAGATCTAGCGCGATGGAATGCCGCTAGAAGAGTGGGCATTTTAGCAGTTACATTGGCCCCTTGTTGTAATACTACATCAAGATTTTTTGTATCTTTTTTATTTGGGTCATATCCAGACAACATAGAAATCATGGTTCGAAGTGCCGCCATAGAGTTCTCGTTTTGATCTGCTAATTCCATAATGATTTTATCCATGCCAGGATCGATCTCGCGATGATTAGAAAGGTCTTCTGTGAACTCAGTTAGTAAATCTGAAGAGGGCAGTTCTCCGTGCCAAAGTAAATAGAGTACTTCTTCAAAAGTTGATTTTTCTGCCAATTCCTCTATAGGATACCCCCTATAGATCAATACACCTTCGATTCCATTGATATAACTTAATTGAGATTCTGTTACGACGATCCCTTCTAAGCCTTTTTTTATGGAATCTTTAGTCATCTTAGTATGAGAGGAGTTCAGTAATTATAATTTGAATGATAATTGGTTTTTCAAGAATTGGGCCCCATCTCTCATTATTCGACATATATCGAGTGTGAGATCGACAAGGAGGACCATGTGGGAAAAATAATACTTCGAAAGAATCCTTTTGCTCTCTGAATTCTAAATCGATGTTAATGGATCCTATCGAAGTGGAGTACGAACCCACTAGTGTCAAGTTAGTTTTGGCAGAAATGAAAGATACATCGGAATTGATAATAGATTTAGCATATTCTGCTGTGCTACACGGCGGGGAGGAAATGGCAGAAGAGGTTTTAGAGCTAGAAGCACATATGGATGTCTTACAGCTTAGAGCTAGAATGAGTTTGTTATTGGCAGCTAGAACGCCAGAAGATGCGGAGACATTGGCCCCAGTCTTAGGGGTAGTGGGTGCTGCAGAGAAAATTTCAAATGCGGCGGGTGAAATTGCACAGGCTGTTTTGTCAGAGAGTGGCATCCCAGATGAAATTAGGGCTGCGTTGCCAGAGGCGCTGGAAACTATGGTTCGTGCCAAAGTGCACAGAGATTCTCCTTTTTGCGATATGACATTAGGAGGGTTGAATATGGAAACAGACACAGGTATTAGAGTGATTGCAATAAGAAGGAAAGGGAAGTGGATATATAACCCAGGTCCAGAGGAGAGAATTAGTTTAGAGGATGTGGTTCTTTTGCGAGGTTCGGAAGAAAATTTGGCAGATGTGTATGAGAATGTGACTATAAGCGAATACAAACTGACAGAATATGTAGAATCGGAATTAGTTGATTTGGAAAGGGCAGTGGATTCGATAGTGCTGATGAAAAATATGAGTGAGCTTGCAGTAGACCTAGCATATGGGGCCATTTTGTTTAACTCAGAAGATGTGGCAGAAGAAGTATTTGAACTTGAAGCAGAAGTTGATGCGCTTCAGTCTAGATTTGAGGCTTGGACACTTAGGGCTGCGGCGAGTGTGGAAGATCCAATTCGTTTGAGAGGGCTAGTCCATCTTGCACGTGCTACAGAAGAAATTTCAGATGCTGCGTTAGAAATAGCAGATGGAGTATTAAGAGGGATTGCATCCCATCCGATAGTAGCAGAAGCTGTTCAGGTTTCTGATGAAATTATTATCAGGATTACACTCGGACCGGGTTGTGATCTAGATGGAAAAACACTTGGTGAATGCAATCTCTCATCTGAAACGGGTATGCGAATTCTAGCCATTCGACGTTTTAATACTGCAGAGTGGGTTGTTTCTCCAGATTCTGAAACGGAGTTGAAATCGGGGGACGTATTGGTTGCAAAAGGCACCCGTCTGGGTGCAGAAAGGGTTGCAATATTGACCTCATAATCCATACATGGGCACTATTTTATGGAACTGATTAAGGATTTGACCCCAAGAATTAATACAATTAACATGGTGATGCAAAATGCGAGGACTATTGAGAGTAAGAAGAAAAGTTGGGGAGTCCCTCTTGCGTCTAGATTGGGACCTGCTATCTCATTGATCCTATAGAAATACGCAAAGGCAGATATCGAAAAGCCGATCGTTAAGCCTATATATAAATTTCTGCGTATATTTGCAAGTTCTAGAACTCTCTGTTTCGCAGTGTGTTTTTTCATGGATTTTTTGTACGTTTATGAAATATGGTTTCTCTCCAAAATATCTTTGTATTTATGTGAATTGGGAAGGAATTCATCTACCTTTCTGGGTGGAGTGCAGAATCAAATCCGCCTCTTATTAATGGTTTTGCTAGGTGTCTTCGGGCACAGGGGGGAACTTCATACCAGCCAATATGAATTTTTCTAGGATAAGGTACTTGAATTTTATCAGATTTTTTTGCCCCACATTTTCTACATCGATAGCCTTGAGACTGGCCTGAGCTCTCCATGCTATCGTTGCAAATAGTGCATATTGGATTTTTTGTTTTTGTCGTGATCAATTCCCTGATTGCGAACTTTTCAAGTTTCAAAGTTCCCTGGGCTACTTCTCCACATACCGTTATTTTATCACCAATATCGATATTTCTCACATGATTGCGGAAATGTTTTGTGGGTTCAAATGCAGAACATAATATTTCATTTGATTCATCTTTTAATTTAAAGAAAACATGACCACCTTCGATCGTATATGGTGATGAAGAAACCATACCATCTATTGAATAAGATTTGCCTTCTTCAATGGACCCCATTTTTCCGGGTTGAATATGGGCATCGGTGCCTTGGTTTGTGGTGAACAGAGCACTATGAATTGAAGGTTCCGACTTTATTTTGTTAGCCACACTTGTAACTATCTCGGGGTTTTCTCCACGAATGCCATATAAAACGGGGCAGGGAGTCCGAGGGACACAAACTGGATAACCCTCTTTTTTATCAAAATTATCCCAAACAAGAGGATAGAATTGGTTTGAAACTTCAAGGACAGAAGAAGAATCTACTTCCCGTATTGTCCCCCATAGATGTTGATCTCGGTAAGTGATGCGTTCGTATGTCCAATCATCTAATGCATTGTAGGCACCGAGTGATGCTAGTGCACCGATTAAGCCCCTTCCTCCGTTCCAGCTCTTGTACAAATACTCATTCTCAGTGAGTAGATCGATTGCTGTTTCCTTTTCATGAAAACTTCTAATTGCATTTAGACTAAATTCAGAAATGGATTCGGGGACATCTTTGAACGTATTTGGGGCCACAACTAGGCCTGGTTGGGTGGTAGGATCGGAAAGTTCAGCTAGCTCATTTACTACATCTACTGCGATATCAAACGTCGTTTTTGGGTCACAAGTCGTGGAGAGGGCAACTGATGCATTCCCTCTAGTTTTATGAATAACACCGGGGTTTAGTCGGATGAGCATTAATTTTGCAGATTTATCTTGCAGTTTTTCTGTGATTTGAAATGCAACGTAGGTTGTGCACATTCCATGTTCCCTGGAATCTGTGTCGTCTAGTCCAAGGATAGTCATTGGTTCTTAATTTATTTGAAGAAAATATAACACTTATTTAGAATACCAAGAGAGATTATCGGAGTTATAAGATAACATTTGGATACAATTTGCAGAAATATTTGTGTTGGTCGTTAGAAGTCGGGGAAGGTTACACATTCTTTGCAAACTCCTCGGATATCCAATTGGAAACTTTCTATTTTCCCCCCCGTGATTCGGCCCAGGGGCAGATTGACTTCGGGTATATGTATGTTTGAATCACACTCGGAACAGTGGAAATGAGTATGTTGTATATTATGCTTCGAATATAAAGCACGCCCATCACATGTAAAATGATGAATTTCATTATCTTTTCTCAATTTAGCTAAGTGGCGATAGATAGTTGCTATTCCAATTCCTTCTTCTTTCAGTATTGTATGAATTTCTTCAACCCGGAATGTATGATCGAATTCATCTATTACTTCTTGGACTCTTTTCTTTTGCCAAGTATTCCTATGGTGTTTCATTAATCACAATACTCCTGTTGATGATATATATTGATTCTTTTCATATTGATAATAGTAATCATTAGCTTTATATATAACTTACGTTTTATCTAGAAAGGTAATGGAATCGAATAATAAATTTGCAATTGTCCTATCCTTTTTATTAATAGTAGGTCTATTCACATTAGCTAGTGCAGATATATACGGGGCGTTCGGTCACGACCACCATGATCACGATGATCATGGGGCAGAACATCACGATGACCATGATGATCACGATGATCATGGGGCAGAAGATCACGACGACCACGATGATCACGACGACCACGATGATCATGCAGCGGGGCATCATGGTGATCATGGGTCAGAAGCTCATGACGAATGCGACGACCACGATGA
>WTZU01000026.1 GCA_009889625.1 Candidatus Hikarchaeia archaeon HikBin5 | reverse complement strand
ATCTTCATCAAACCACCTTCATATATCAAATCTACAATTAATTTTAACTCATTAAGACATTCAAAATATGCCATCTCTGGGGAATATCCATTTTCTACAAGTGTTTCAAAACTCATCCTCATTAGGCTAGTGACTCCTCCGCACAATATGACTTGTTCTCCAAATAAATCCGATTCCACTTCTTCCTGGAACGACGTCTCAACCACTCCTGCTCTGGCACATCCAATACCTTTTGCGTAAGCCAAAGCCACTTCCTTTGCTTCTCCAGTGTAATCTTGATATATTGCCAAGAGTGCAGGAGTACCTTGATCTTTCACATAGTTTCTTCTAACTAGATTTCCTGGACTCTTGGGTGCAATCATGGACACATCAATATTACTTGGCGGCTCCACCTGATTATAGTGGATATTAAACCCATGAGCAAACATCAATGTATTTCCTTCTTCTATACCCGATTCTATTTCTTTATACACAGAAGAAGCAGCAGTATCTGGGACTAACATCATAATTATGTCTGCTTCTTTCGTGGCCTCAAGGGGGGTTGCAACGTTCAATCCATCATTTTTAACCGTTTCCCATGAAGACGAATCTTCTCTTAGGCCTACTGTCACCTTGACACCACTATCATGAAGGTTGCGTGCATGGGCATGTCCCTGACTTCCATATCCTATTACCGCCACAGTTTTATTGTCTATATGTGCTCTATCCGCATCTTTTTCGTAGTATACATTTGTAGTGAATTTTTTGTTAGTCATGTTGTTTTCTTAGAACCTCTTTCTAGTGCTACCGTTCCTGTACGTGCAATCTCTTCGATCCCGAACTGGTCAAACATTTCGATCGTGTCATCAATGTCCCTTTGGCCTCCTCTGACCTCAATTGTCACCATACCATCGCCAATATCCAAGATCTCTATTCCATTCTTATCTACTAGTTCCTTAAGCTCTTCAAGTGAATCTCCTTGGGCAAAGTGGTTTTTAATTTTTATCAAACAAAGCTCCCTTTCTATTGCGTCCCTGGACAATTCTTCCACCGCAATCACGGGAAGTAGCTTTGCCAACTGCCTTTTAACCTGAATTATCCCTGTATCATTTTCATTAACTACCAATGTAATCCTAGCATTATTTTCATTTTCTGTAGGGCCCACCGTCAGGCTTTCAATGTTAAACTGTCTACGTGAAAATAACCCCGAAACTTTAGATAGGACTCCCGGTTCGTGCTTGACCAATGCAGAAAATGTAGCTAGTCGGTTTTGAAGTTCTCCCGAACTACCTGGTTCGATACGTATTCCTTGTCTGTTCCTCCTTTCATTTGGATGGGGCCTTTCACTAGGTGCTGGCCCTCGGAGCCCATTTGATTTAATTGCCATTTTATAATTCCTCCAAATGCTTTTCAGTCAATGCAAACAATCCATTTGCACCCCCACTAGGTACCATTGGAAATACATTTTCTGCAGGGTCTATCCTCGCATCAATAACGGATGGGCCTTTGTATCCTATCGCCTCTTTTATCGTAGACTCAACATTTTCTACATCATCTAGTAGGAACCCTTTGGCTCCAAATGCATCTGCAATTTTTGAAAAGTCTGGTACCCATGGATACTCCGAAGCCATTCTTCTATGATCATAAAATGCATCTTGCCACTGCCTTACCATGCCAATTCCTGCATTATTGAGCACCACTATGGTGATATCTAATTCTTCTCTCACTGCGACAGAAAGCTCTTGCAGTGTCATTAGGAATGACCCATCACCATCTATGCATATTACTTTTTGATCGTCATCCGCGGCAAATCTAGCTCCTATTGCCGCCGGAAGTCCATATCCCATAGTGCCCAACCCATGTGAAGAGACCCACGTTCTTGGTTTCTTATATGTCCAATATAACATTGCCCACATTTGATGTTGCCCCACTCCCGTTGTAACAATGGTGTCACTATCTGTTGCTCTGCAAAGTTCTTCTATTATATACTGTGGTCTTGGCTTTCCATCACTCTCGCGTTCTCCATATTCTATGGAATACTCTTGTTTCCATGCTTTAATTTGATCTAACCATTCCGAAGCTTCTGGTTTTGATCCCATTTCTTTATACAATTGCATGAGCACCGTTGCAGCATCACCAACCAGTTCATAATCTGCATGAATATTCTTTGATATTTCTGCAGGGTCTATATCTATATGGATGATCTCTGCAGTTGGAGCAAATGTGTCTACTCCTCCTGTCAATCTATCATCAAACCTGGTTCCCACCGCAAGCATAACGTCACAATGAGTCAGTGCCATATTCGCATACCCCGTTCCGTGCATTCCAGCTGGTTTTAGAGAAAGCTCATGATCTTCTGGAAATGCCCCAATACCTGGCATTGTAGTTACCACTGGAATTTCAAACTCTATTGCAAATTTATATAGTTCATTGCAAGCATCTCCTTTAATAACCCCTCCGCCTGCGAGAATTACAGGTTTCTTGGCATCAATAAGAGTGGCTGCAGCAGATCTGATTATCTCTTCATCAGCCACACTAGGAATTTCAACGTGATCTGGCAATTCTGGGGGTTTGTATTCCCAATTTGATATTTCACCTATAGTGACATCTTTCGGCAAATCCACCAAAGTTGGCCCTTGTCTCCCTTCTTTGGCTAATAAAAATGCCAGAGAAACAACATCTCCAACTGATTCAGTTTCAGTCGCAAAGAAATTGGCTTTCGTAACTGGATTCGACACGCCTATCGTATCACATTCTTGAAACGCATCATTACCTACAAAGTTAGTTGGAACCTGCCCCGTTAAAGCCAATACGGGAACTGAATCCATATTTGCATCTGCCAATCCTGTAATGAGGTTAGTCGCACCAGGCCCCGAAGTGGCTATGCAAACACCCGGTTGCCCAGAAACTATTCCATACGCATCTGCAGCATGAGCTGCTCCTTGTTCATGCCCCATTGTAATATGCCTTAACTTTGAATCATATAATGCATCATACACTGGCATTATTGCACCCCCCTGGACTCCAAAAATCACTTCTACTCCTGCCTTTTCAAGAGAGGCCACAACAGCTTGAGCACCTGTTTTTGGACCCGTTTTTTCTGGCTTTTTTTCTTTATTCGTATTCGTTGATTTACTCATGTTGGTTATTTTTTTTGTATTGGTTTTTGTTTGCTTCTAGCTTATTGCTCATAGGCGTTTCGAACTTACTTTGATTAATTGTATTGTTAGTATGGCGCGCTAAGCACCTACAGAAACTTGTACAGCCGCACAGCTAACGAACAATCCATTTTTAGTTCGAACAACGGCTTTCATCTAAAATACGTCTCGTTTTTCATGTTTATAACCCTTTTGCATCCTCTCCATACATTATTCTTTGACCTTCTCTTTGAATACATTCGATTCACGTGCAAACCGAACTAATTCTCTCTTTGTCACTCGCTTCTTTTCTGCCCCATAGTCCTTTACACGGCGAGTTATCTCCCTTACTTGGGTTTCGGTTGGATCAAAACCTTCCTCTCTCAAGTACATCCTAACTGCATGCGTCCCCGTGTGTTTTCCAAGAACAAATTGGCGCCTAGCTCCCACCATTTCTGGAGTCATCACACCCGGTTCAAATGTATCTGAATTCTCTATAACTCCTGCCGCATGGATTCCACTTTCATGACTGAATGCATTATCTCCGACAATTGCTTTATTTGGAGGCGTTGCTATTCCACTTATGTCTTCCACTATGGAAGAAAGTTCCATAATCCTGCTAGTGTCAATTCCTAAATCTGCATTATACACAGAAATTGCCGCCATAACGACTTCTTCATATGCAGCATTCCCGGCCCTCTCTCCGATCCCATTAACTGAAACTTGGGCTTGATTAGCTCCTGCTTCAAAACCTGCCAATGCGTTCGCCGTTGCCAATCCAAAATCATCGTGAGTATGGACGTCTATGTATGCGTCCGTATGTTCTCTAACAAAACGAATCAAATCACCAAATCTAGTTGGAGTTGCCACTCCACATGTATCTGGGATATTAATCCAATCTGCGCCAACATCCGTAACTGCTTCAATCACTTCCCCTAAAAATGTTAAATCAGTTCTTGTAGCATCCATTGGAGAAAACATACATTCTACACCTGCATCTTTTACGAGCTTCACCGATTCTATCGATTTTTCTACAACTTCTTCTCTTGTTGAGTGCATCGAATCTTCTATCTGAACATCAGAAGTACTCGAGAAAACGTGCACCATATTGACTCCGGAATCAATTGCAGCCATGATGTCTCCCTCTATAACTCGAGCCAGTCCTGCAACTGTGGTCCTGGTCCCTTCTGCAATATCTCTTACAGCTTCAAATTCTGCCTTTGAATTGACAGGAAAACCCGCTTCGATAACATGAGTTCCCATTTCATCAAGCAAAGTGGCAATTTCTATTTTATCATTATATGAAAACGAAACATATGGCGATTGCTCACCATCTCTTAATGTTGTGTCAAAAATTCGAACTTCGGTAAATTCTGGTTCAACTGCTAACGTTCCCTGGAAGAAGTCGATCGCCCTGCGTTGGCGCAGAGATATCCTCATTTGAGTTCATCGTGAGTATCTGGAGACTAGAGCAGTTAATATAGCTATCGGAAGGAGTCTTTTTGCTCCCCCCCGTATAATTAAGAACATGGATACCTATGAACTCGACTTAGAATCTGTAGAAGAAGCGTTAGATCTATCTTCAGATCAGAAACTAGTCTTGGGCTTTCTCGACGGGGTTACTCCCGAATCCGAATGGATAAACGAATTAGAACTTGGGAATGTTTTGATTTTGCAAATAAAAGGGGAATTAGAAACTTTGATTCAAGAAATAGCTCCTTATGTTAAAGATAAAGGTGGCACTGCGATGCGATTTAGAGAATTCTTGATCCTTTCGCCCCCCAATATCTCTGTGGATAACACACGATTATCTTAAAACCCATCTCGTTTAATTGAGTTCCTCTTTTCGCGATGTAATTCTAGAATGGTTTCTGAAAGTATTCCCAACATCATAAATTGAGAACCAAACAGCAGGAAAAATGCCCCTATCATTATGATCACTTGGTGAATTTCGTCTCGATATAACCATTCAAAAATTGCATATCCTCCTATAATACATCCGGTTAATAATCCTGCCATGCCTATCATTCCAAAATAAAATAAAGGATTGCTAGTTTGGGCCAATTTATACAGCGTTTTGATTATTATTACTCCATCTTTAATGGGGTTTAATTTGGCAAAAGAATTATTTACCCTTGCCCTATAACTAATGGGTACTACTTCTGTTGAAATCCCCCTACTTGAACATCTTATACCTAGTTCAATTTCTATTCCAAACCCTTCTGAAGTTAGGAATAAATCTTCTACGGCATCCGTTCTAAATGCATGATATCCACTCAATACATCTTTAAAATCTTCCCCATTGACTTTAGAAAACAATATGTTGATCAATCTATTCCCAACTCGGTTCAATGGGGTCATTGCATCTGGGCCCATATCATGGAATCGATTGCCGATTGTGTGGTCCACTCCATTTTCCAATGGCTTGACCATATTCAACCCATCTTCTGGCAAGTATGTCCCATCTCCATCAACCATGAGAATTATGTCCGATTCAATCAATTGGAACGCTTCTATGACTGCATTTCCCTTTCCAATCCCCGATTGGATTGCCACTCTTGCTCCCTTTTGTTCCGCTTTCTCGCATGTCCCATCGACCGAACCACCATCTATGACAAGTATGTCTTGAAATCCATTTTGATAAAAACCTTCGATAACTGCCTCAATCGTCTCTACCTCATTCAATGTGGGGATCAATACACATGTCATTTCTTGGATTTTCATCTACACGATAATCATCCCGCAACCTGGAAAAACCTTCCCACTATGCCATAAAAACCAATTCAAAAGCACTCTATGAAATTCCACAACCTTTTAAATCTCACCTCTGTGAAAAACCTAAAGAGATTTTATAAATGATCTCCTTATAGTCACTATGGACATACTAGTAACCATTAGTTTGGTATTTTTACTAGCTACATTCATTCCTTATATATTCTATACATTAATTTTTCTTCTAAAACGACCAATTCCTCTGCCTACCACCAAACCTAGTACTTATCCCCCCGTAAGCATCGTATTGCCCACTTTTAACGAGTCTTCTATTATCAAAAAGAAACTCAAAGACATTTTTTCTTTAGATTATCCCCTCGATAAGATAGAACTAGTAGTAATAGATTCCAGCACAGACGATACTCCAGAAATCATCTCTTCGTTCTTTAAAGACATCCAAACCATCCAATTGATTCTAATCCAAGAGTCGAACAGAAGAGGACTTGCCATGGCACTCAACGAAGCCTATGCTGCAGCTACGCATGATATTGTGGTCAAAACCGATTGCGATTCCCTTCTCGACCCCTCTTGTCTAAAACAAGCAGTGTCTCATTTCTCGAACAAAACCGTAGGGGCAGTAACTGGAACTAATACGGAAGTAATAGGTGGGAGTCAGGTCGAATCAGATTACCGAAACATACAGTCTTATATACAACTTCTAGAATCCCATCTTGATTCTACATTCATTTTCCATGGTCCCTTTTCAGCCTTCCGCAAAAAATGCATAGTCCCAGTTTCTGAAGATTCATTGGCCGATGACACCGAACTCGCCCTCCTTATCCGGAGACAAAATTTTAAAGTCCTATTCGACCCTCATATAAAATTCAAAGAAGCGTCCCATTCTGCCTTTTGGAAAAGAAGATCTCAGAAAGACAGACGTGCAATGGGCCTCGTTAAAGTATTATTTCAGAATAAGGATATTCTTTTCAAATCTGGATTATATGGCTCCCTAATCTTGCCATTTAATTGGTGGTTTCTGATATTGTCCCCTTGGTTTATCCTATTCAGTCTGCTTGCAGTCACAGTCACCGCCTTTTCAATTTCCCCTCTCCTGTCTCTAACGATACCATTGAGTCTAATACTCTCCATATGGCTCGGACAAAAAGATTCACTCGGACCTCTGCAAATATTTTATTCGTTATTCGATACACAAGTATCTCTTTTACGTAGTCATTTCTTACTTTTAACTAACACTAATAAAACTGGAATCTGGGACGTTGACCCTGAATTAAGAGAGATGATGCAATGAAAATAGTTCAAGTTACTCCCCGATTCCATCCTAATATAGGGGGCGTCGAACACCACGTTGCATCTATCAGTGAGCGTATGGTGAAGCTAGGACATGAAGTAACTATATTCACACTGGACAAACGCAAAAATACACCTGCAATCTCTCGCGAAAACGGGGTGGAAATTCGTAGATTTTCCTACTCAAATTTACCCAAATTCCTCTATGCCATTCTCCAAAC
>WTZU01000025.1 GCA_009889625.1 Candidatus Hikarchaeia archaeon HikBin5 | reverse complement strand
TGTCTTAATGAGTTAAAATTAATTGTAGATTTGATATATGAAGGTGGTTTGATGAAGATGTGGACTGATGTTTCAGATACGGCCGAATATGGTGGTTTGACAAGAGGGCCTAGAGTTGTTGACGAGAGGGTAAAAGAGAACATGGCAATCGTGTTAAAGGAAATTCAAGATGGAACATTTGCCAAAGAATGGATTGAAGAGGATAAATCAGGAAGGACAAAATATAATCAAATTCGATTGGAAGAGCAGAATCACCAAATAGAGAAAGTGGGGGCGAACCTACGTTCGCTCTTTTCGTGGTCAGAAGAAAATGAGTGAAGGCACATTATATGATAAAGTGTGGGATAGCCACAAGGTCAGAGAATTGCCTAATGGTCAAGATCAATTATTTGTGGGATTGCACCTAATACACGAAGTTACTAGTCCACAGGCATTTGGCATGATAAGAGAAAAGGGAATGGAAGTTGCATATCCCGAACTGACACACGCAACAGTAGATCACATAATACCTACAAAGGATCAATCAAGACCATTTAAAGATGATCAAGCAGAACAGATGATGGCAGAGTTAGAATCTAATACGCTAGAGGCAAATATTAAATTTGCAGGTCCAACTAGTGGGGACCAAGGTATTGTTCACGTTGTTGGCCCAGAAAGGGGACTGACCCAGCCAGGGATGACTATTGTTTGTGGAGATTCCCATACATCAACTCATGGTGCATTTGGTGCTCTTGCTTTCGGCATAGGGACAACTCAGATTAGAGATGTACTAGCTACACAAACCATTGCCCTTGGTCGTCAAAAGGTTAGGAAGATAGAAATTAAAGGAGAACTAGGAGAATATGTTACTGCCAAAGATATAATCCTCACAATAATCCGTCATTTGGGTACTGATGGGGGAGTGGGTCACGTATATGAATATGGTGGCCCGGCCATATCTAAATTAAGCATGGAAGGTAGGATGTCCATATGCAATATGTCGATTGAAGGAGGTGCGAGGGCAGGATACGTAAATCCAGATGAGACCACCTATGAATGGCTCAAGAGTACAGATACATTTAAGAAAGATCCAAAAAGATTTGAAGAATTACTACCATATTGGAAATCTATTAGATCAGAAGAGGGTGCAAAATATGATGATATTTTTGAAATTGATTGTAATAAAATAGAACCGATGGTAACGTGGGGAACAACCCCAGGACAAGGAATTGGCATATCAGAAAAGATACCAGATCCAAATTCAATGGTTGAATCAAAACGCGAGAGTGCAATTCGGGCCCAAAACCATATGAGAGTGTCCCCGGGTGATGATATGAAAGGTTATAAAATCGACGTTGCGTTTATTGGATCTTGTACCAACTCTAGGCTTTCAGATCTGAGAGAAGCCTGCAAGATTGTTGATGGAAAAACTGTATCTTCAGATGTTCGTGCCATGGTTGTTCCAGGAAGCCAACGGGTCAAGTTAGCTGCAGAGGAAGAAGGGCTAGATAAAATCTTTTTAGAGGCAGGATTTGATTGGAGATTGGCAGGGTGTTCCATGTGCCTGGCTATGAACGAAGATCAATTAATAGGTGATGAAGCGTGTGCATCTTCTTCAAATAGGAATTTCATTGGGAGGCAAGGTTCTAAAGATGGCCGGACTATATTAATGAGCCCTGTAATGGTTGCTGCCGCAGCTATAACGGGAGAAATCACAGATGTGAGGGAAATGATATGAAGAATTCTCCCGAGATTAAATATGCTATTGGAAAGGGGATAGCAATAAGAGGTAGTGATATTGATACAGATCAAATTATTCCGGCTAGGTATCTTAAAGCAATAACATTTGATGGGTTGGGAGAATTTGCTTTTAGAGATTTGAGAATTGGTAGCAAGGGAGAGTTGCTGGATCATCCTTTTAATGATGAAGAATACCAAAATGCATCCATATTAGTAGTCAACTCTAACTTCGGGTGCGGTTCATCTAGAGAACATGCACCTCAAGCTTTGATGCGATGGGGAATTAAAGCCATAATTGGACACAGTTTTGCGGAGATTTTCTCGGGCAATTGTTTAGCATTGGGCGTACCAGTAGTTGAAATGGATGCTGTGCAAATAGAAAAATTACAAGAATGGATAGAACTCAACCCCGGTGAAGAAATTCATATAGATATCGTGGGGGAAGAAATAGAGTATAACCTAGAAAGGATAAACGTGAAAATTCCGGAGTCCCATAGGAAAGCTCTTGTCGAAGGGATATGGGATACAACGGCATTGTTAAAGTCAAATCCAGAGGAAGTTAAGCAATTGGCAGGAGAGATACCTTACATAAAATGAAAAAAATATTAGTAATACCGGGAGACGGGATAGGATTAGAAGTGGTTCCAGCTGCAGTTGAAGTAATAGAGGCATTGGGCTTGAAAATTGAATTTATTGATGCCAATGCAGGAGATGGAGTGAAAAAGAAAACGGGGGATGCACTGCCAATAGAAGTACTTGAGATGGTAGAAGATTCGGATGCCATTCTCTTTGGAGCAGCAGGAGAATCTGCAGCAGATGTTATACTTCCACTTAGACGAGAGATAGACTCGTTTGTGAATGTGAGGCCTGCAAAAGCATACCCTGGTGTGAATGCGCTTCAGCCAAATACGGATTTAGTTATACTTCGAGAAAATTCAGAAGGAGTATATACAGGAATTGAATCCAGAGTGTCCGAAGAGATGGCAACATTGACAAGGGTCATAACTAAAACTGCTTCTTCCCGATTGGCAGAATATGCCTGCGAGTATGTAAAAGACCAGGGATTAGACAAATTTACAATAGCACATAAAGATAATGTGATGAGGATTACAGATGGGCTATTTAGGAAAACTGTAGAATCAGTTGCGTCTGGGAATGGTGTCAAAACTGAATCGGCCATAATGGATGCACTTGCTATGTTGATGGTTATGTATCCAGAAAAATATCAGGTGATTGTGTGTCCTAATTTGGCAGGGGATGTATTATCAGATTTGGCTGCAGGATTAGTAGGAGGACTTGGCCTCTTACCTAGCTCAAATATTGGCCCTAATTGCGCTTTATTTGAGCCAGTTCATGGAACAGCACCGGACATAGCAGGAAAAGGGGTGGCAAACCCAATAGCAACAATACTTTCTACATGCATGATGCTCGAATACATAGGATATGGAGAAGAAGCTGCTCGAGTTCGGTTGATTTCAGAGCAGACTTTATCAGAGGGGAAAACTACTCCCGATCTTGGTGGGAAAGAAAATACAAGAGGAGTTGCGGCAGAAATAATATCTAAGTTATGAAGAATGACTTATTATAAAGATTTTAAATTTTCTGTTAGATCGAAGGGTATGTCCGCATCTAGAATTAATCCTTTTGCATCCCCAGGCATGGCAGAAACTTCTTCGACAAAAAGAGATGGATCTTGTTGGATTGGGGGAAATGTATCATAATGCATAGGGAATGCGAATTTTACACCTAGCCAATTTGCAGCTATCGCGGCTTGAAATGGACCCATAGTGTAGTGATCTCCAATGGGCAATGCTGCCGCATCTGGTTTTAAATAATTACCAATTACATCACGCATGTCAGTGGTCAAACCAGTATCTCCAGCGTGATAGAAAGATTCCCCATTTCCATTTGCTGCTTCCCGAGGGGGTGCGTCGCTAAGCAAATATCCTGCAGGCATGTCACCTCCGACAGAATATGAATTCAGATACCCATTTGTATGATCTGCTCTTTGCATTGTGATGTAGCCAGATCCAGCTTTAACAGTTCCACCTATATTCATTGCAATGGTAGAATCTACACCATAATCATCAGATATATAACGGGTTAATTCGGGAGTGGCCACCACTGTACTTTCAATAAAAGAATCGATATCACCAATATGATCAGCGTGTCCGTGGGTCAATAAAACATAATCTGGAGCATCTATATCACTAGGTTTTAAAGATGTTTTTGGATTGTCAAAAAATGGATCTATTAAAAAAGTGGTGTCTTTAATTTGTACATACCAGGTAGAATGTCCGTGCCAAGTGAGTTGCATTGTATTCGGTGAGAAGCATCATGAATATTTAAATATCACAACTAAAACCTGGGTGATTGAGGTCGGAATACATATCAAGTAACGAAAATAATTAAAAGGTATGCAATATGTTAGGTTTAGAGACCCAGCAGGATCGATTAAGAATGGAACATTGGAAGGTAATTTGGTTAAATTTGCCAATATTGGTTATCAATTAGAAGAGGTAGAATTACTAGCTCCTGTCGAGCCAACTAAGATAATTTGTGTGGGTAAGAATTATGCAGATCATGCGGCAGAAATGGACTCAGAAGTTCCAGATAATCTGATGCTGTTCATAAAGACTCCGAATACGATAGCAGATCCAAATACCACAGTTACGGTATTGAAAGGAAAGGAAAGGATAGATCATGAGGGCGAACTGGCAATTATAATAGGAGAACAGTGTAGATTCGTATCGGAAGAAAATGCAATGGAAGTGGTGGCAGGATACACCGCTGCAAATGATTTGTCTAACCGGGATGACCAATTTCAAGAGCAAAATTGGGTTCGGGGAAAGGCATTTGATAATTCACTTCCTCTTGGTCCAGTCATAGTGGATAAAGAAGACGTTCCAGAAAATGCATCAGTGATAGTCAGAGTTAATGGAGAGGTTCGGCAAGAAGGATCAATTGATCAATTGATATATTCAATCCCAGTAATTATCGCAGAAATTACAGAATATATGACTCTCGAGAGAGGAGACGTCATTATCACAGGAACTCCTGCAGGAGTTGGTCCATTAAAAGATGGTGACGTGGTAGAAGTGGATATAGAGGGAATACCTACTTTGAAAAATACCATTCGAATTCCAAAATAATAAAATATAGGGTGGGCTTAAGCTCATTCCTTACATAACTTAATTTATGAAAACGCGCGATCTTTCAGGGCACAGGGAATATTCTCCAGGTAAGAGTACCAAAGAGGTTGCAAAGGATATCGGGAGGGGGGAACAGCGAATAATTAATCTTTCATCTAATGAGAATCCAATAGGGCCTAGTCCAAATGTGGTGAAAACTTTAAGAGACAAATCCCAAAGTGTCAACAGATACCCAAAAGAAGCAGCAAAAATTTTAATAAACAAAATAGCGGAGAAATGGGGAGTTACAGAGAGTCAAATTTGGCTTTCTAATGGAGGAGATGGGGCGATAGATTACTTATCGAGGGCAATGATAGAACCAAACGATGGCGTACTTGTTCCAAATCCTGGTTTTGCTTATTATGGCATGAGTGCCATGTTTCATCATGGGTGTGTTGATGAATATTACATTGGGAAAAGTGAAGAATTTAAGCTTTCCGCCAAGAATGTACTCAAGAGATATAATGGGCAAAAAATAATATACCTAACTAGTCCAAACAATCCAACTGGAGGGGTTTTTCCTATTAAAGATATTAAAAAAATAATAGATGAAATAAAAGAAGATTCATTAGTAGTTATTGATGAGGCTTATGGTGAATATTGTGATGAAAAAAGTGCAATTAAACTGCATGATGACTATCAAAATGTAGCAATAATTCGTACTTTTTCGAAGGCATATGGTCTGGCAGGTTGCAGAATTGGATATGCAATAGTGCCAGAGAGAGGTTCGGGAGCATATACTAGAGTCAGCACCCCATTTGCTGTAGGAGAATTATCTTGTCATGCGGCCATGGCAGCACTGGGTGACGAAGGGCATTTGGAGAAAACTGTCAATATGGCAAAATGGTCTAGAGAATACATGAGGAAAAATATGGATATGAATGTTATGGAGAGTCATGCAAATTTTGTCCTAGTTGAAGTTGGAGATGCAAATGAGGTATTTAAAAAATTAAAAATGAGGGGCATCGTTGTGAGAGATTGTACTTCTTTCGGGATGCCAGAATATATTAGAGTGACTTGTGGGGATAAAAAGCAAACGGAGATGATAGTAAAGGAAATAAACAACCTAAAAGAATGAAAATAGCAATCACAGGTACCCCGGGTACTGGGAAAACCACATGCTCTAAAAAAGTAGAAACTGGATATGAAATAGTACATTTAAATGAAATAATAAAGGAAAAAAAATTATATTCGAGTTTTGATGAGAAGCGCCAGACATTGGTTGCAGACATAGAAGCGATAGATGAGGAGTTTAAGCACAGATCAGATATTGTAATTGATTCACATATTTCACACTTATTGGATGTAGATAAGGTGATAGTTCTAAGATGCCATCCAAATGAGCTTAAACAAAGGTTGAAGAATAGAGAATATGAAGACGGCGTTAACATTGAAATGTCAGTTGAGGAAAATATAAACGCAGAGGCTCTTGACGTAATATTGATAGAATCAATAAATTTGCATGGGAAGGAGAAAGTTCACGAGATAGATGGAACGGGAGAAAAACCAGAGGCGGTGGCTCGAGAGATAGAACGTATAATAGCAGGTAAGAGCGGCCCAAAGGTAGGCTTAGTTTCTTTTATCGAATATCTCTTTGAAAACTAAATATAGATTGATTAAAGTGATGGGAAGATGAAGAAATGATAACTAATGACATTTGAGCGTTTGCGTCCATGGAGTAGAATAATAGTTAATCCTCTTGTGGATTTTTTAGAAGATAGTTCAATTACACCCAATCAAATTAGTTTCATAGGCCTAATTATAGCTTTTTTAGCAGGTTTCTCTTTTTACACAGGAGAAAGGGGATACCTTGCAGGAATTATTTTGATAGCCATTAGTGGAATGTTAGATCTACTCGATGGTGAATTGGCCCGGAAGAGAGGAGATGCTTCGAATAAAGGTGATTTCCTAGATCATGTATTAGATAGATATGCAGATATAGCAATAATTGGGGGTCTTGCGGCAGGGGTTGGACAGTATTTGGTGGGATTTGTAGCAATTACAGGAGTACTAATGACATCATATGTTGGGACTCAAATTCAAGCGGTCGGATCTTCGAGGAAATATGCGGGTTTATTGGTCCGAGCTGATCGTTTTGTATTGATAGTACTAGCCGTCATGATACACATTGCAATACACACCACAATAGGGCCCTTTGATGTAATAACGTGGGTATTAATAATATTTGGAATAGGAGGCCACATTACCGCAATGCAGCGTTTTAGTAGTGCATGGAGTGAGATAAAAAATTGAAAGTTCAGAACCACTTCAATTTTTATATAAAGATGGAGGAAAAATAAATATAAAATGGTCCAATGTGAAATGTGTGGGAAAGAGGTCGCGTCTCCAAAAAGTACAAAAATAGAGGGTGCAATATTACGAGTTTGCCAAGAGTGTTCTAGATTTGGTGCAGAAATAAAGAGTAGGGCAGTTGAAAGAGGAGGGACCAAATATCAAATAAAACATAAAACAGGAGGGACTAAACGGGGAGTGGTTAAAAATAAAAAACGACAAAATTACCCCCAGATGAAAGAAGTTGATTTGGAATTTAATGATAAAATCAGAAAGGGGAGAGAAAAAATGGGACTGTCCCAAGTAGAACTAGCTAAAGAGCTCAATGAAAGAGCTAGTTTGATTAAAAAATTAGAACGAGGAGATGTATTGCCAAGTGAAAAGGTTCGAAAAAAAATAGAGAAGTATCTTAAAATTAGCTTATTGGAAGATGCAGAATGAAGCGGAAAGAATAACTGGCTAGAGGGTTGAATTTATCCATGTTCATTCTTATCAATCTGAAAACGTATGTATGTGATCCGATTGAAATTTCAGAAGCTGCAAATTCAATCTCTAATGAATTGGGCATTAGGATTGCAGTTGCACCTCAGACGATTCACTTAAAGGAAGTGATAGATACAGGAGTAGAGACTTGGGCGCAACATATGGATAAAGAAGGGGGGAAAGTTAGAACAGGAACAATTACCTCAGCGGGATTATCTGAGGCAGGAGTGAGGGGTAGTTTGTTGAATCATTCAGAACATAGGTTGTTACTTGCAGAAATTGATGAGAGCATACAGGAAGCGTCTGAAGCGAAATTAGAAACAGTTGTGTGTGCAAATAATCCATCCCAAATTGCTGCTGCAACGTCGTTGGGACCAACATTTGTTGCAGTGGAACCCCCAGAGTTAATCGGAAGTGGAATTCCAGTAAGCAAATCTGCTCCGGACATTGTCAGGGATGCGGTTGAATCTGCAGGAAAAGTTAACCCAAAAATTCCAGTTCTATGTGGAGCAGGTATATCGAATGGAGAGGATGTTTCTGCAGCGATGGAATTGGGTGCTGAGGGCATATTATTAGCTAGTGGAATAGCGAAATCGAAAAATCCACAGAAATCAATAGAAGATCTATTAAGTGAGATATAGAATAGAAGAATTGGTGTTTAGTCCCACTGATTTATTTTAGTTTGTTCCACCCCATGGAAACTCAAATTGGAAACCTTTACTCCCATTTTTCTAACTGAAATTTCATGGAAATCTTGGAGGAGATCCATGGCAGAAGTGGATATTAAATTTGGGTCGTTTGTGGCAGTTCCAAAAGAAATTTCACGGGTGTGGA
>WTZU01000024.1 GCA_009889625.1 Candidatus Hikarchaeia archaeon HikBin5 | reverse complement strand
AGCCCGCCTACGTTCCCTTGAGTACTGGAGTGCGCGAGCCTCTGGGAAATCCGGCCCGAAAGGGTGATTCGGTTATGGACTGAGGGGTGTAAGATAAGTACGTGCTGGGTTCGTCCCGGCGGAACGTTAAGCGCCCTGTCGACGTTCATAAACGGTCGTTCGCTGCCTATCATTCATATTTTTTCATATCTATAGCGATAGCAATCGTTAAACGTTTTAAATAAAAACATGTTTTGCGCACAGGTGGCAGAGTGGCTACGCGTCCGCCTGCAGAGCGGATATACGCCGGTTCAAATCCGGCCCTGTGCTTATTTTTTTACTTTACCGTGAATTCCCTTCTCATAGGATGCAAGAGATATTTTATGGCCCCTCTCAAGAAGTAACTCTTTAATAATTCTTCTAACAATTCCACATACCAATGAAGTTCTTATCAACTTTTAAAATAACCAAAGGATTTGACACTTGGTTGCAAATGTACAAAGAAATTGAACCTGACTTAGATGAATTAGGAATAAAAGTACTATGGGCCGGAACTAATCCCAACGAAACACAAGTCTATGATGTTACAGAAGTAAAAGACCCATCAAAATTTGAGATACTAACACAACGCGAAGATATTACACAAAAGAGAATCGAAGCTGGAGTCGAGTTAGAAAGTCAAGAAGTAATAGAGACTATATCTGAAGATTATTGGGCATAATTCTTTAAATCATCTTCTGTATCAATATCAAATAGGACTCCCCTGTCGCCCGTTTCAACTAAATTCATCCCTAGATTTTTAATAATGGAATTCCCTCCTTCATCACCTCTTAGCCTTCCCTTGAGGACCTCTGTAACAGAATTTCTAAATAAAACAGGATTCCCTCTTTTTCCCTTATAACTCGCAACAAAAACATCTCCATCCGTCTCTCTCATCTGGGCAAAAATGAGTTCGTTGACACTACTACTTTTTACAAATGGCATGTCTCCAAGGGCAAATACAACTGCATTTTCTTCTAAAATTGCATCAATTCCCTTTCGAACTGAAGTCGATTGACCCATTTTCCAATCTTCATTGTATAAAAATTCTACATCCAAGTGAGATAGCTCCCTTTCTATCCTTTCCGCCTGATATCCGCTAACTATTTTCACAGATTCTACCTTGGAATTAATTAAATTTTTTGCCGCAGTTTCGATTATTGATTTGCCTTTTATTTCAGCAAAAAGTTTGTTTTGCTTTCCAAATCTAGAGCTATCTCCTGCTGCTAGTATTATCCCCAAAACCCTCTGATCTATTTGTTTTTCCATGGTCATTTGATTGCTGTATATGGAACTACCTTGACGACACTTCCCCTTTCAACATTTTCTGTCATTATAAAAAATCCATCTGCTTGAACAGCTCTAGTGCTGGATGATAGGACACTAGAATTAAAAACATCATCAAATATTCTAAGAGAAGAATCTACATGCCCCAGTGGCATTGCTTCTTCTTTTTTTCCAAACACAACTGGGACAATATATTCAAATCCCTCTCTGCTCACTTTCACCTTGCGGGCAATTTTCACATCGATTGTAGGTAATTTCTCTATTCCTCTGAAGAAAGGACGAAGAAATAATATTGCAACCGTATGTGCACCTATCGGTTTCCCTGGAACTGCAAAAATAACGGAATTGCCAATACTTGCCATGGTAACTGGTTTACCCGGACGAACGAGTACTCCTTGAAAGTGAATTCCACCAAGATTTGAAATGGCTTTGACCACATAATCTCTTTTGCCCACACTAGTCCCCCCTGTTGTTACTACTACATCATATTTTTCTGATAATTCTTCAATTCTTTTTTCAACAATATCATATTCATCTGGAACACTCCCTTCATATGTCGGAACACCTCCCCACGAGGCCACTAAACCACAGAGCATAGCCGAATCTAAATCCTCATGTTTCCCTTCATAAATCTCTGTACCGGTAGCTAGGATTCCCACTGAAAACCGAGTATATACCTTGACATTTTTGTGTCCCAAATCTAACAATAAAATGGCATCTCTTGCCGCCAAACACGCGCCTTTATCAAATAAAGTCTCTCCTTTAGAGACATTACTCCCTTTTGCATATATGTAGGTCCCACTCTCAATATCCAATCCCTCTAGAACATTATCATTCACAATTGCATCCTCCCGTTTTAATACTGCATTGGCACCTTCTGGAACCACTGCACCTGTGGATATTCTCACAGCTTGTCCCATTGCAATTGCTTCGGGAAAGTCCTCTGGAAATACCATGTCTACAAGTTCAAGCGGATATTCCTCGTTTGCATTAATCGCATATCCATCCATAGTTGCATGATTTTCAGATGGAAGGTCTATTTCTGACACGATAGGTTCTGCCAAAATACGACCATCAATCTCCTCGATGGAAATCGTTTCTATGGCTCTATTTAACATTAATTTTTCACGTATTGCGGCTATCTCCAACAGAGCTTGTACCCGCGTCACCATTTTTTCAGCTGACATATTCTTCAAATATTTATTGAATCTCTACCAAAAAACTCTTGACGGTATGTTTTCTCAATATATGTATGGAGAAACAAAATGAGTGAGCACGAAATAACTCTAGTAGTCAACGATACCGAACATAAATTGGTCATCGAATCAAGGAGATTGCTTATCCATGCGCTCCGGGATGAATTGGGTTATACAGGGCCCAATGTCGGGTGTGAATCTAGTCTTTGTGGTGCCTGCACCATCCACTTTAATGGCGCTGCTGTAAAATCTTGTACCATTTTGGCGGTGCAAGCTAACAACGCCGATATAACAACTGTTGAAGGACTTGCCAAAAACGGAATATTGCACCCAATTCAAGCAAGTTTCCAAGAGGAACATGGCCTCCAATGTGGATATTGCACCCCTGGCATGATGATGACGGGATTGGATTTCTTAAAACACCACCCAGACCCCTCCCGTGAAGAAATACGTGAAGGGTTGGAAGGGAATCTTTGTAGATGCACCGGGTATCACAATATTGTAAATGCTATTGAATCTACTGCAAAGAAACTCGCATCTGTCACCCCAACGGAGGCTGCATAGATGTACCCCAATCGATTTGATTATTACCAAGCAAACACACTCTCCGAGTTATTTGATTTAATGTCTGAAAATGGAGACGGAATGGTTGAGTATCTAGCAGGTGGGCATAGCTTGATACCTATGATGAAAACTGGATTAGCTGCCCCCGACGTCTTAATCGATTTAAAAAACATAGACGAACTACGTGGAATTGAACAAAATGACACTACAACTTGTATCGGTGCCATGGAATGCTATGCTGATATTTCGAAAAGTCCCATCGTTAAAACCAATTGCCCAGTTCTTGCAGAAGCTGTTGGTTTAGTTGGAGATATTCAAGTCAGGAATAGAGGTACTCTTGGTGGAAATCTAGCCCACAACGATCCGGCAAGTGATCCTCCTGCCGCAATATTGGCATCTCAAGCAACATTACATGTGCAGGGACCAAATGGAAAACGAATCATCCAACAAGATGATTTTTTCACAGGACTATATGAAACCTCACTCGAAGAGGATGAAATATTAACTAAAATAGAAGTTAAAAACATCGGAGAAGGCGTAGGGGCATATCTCAAAAAACCAAGCCCCTCTTCTGGCTATGCTATGATCGGCACTGCAGTAGTCTTACACACCAAAAATGGGACCATTGAAGATGCAAGAGTAGCAGTCATAGGGGCGGTTGATCATGCCACCCGACTTAATGGAGTTGAAGACGCTTTGATTGGATCTCCCGCAACACATGAATCCGCAATTACTGCCGCAGAACACGCTTTAGAAGGAATTGAAGATTACATGGTAATGGAAGATTTACAAGCCTCTGCTGAATACCGCGAACATCTGATAAAAGTACATGCAAAAAGAGCCACAATGGCTGCAATAGACAATTTAAAAAATTAATTTCTACCCTCCTCCTCTCCAGGAGATCTCCGAAAGTAATACGGCCCTTCAAAACATATATATGTTCAATGAACGATCAAGATTGGGGCGCGCCAGAATCAGAAATTTTGGAAACCATTCGACGAGTTCAAAAATCAGATTCCCAAGCAGTCATCGCCCACATTGTAAATGTTGAGGGCAGCGCATATAGGCGACCCGGAGCAAAAATGGTCGTATTTGAGAATAGAGTTGGAGTTGGGAATATAACTGCTGGGTGCCTTGAAGGAGAGGTACTCGATATAGCTTCCAAAGTCCTAGAAACGAGGACTCCTCTACTCCAAACTTATGATCTAATGCAAGATAGAGATGATATGTGGGGTTTAGGGGTCGGGTGCAATGGGATAATAGATATATTACTTGAGCAGATAGATTCTTCCTATCAACCCATTTTAGACGCAATAGATCAAGGACATCCGATTGGAGTAGCAACTATCTTATCCGGAGACGCTCCTCTTGGTACTAAAGCATACTATACCGAAGATACTGGCTTTTCTACTTCTGAGGATATCCCCAATTGGCTTTCTAATGAACTCACTACGATCCTTCCATCATTGCTTAGAAAAGGAAAATCAACCACTATGGATCTCGAAACATCTAGTGGAAAAGCTAGAATATTTGTTGATATCATCGCCCCAATCCCTCAACTTATCGTAATTGGAACTGGAAACGATGTCGCCCCTGTCGTAGATGTGGGAAAAATAAATGGGTTCTCTGTTAGCATCATTAGCTTTAGAAAAGGTATCAATATATCCGAAAAATTTCCCAACGCAGATCAATTCTATTACTCTTCTCCTACTTCTATCTCTTCCATTGTAGAGCTCAATACCAACACTTATGTCGTAATTATGACTCACAATTTCGTCGATGATAGACTTGCACTAGAACACTTACTTTCCACTCCTGTTAATTATATAGGTCTATTAGGGCCTCAAAACCGATTCGAAGAGATGTTATCTGAATTCAGCGCGGAAGGTAAAGATATATCTTCTAATTTTCACCGAATTTTCACCCCGATAGGCCTCGATCTAGGTGGTGGTTCTCCTTATCAAATTGCCACAAGCATTATCTCTGAAGTTCTTTCTATACACAACCAACGATCCTCGGGACACTTGAGAGACCGACAGGGTCCTATCCACGATAGGTAATCACTCGAAACGAAAAGAAACCGCTTTACGAGATGCATCCTTCTTTTCACCATGCAACGACGGACTGCATCTCTTTATGCGGCACTTCTACTCCTTCTCGCCGCGGGCTCTTACGCAACTATAGGTGCAGTCGATGCACCAATAATCGTAATAGACAACCCTGACTATTCCTACGCCATGGGGGATCAAGCTGAACTAAATAATAAAATTTACACAGTCAACGCCGTGACGAATGATTTCGCAGAGTTAGAATGGGTAGATGCATCTACTTTAAAAACAGAAAAATGGGAAGAATCTGATACAATAACAATAGGAGAATCTGAATATTTAGTCAACTCAGTTTCCCCCGACCCTTCCCTTTCCACCTTTGTTTTAACTGAGATCCGTCCTATAGGGGATGTCGAAACAGTTACTATTGATTCTACAAAATACGTAATTCTTCAAACTGATCAAGAAAATCCTGTAAAACCCATCTTAGTTCTTGAAGAAGAGTACCTAAATAGCACATATGGCCCACCCAACGAAATCGAACTAAGTATTGGAGATACTATCGAATACGACTCAAAACCAACACTCATCACTGAAATATCCGAACAAGTGATTACAGTATCTTGGTCATCTCCGAAAACCACCACCCTTGCGATAAGCGAAGGAGATATAATTGATTCAAATGGCATCTCTTACGTTGCCCATTTTGAGAATTACATGTTATATTTATCTAGTGATGTTACTGACTACGAAAGACAAACCAATGTGATCCAAAAATTCCAAGAACGAATAAACGGTCTCTGGGGAATATCTATCCTTGGCAGTCTCGGATCAATCCTACTCTTGTCTATGGCCTATCTTTCTTCTCGATATTGATAATTTCTTAATATCTGAATTTATCTAAAATAAAGAATAATAAAGAATATCCTTACCCTTGATACCATATCACACAGCGCATCGATGTCCTTTTGTGCAAAGCATGTCTACCGTCCCGATATGGCAGAATTTCAAGTCGTCGTTGGAGATCCAGACACTGGTAAATCTTATCAGTTCACTGTAGAGGGAAAAGACGCAAATCAATTCATAGGAAAGGAAATTGGAGATGAGATTGAAGGAAGGTTAGTTGGACTCGATGGATATACTCTACTCTTAACTGGTGGCTCTGATATCATTGGACGTCAATTAAGCAAAAATATAAAAGGAACTGCACCACAAAAAATACTGATTACGGACCAATCTGGACAAAAAACAGTCCTCAGATCGGGCGAGAGAAAAAGAATAACAGTAAGAGGTCGAGAGATATCAGATCAGACTTCCCAAATTAACACCGTAGTCTCAACTAAAGGAAAAATTTCCATCGAAGCTACTCTTAACCCAACAGAGGAATTAGAAGAATAACTCATATATTTATAATCTATTTTCCCCTCTCGCTATCATCTTCAAAGCTTCAAGTAACATTTTTTTGGTCTCCTCTCCTTGATTTATCCAATGGTCGGCATACTGGAATAGATCTAAAAATTCGATTGGCATACATCCCGCCGCTCTAGGGTGTCCTCCGCCCTCAAATACTCTAGCAAGTTCATGACATTTTTCAAATTTTTCACTCCCCCTGATACTGACACCTCCTGTTGGTTTAATGATCAAACATACATCTGCCCCCCTGTCCCTAACCTCGTCCGCAACTTCATTCTGTGAACACCTCCCATACGTAATTCCCACATTCAGTCCTCCTATTTCAATGTATTCTGCACGGTCAACGGCGCGCCGAATCAAATCCTCTTTCTCTTCCCTCTTTTCATTCACAAAGGCTATTACTTCTTTTGGCAAATTTGCTCCATATTCTCGAATAATATCTATATATTCATCTCCCCCTGTCCATATAGCAAAATCTGCCAAATATCCACTTCTTTCATCTTCACATAACCACAAATCATGATCTCTTGTTACTTTTACTAACTCTTTCATTTCTTTAGAAAAATCATTATCTAGCACACGGAATACCACATCTGCAGCACATTCTTTAGAGGATTCTCCCAATTCTATTTGAATTCCCATCGAGTGTACAAAATCATATATTTCCTCTTCCCATCTATGGTGGTCGCACCAAAGAATAAATCTAGCCTTCTCGTATAACTTTTCTAAACCATGTTTTATTTCATCGATAGAGTCTGGACAGAGATCGCATATGTATACATCTGCCCCTTGACCTATCCATTCCGCAACTTGCATAAAACAACCTTCCAATTCATACGGATTGGTCGGAACGCATATGGCTCCATGATCCATTTCTTGAACAAGGGCTGCACAAGCCAAACCATCTGCATCTGAATCTGTGATCACAACAGCCCTTGCCCCCTCCAGTGAAACCTGGAGTTCTTTCTCCTTTTGTTCATGATATATTGATTCTGGAATAAAAAACCCCATTCCTGGCAATAGCGACGCTCTTTCTGGATCTACCTCTGGACCTTTAATGAGTTCGTCTTTCATACTCCTCTTTCGTAGCTCAAGATACTAAAGCCCCATCAATGTAGAATGCTCTTTACTTCTAGCGATACTCTTTTTGGTCTGCCGTTTAAATAAAAAATATGGCTGAAAATCCACCCGAGAAAAGGATGGAAGAAGTTGAACTTTCTAATGAAAATAAACCGGAAACTCCACTCCCCGACGACGTCCGAACTTATGACCGATTCAGTAAAATCGATAGGGCAAGTTATGATCGGGTGAATAAATTTCTCAGAGATCGGACATATATTACCGCCAGAGAGTGGGCGATTGCACGTTTATGTGCAGATTTTAGAACTGCGACTGGAATTGAAATGACTAAAATAGGTGCACATTTACCCGAATTAGTCCCATTCATGACCAAATCCTATTCGCCCCAGGCAGTCAATCAAGCACGACATGCATTCGAATCCAAAATAAAGAAATCTGGGGCAACGTTTCTATATGGTGCAATGTCTGGTTTCATCACCGCAAATCAATTAGATGATTTAATGTACGAATCAACCGAAGTTGCTAAATTCCTTCTAGAGGTTGAGAGTATAGATTTATCCTTAAATGAAGAATTGGACGCCGAAGATCGTATCTCAAGCATCATGCGAGATGTGAGGCGTGCTGCAATCAAACTTCGCCACGAAGATAGCCATTGCCCCGAATGTGGACAATCTCTACACGAGGCCCCTACTGAATGAAATATTACCCGACCATCGCAATTATAGTAGTTTTGTTAATTGCCAGTTTAGTATACTCTATCCCCTCTTGGAATGGCGAAGATTCATCCAATATTTTTTCTAACATCGATGACATTCGAGATTTTTCTGACCATACACCCTCGCCCGATACTGTAGGATATGAAAACGGGTATCACCACTCTGATAGAATCGCAATTGACCAATCTGATGGGTTGAGCGACGAAGAATTTCTTCCATATATATCCCGAGCCCATGCAAGAACTGAGTATATTTTGAATTTAGAATTTGATAAATTCATCCCCGTAAATGTAACTACTTCGAGCGAATTCATGAAATTAAACCAAAAAGATGACATCAACAACGATTCAGATTTTAGTTATTCTGCTTGGAACAATCAAGTATGGGAGGCAATTTTCATCATAGGTGAAGATACAACGGCAGAATCTGAATTAGAAAATACCTCTGGCCAAAGCATTGCCGGATTTTATGACTCAACAAATGATCAAATAGTCATAGTAAATGATTCTGATGACGATCTCCGTGTAATCTCTGAAAAGGTACTCATCCACGAATTGGTACACGCTCTACAAGACCAAGAGGGCCATTTCGATACACTTTATGAATCTGCCCCTCTACTTACTCAAGACTCTCAACTATCCGCAAAAGGTCTCTCAGAAGGCCACGCAATGTACGTGGAATGGTATTACGATCAAGTCTGTGATGGATTCATTTCCACACGTAATAATTCCATTTTAGAAGAAGTAATCTGGAGCGATTGGCAATGCGTCTCAGATCCCACACCCTCTCCTGATACATCCAACTCAGAAACAAATTCTCTACTCCCTCCAGTTAACTTTGGCGCGTTAATAATATTATTCCACCCTTATTCAGATGGTGGCGCCTATGTGGCACATCTAAAATCACAAAATGGATGGGAATCCGTCAATGAGGAATATGCATCTCCTCCCATTTCCACCGAACAAATTATCCACCTTTCCAAAGAAAAACCATCTCCCTTGGGACTAAATTTTCCCGAAGAAGGTATTCCTAGCCATACTGGCGGGACTTGGAAATCGAATCCAGACCATGGTATTAATGGGGCCGATACCGTGGGTGAAGCTAGTATTTTTTCGATGTTTTGGCATCAATCCCGTGAATATAATGCAAATGCAATCCCCACGAACACATTTTGGAATTCTCGGGACCCTTCCCAAAATCCATCTGATCCTCAACCTCCCACTACCTTTAATTATGTTAGTCCACCTTCTGCAGGATGGGGAAATGACAAGTTATTGCCCATTTATCGATCCAGAATAGATCAAGATGCTCCCGAAAATCAAGCCATAGTAACTGAGTATGGGTATATATGGGCAACCAAGTGGGATACTCCACTCGACGCCGATGAATTCCATACTGCTTATTCTAAAATTCTAATTGCGCACGATGCCACCAAAATTGGAATGAGCAACGATGGTAAAACAACACTTTGGGTAATTCAGAACGGACCCTTCGCAGATGCATTTGCAATTTCCACCACTAGCAAAACAATTACCATTGTCAATGCTCCCACACCTGCTGATGTGGAAGAAATACTAACCTCTTTTTCATTAGCCGTATAATTCATTCCTCATTCAATCCACCACAACAATCTTATTACCTCTCAGACACTCAGTGGGTTCGGTGGCAGAGGAAGATCGGCTGCCGCGGATTATCCGTGAGGAAAGTCCCCCCACCGGCCGTACAGGTGACCAGGTGCAAGCCTGGAGTGGGAGACCACTGGCTCTGAAACAGAAACGACACGTCTCCACCAGACC
>WTZU01000023.1 GCA_009889625.1 Candidatus Hikarchaeia archaeon HikBin5 | reverse complement strand
GAATATGATGTCCTAGCAGTTCCGAACTTAAATGGAGATTATCTTTCAGATGCTTGTGCGGCCCAAGTTGGTGGTTTAGGCATTGCCCCAGGTGCAAATATCGGAGATGGAATGATACTTGCAGAACCAACTCACGGATCTGCACCGAAATATGTAGGTCAAAATAAAGTTAATCCCACTGCCATGATTTTGTCTGGAAGAATTATGTTAGAATATATGGGATGGCACGATGCAGCGGATTTGGTAAAAGATGCACTAGAAGCACAAATTGCTTCGAAAGAAGTAACGTATGATTTTGAAAGGCAGATGACAGGTGCAACAAAGGTTTCAACTACAGATTATACAGAAGGTATTGTTGAAAAGATACAAGATCTAGCATAAAGAATCGCAGGGTAGTTTAACCAGACATACAATCGAAATCGGAGAAGATTTCTAGAATTTCTAATATATTTTTTTCTTCATTTGCAAAGGGAACTAATGTGAGGTGTTCTATTCCCATTTCGATTAATTCTTCGACTCTTGTCTGGCAATCTTCTGGATTTCCTACAATAGTATACAAATCCATCAGTTCTGGGGAGATAGAAGTGCGTAACTCAGAGGGAGGAATTGAATCAATATCTCCTAGATCTTTTATTTTTTGAATATGGGAATCTTGAGCTCCAGCGGCCTTTAGGGCCGTGAGACTGGCATGTCGTTTGGTTAGCATGGAGATGAACCATGCGGCCGCATTAAGAGATTTTTCTTTATTTTCAGATACGGAGACAAAAACTAAATATCTTAGATCTATATCGCTAGGATCCCTATTAGTTGAATTTGCACCTATAGCAATTCGTTTTTTTGCATAGTCAATGCCAGAAGGGGACAAGAGGCCCCCTCCTAAGAATGCCCCATCGGCTACTGCACCTGCTAAGGACAATAGTTGAGGCCCCCTCCCTCCAACATAAATGGGAATTTGATCCCTAACGGGTTTAAATTCTAATTGAGCGTCATATAGCGAAAACTCATCTCGTGTTTGAGTGACTACTTCTCCAGAAATTAAACGTCTAATCGATTCGATTGAATCTCGCATAGTTCCAATTATATGGGATTGGTCATACCCAAATTTATCGGCCCCATGGCCACCCGCTCCAATCCCTAATTTCGCTCTGCCATTGGAGAGTTCATCAATAGTGGCCATAGATGCTGCTGTAAGGCCGGGGTTTCTTGTGTAAGGATTTGTAACAGCAGGTCCAATACCAATTTTTTTTGTTCGGGTTGCCGCTAGTGTCACCCACGCATACATATTCTTTCGAAGTGCTTGATCGGCTACGAATAGATCTTCATATCCAAGAGTTTCTATAGAATCTACTACTTCTATGAAATCTTGAACAGGTTTGTTTGCAATATAAACTGCGCTAGTTTTACATTTATTACCCATCAATTTCTGAGAAGTTTCATAATAAAATATAGTTTGTCAATTAGATCATCCTTTTATATTGACAACGGGATAAGTTCGGGCAACTTTGTCTCCAATTCCTAGAGAATCCGATACGTGGACAACTTCTGACACGTCTTTGTAAACACCAGGTGCCTCTTCCGAGATAGTAGCATCCAGGGTAGCAGTAACATAGATATTTTGTTCTTTGAGTTCTGCTTGGATATCAGATGCGTTGAATAATTTTTTTGCTTTTGTACGGCTTAGAATCCTACCAGCACCGTGGGCGGTTGAGCCAAAGCTTAAATTCATAGACCCCACTCCACCTCTTAAAATATAGCTATCGGACCCCATACTCCCGGGTATAATAACTGGTTGGCCCACTTTTCTAAAGGCCCCTGGCAACGCCTTATTTCCTATTGGAAACGCCCTAGTTGCACCTTTTCTGTGGACAAATAGTTCACGCTTGTGTCCATTTATTATATGAAATTCTTTTTTTGCGATATTATGCGCGACATCATAAAGTAAATTCATTTCTAGATCTTGCCATGATTTGTCGAATAGCTCCTCAAATGCCATTCTAACTGCATATGTGATCATTTGGCGATTGGTCCACGCAAAATTTATACAGGCACACATAGCAGCGTAGTAATCGGCGGCTAGCTGACTACCAGAGGGAGCAGAAGCTAGTTCTTTATCAGGTAGTTGAGAGAGGAGATCGGCATGTTCTACTTCTATTTTCCTTAAATAGTCAGTGCAAGTTTGATGTCCTATTCCGCGGGATCCAGTATGAATCAAGATAACTATTTGATCTTGAAATAAACCATAAGAAGACGCTACTTCTTCCCGGAATATTTCGACTACACGTTGGACTTCAAGAAAGTGATTTCCAGATCCAAGGGAACCAACTTGGTTCATTCCTCTTTGTTTTGCTCTTCGCGAAACCTTAGTTGGATCGGCATCGTTCCTCCTCCCACGGTCTTCACAGAAATCCAAATCTTCAGGGGATGCATATCCATTATGTAAAGCCCATTCTACCCCTAGAGAGAGAATTTCCTCTACATCGTTCAAGGTGGTTTTTACGATGCCCCCTTTTCCTAGTCCTGTGGGGATTTTGTTAAACAAAATCTCCCCAAGTGATTCTTCTTTTCCATGGAGATCGTGATAAGTGAGATTTGTCTTTATCATACGGACTCCACAATTGATATCATAACCCACTCCCCCTGGAGAAATGCATCCATTATTTGCATCTGTTGCCACCACTCCACCAACGGGGAAGCCATATCCCTGATGACCATCTGGCATGCAAATGGCATATTTTTGTATGCCTGGCAAAGATGCTGTGTTTTTTAATTGTTCTAGTGTTTTATCTTGGGATATTTGCTCTAATAAATTTTCACTTGCAAATATTCTTGCAGGAACTAGCATATCCCCAGATCGAGGGATTTCCCATATGAATTCTTCTATTTTATGAAGACATATATTTCCTGATTCGAATGTTGTCATTGGTCATATATTATATTGGTAGAACATATACTTTCGTGACGAGAGGGAGTGAATCACACATCGAAAACGACATATAATTTCCATCCATTTTGATTTTTTTCGATTTTCATGTCAGAATAAGTAACTGCTTTTATTTCTCGAGATTCAATGGTTTCGAGGGGAATTCCATAATAAGTTCCTACTAGAGTCCAGATGTCTTTTTCTTGGTTAATGGATACTTCATGGTCTATGGGGAGAACATTGTGAATATCTCTCTCCGAGATTAGCATGTCAAGAAAATCAAATAGAAGTGCTTCGAGAGATTCTGAAGATATTTCTATACCGAATTTCTTAGTCCCATGGGTGGAATTAGGAGAATGTGCTTTGGAGAGTCCTTCTGCAATTCCTACAAATGCTTCTTCTATGGTAGATGCACAGGATTCGACTGCTATGTCTGCTGTATGGTCACGGAGATGAAATTCCATATGAGATATTGCCAGAGGTAGGGAATGGTTCGATTTAGTTGTCTTCATTTGATATTGTCCAGTAGGAAATATAGAAAATAGAAATTAAATGGATGGGAAAAGATGGAGTTATCGTAATGGAGAGGTTTACAGAGTCACAGTGGGAAAAAATTGGGATATACTGGAAATAGAACCAAATAGTAGCAGTCTATTGAATGAGGCGTGGTTACTTAAAGAAGAGATACATCAAAAGGAGAATTTGTTAAAACAGAAATGGGGATTTTTTGCTCAGATGTATCATAATGCGGAAAAAATGTGGTGTATTGATTCAAAGACAAGGGATAGAGTGGGTTTTGTTGCAGTCCAAGAGGATGGATATATATTTTTTATTGCAGTAGATATGAGTCGCAGAGGAGAGGGGGTGGGGACACATTTAATTGATTCATTGGGTGGGAAATATGACCACATATCGTGTCATGTCAGGACGACAAACATAGTTGCGCTTGATTTCTACGGAAAAATTGGATTTAAAAAAGAAGAATTGGTTCGTCGTTATTATGAAGATAGAGGGGATGCATTTTATCTAGTTTATTTTCCGGAATTGGAATAACATGGAGAAAAAAAGAGTTTTACTTATTGGTAATCTGATATCTCGAAATGGAAGATAGAACTCTAGAATACCTGCGAGGTAGATTTGGGGATTATTATAGGACGATGAACCCATATAATCCCCCTTCGGCTGAATTCAGAGAATGGGGATTCATTCCGTGGACTTTGGGAAGAGGAACCATCATGAAGAGACATCAATCCATTCTAGAGGCCGGGGGTGTGCATGAATTTCTCATGGGTAATAAACCAAAGCATGTCTATTTTTCTGCAGGGATGTATCAAAGGCCAGGGGCCCCATCGATGGGGGGTAAAAATTGGACGGGGTCAGACTTAATATTTGATCTTGATGCAGATCACCTCCAATCTTTTGATTCAGAGGGGAAAAGTTATGCAGAAATGCTATACGCTTGTAAGGAGGAATTATGGAAATTGCTGGATCTTCTAATAGAAGATTTTGGATTTTCAAATCTTGATATAGTTTTTTCAGGAGGGAGAGGATATCACGTCCATATTCGTCGAGATTCGATCAAGAAATTAGATCGTTCTGCGAGGAGAGAGGTTGTGGATTACATCCTTGGAGCTGGTGTTAATTTGGATACGATTGTGCAAACGAAAACAATTGCAGGGATTGGGCTGAAAAATCCTACAAAGAAAAGGAGTATAGGATCGAGAGGTGGATGGGGAAAACGTGTACATAATTCGATAATGGAACGTATTGAAAAATTGCAAAGTATGGAAATGGAAAGTGCCCAGATGGAATTGCAAAGTTTTGATGGAATTGGTGCTAAGAAAGCCCTAAATATTTTATCAATTATGGATAAGAAATATAGGGAAATTGAAAATGGAAATATAGACGTCCATCCAGATTTTCTCACGTGGGTCAAAAAATTGATCCCGATTGTTGTAGGAGAAGAATCCTCATCGATCGATGAGCCAGTAACTACAGACATACATCGTTTGATTCGTTTGCCACTGAGTCTCCATGGAGGGACGGCTCTGCAAGTAAAGCCAGTTGAGTATGAAAATTTGGATAAATTTGATCCATTAGAACAGGCGATACCAGATCGATTTAAACAAAGAAATATCAAGATTTTTACAGAAGGAATGGAAGGTCAAATAGTAGAAATTGGAGGGGAAACTATTGTTCTCGAAGATGGAATTAATACAGTTCCGGAATATGCCGCGATGTTTTTAATGGCTCGTGGAGAAGCAGAGAAAGTAAGAGAGTCTAAAAATTAACTTATTATAATGAATCTAGAAGACCTACGGGAAATTCAAATTGAAGAAAGAACTAGAAGTGATCTACAACCATTATTAGATTCATTCTATGCAGATGTGGCAAAATATATTCAAGATCTTCGAAGGGAGAGGGAGAATATTTCAAACGGCAATGTCGATGTAGTAGGTGCAAAAACTGTTCGGAGATTGGAAGATGAGATTAAAACGGTGGGAGAAGTGGTAGAAGCCATATATGATCGCAGGGTTGGTAAAATTTTAAAAGGGGCAAGTCTCACAGCTGCCGGGATTGGTAATAGAGATAGTAGTCTAGCAGAAGGAGAAGCAGAACTATTTAAAAATTTAGTTGAGTTATTACAGAATAATAGAAAGGACATATTAGAATCAATATCTTCGGATGATAATTCTCAAAAAGAATCAAAGATGGTTCAAGAGCCTGAAATAGAAATAAATCAAGAGACTACAGAAGAAGTGGAAGAAATTCAGGAGAAGGTCACAATCGAAGTTGTACAAGAAGTAGGGGAGATATATGGAGTGGATGGCAATATATATAATCTTAAAAAGGGTGAGATAATTACGTTGCCAAAAGAAAATGCGCAGCCATTGATAAAAGCAGAAGTGGTACAGGTTATCGAGGGAGCCGGACAATAGAGATTTGGTCTAACATATCAAGTTGAATGAGACCGTCAGATTCGAGAGAAGAGAGGAGAGGAGGTAATAAATTAGAATTATATTGAGGGGGCATTGAAGAGAAAAGGTGGGAATCTATTTCAGAAAGGGTCATAAAATCTCTTTTGGACAAAATGTTAATGATCTCTCCGCGGATTTGTCTATCACTACCTTTGAAAGTTGAAGAATTGGATGAAACAGGAATGGAAAAGTTTTGAGAACTGTAAGCATTACAATTACCTTTCCAAGGGCATGAATTTAAATCACAAAGAGGAATCGTTTTGCAAGTTATAGCTCCCAATTCCATTAAAGAGTTGTTCCATATTCTCGAATTATTTTGAGGCATTATATGATTGGCCAATTGTTCCATATCAGAAGCATTATCGAAGGGTCCGAAAGCACGATGCAATACACGTTTTACATTGGTGTCAAGGGTTGGCCCCCCGGTATTGAATGCGAAACTAGCGATAGCATTGGCCGTGTATGGGCCAATGCCAGGAAGTGTTTGGAGCAAATCTACAGAACGCGGAAACTCACCATCAAATTGCTGAACGATTTTGATTGCAGCTTCTCTAAGAAAGCGGGCACGTCGGTTATATCCCAGGCGGTGGGAAGTCCAAAATGTAAGAACATCTGATAAATTTGAATTGGCTAGTGATTCGACAGAGGGCCATATTGATAAAAATTCATCCCAAGCGGCAGTAATTCGGGAGAGTTGTGTTTGTTGACTCATAACTTCGGAAATAAAAATTGAGTAAGCATCTTTAGTTTCCCTCCAAGGAAAATGTCGATGATTGATACGATACCATTCGGTTAAATCATCTTGGAGACGTGCGAGGTTGAGGTTGGTGGGATTTTGTATGCTGTCACCAATTGTCATTACTGAAAGAATAGTAGGGGGTAGGAAATACTATTTGTGGTTGATGTGGTAAACTTTATTCCAAAATGACAAAACTTTTGCTTAGGGATAAGGTTTTGGTGACATGGTAGACAAAAACAAAACTAATAGGTCTCAGATAGCGTGGTGGATTTTGGGATCATGGTTGGCCATAGTTCTGGTTTTTGTCTTGTATGAATTCATAGGGACATTCGTTGTGGGTTTGTTTATTTACTATGTATCGAAACCTGTATACTCCAAGTTGAATAAAGATATAAAATCGTCAGAATTGTCTGCATTTGTATCTTTAGTAATTGTAGTACTCCCAATATTGTTGATCATGGGACATACGCTTGCTATCGGAGTTCAAGAAGTTAGTAAATTAATTCAACAATATCAACTTGAAACTTGGGCCCAGATATTGAGTCCATATGTAGAAATAGCTGCAATAGCCATTCCGATGGAACAATTATTGTCCGGAGGAAGAGTTATGGGGGCAATAATAGGGAATGTGGACAGGGTGACGTCATATATTGCCATGATAGGCAGCGTAATGCTTCACATGTTTTTGGCACTCTCCATTGCATTTTATCTCTTAGTAGATGGCCCCCAATTATCCAAATGGGTTATGAAAAACGTTGTAAATGAAAATGGAATGTTTAGAGAATACATGAAAAAAGTCGATCGAAGCTTCCATCAAATTTTTGTGGGGAATATATTGAATGTATTGATAACTGCATCCATAGGAATAATAGTATATACAATAATTTCATTTTGGATAGGAGATAGTTCGGCTAAAATTCCATATCCTGCGGTGTTAGGAATACTTGCAGGGGTGGCAAGTCTAATTCCAATAGTGGGGATGAAAATAATTTATGTTCCAACGACATTGTATCTGTTATTGCAAGGTATTCTTTCAGGAGGTCCAAATTCTTTGTTACTCCCAATTGTGTTCTTGATAGTGTCTTTTTTGATTGTAGATTGCATTCCAGATTTGGTTATTAGGCCATATATTTCGGGGAAAAATTTACACACAGGGGTGATAATGTTTTCTTACATATTCGGGCCGTTAATGTTTGGTTGGTATGGGATATTTTTGGGTCCGATGATTGCCATACTTATTTTTCATTTCGGAGGGACAATACTTCCGAATATTATGGAGATGGGATTTAGAGGAAACAAAAATAAGCCCTAAGCTAAAAGTATCGAAATATAAAACTTGGGTTAGATAGGGATATTTGATTGTAAACTTGCAGCTTGTACTGTATTATACATGAGCATTGCTCGAGTCATGGGGCCAACCCCACCCGGGACGGGAGTAATCGCTTTGGCTTTTTCACTGGCACTATCAAATTCAACATCCCCAACTAGGCGATATCCTTTGTCACTATCGTCCTCTACTCGGTTGACACCAACGTCGATTACGACTACATTTTTAGATAGCATAGAACCGTCAATGAATTCTGGTATGCCAACAGCAGCTATTAGAATATCCGCCTCTCGTGTTTTTTCAGGGAGGTTATTTGTTCGGGAATGGCAAACGGTGACAGTTGCGTTTCCATTGGGTGATTTTTGCAACAATAAATTTGCGAGAGGTTTCCCAACGATATTTGATCTACCTACAACGACGATATCTTTACCGGAAGTTTCTACGTCGATGGATTCAAGTAATTTTTGGATTCCATGGGGAGTACAGGGTTTATAACGAGGATTGCCCGAGACTAGTAGGCCGACATTTTCGGGATGAAATCCATCCACGTCTTTGATCGGGTCAATTCGGAAAAGGAGTTCCTGCACAGGTATATGAGAAGGTATGGGCATTTGAACAAGATAACCATGTATATCAGAATTGGAATTTAATGTGTCAAGAGTCGAATAGAGTTCTTCAGGAGGGGAAGTGGGGTCTATAACTATATCAACAGCATTCATTCCAAGTTCTTCGCAATCACGTTGTTTCATAGAAACATACGTCCTACTTGCGGGGTCTTCACTCATTAAAACAGTGGCAAGCCCAGGGGTCACTCCAGAATCTTTTAATATATTTATTTTATCTTTAAGATCTTCTCTAATTGTGGCGGCAACGGCATTTCCATCGATAATACTTACCATTGAGATGAATTTAGTACAGATGAGCTTCAAACCTTTGAATCTACTGCAGGGAGAAAGAGGAATGGTCAGTTAAGAATAAAGAGGGTACTTTTTACAGAGTGATTGTACTTCTTTTGAGACTGATTTTTGTATAGAAGAATTATGAGGATCATTGATTATCTGAACAATAAGATCCCCAAGAAGACTGCAATCGTCTTCCATAAAACCACGAGTGGTAAGGGCAGGTGTTCCAGCCCTAATACCACTAGTTAAGAAAGGAGATCTAGTCTCACCGGGGACTGTGTTAGCGTTGAGAACTATGCCCACTGATTCTAAATTTGTTTGAACATCTTTTCCAGTAGAATCAGGATGGGAATTTCGTAGATCGATTAAAACTAAATGAGTATCCGTCCCATCAGAAACCAATTTTAATCCGCCTGCCTGAATTGCTTCGCCGAGTATTTTTGCATTTTTCACTGTTTGTTCAGCGTATTTGGTAAATTCGGGTGTGAGGGCCTCCGCAAAACCAACCGCTTTTCCTACTATATTATTGAGAAGAGGACCTCCTTGGATACCGGGCATGACAGCGGAATCTATTTTTGATGCATATTCTTCACTAGAAAGTATTAATCCACCACGTCCTGATCGAATGGTTTTATGAGTAGATCCAGTTACAAAATCCGCATGGCCGATCGGAGATGGGTGTTGCCCCCCTGCAATTAATCCAGTTATATGAGCCATGTCTGCCATATGGTATGCCCCCAGTTCTTGTGCGACTTCTTGGAATCGGTCCCATTCAACGATTCGGGGATATGCAGAAAAACCAGAAACAATTAGATTGGGTTTGAAGCGCTTTGCTATTTGTTCCATGGATTCATAATCTATATAACCGGTAGATGGATCTACTTCATAGTGTTGTATGTCGTATAATTTTCCAGAAAAGTTTGCAGGATGTCCATGGCTAAGATGTCCTCCATGTGTTAAAGACATAGATAGAATTTTGTCTCCAGGATTCAACACGGATAAATAAACTCCCATGTTTGCCTGAGTCCCCGAATGTGGTTGTACATTTACATATTCGGCGTCCCAAATTTTTTTAGCCCGATCAATAGCCAATTGTTCTATTTGATCGACAAATTCGCAACCGCCATAATACCTATTCCCAGGATATCCTTCTGCATATTTATTTGTCAGAATAGATCCTTGTGCTTCTAGAACTGCTTGGGAAACATGATTTTCACTTGCAATCATAGCTATCGTATTTCGTTGTCTGTGGAGTTCTGAATCCAATAAATTTGCCAAGGTGGGATCGGTGGTACTAATATGAGACATTCTCTCGGAGGAGAGGAAGAAGGGATAGGATTTAAACCCTTTTGAATAGGTACGAGAAAATTTTTAGTAAAAGTAGTCCGGGTGCGAGAATTGAACCCGCGTCTCGGGCTCCACAAGCCGGAAGGATAACCACTACCCTAACCCGGACAC
>WTZU01000022.1 GCA_009889625.1 Candidatus Hikarchaeia archaeon HikBin5 | reverse complement strand
TCCAGAGGTACTTCTTCAGCTTCCTCTCTGCAATCCCAACAAACTACAGATTAGGTTAAATACTTTCCTATCGAGAGTGTGGATAAATCGATGCCCTGGTTTGGTTTATATATCTCTAAAAAAAGGGAATTACAAGACATTGAAGATCAATCGATGAAAGGGGATGAATGCATAAACCATTTTTGGTTCGAATGGTTGGAAAAATGGCACACTAGGATTTAACAGACGACAGTAAAAATATAGAATTTTGGTCAAGTTATTCACAAAAGGGTGGAAGAATCCCATTAGTTAGGCAGGTGGAAGAGATCGTGATGGCCCATGTTGAATGTTAGAATTGAATTTTAATTACTTGTAGTAATTAATCTAACAGTAATTGAAACGGGTTTTTGTGGTTAGAGGTATTCAGGGGGGCAATCGTATGTTTTTTTAAGAAGGCAGGAGGAAGAAAATGTATGGAAGGTACAGGAGTGCCATTGGTTACCCCTTTCGATGGGAAAGGAGACATAGATGAGTCAAAACTAGCGGAATTGGTGGAATGGATAGAAGAGAGAGGAGTTGATTTTATTGTTCCTTGTGGATCTAACAGTGAATCGGAATTAATGACGGTTGAGGAAAGATCGCGTGTAATAGAAATAGTCGTAGAAGCTGCTTCGGTTCCTATATTGGCCGGGACAGGACATCCCGGCCTCCGAGAAACGACTATACAGACAGAGATGGCCGCATCAGCAGGTGTAGATGCAGTTCTAGTTGTAACCCCATTTTACTTTTCACATACGCAAGAGGTTATTGCCGATTATTATAGAAATCTGGCAGATTTGGCCTCGGTTCCTATATACTTGTACAGTGTTCCGAAGTTTACTCATATTAGTTTAGAGCCCGAAACCGTCCAGAGATTGTCAGACGTGGAAAATATAGAAGGAATGAAAGACTCTAGCGGAGATTTAGAATTATTTGGGCGAGAAATAAATAGTACAAAGGAGAAAGATTTCCATATGTTAGTAGGGGCAGGTGGGATTTATGCCCAGGCTCTAGAAATGGGCGCAAGTGGAGGAGTATTGGGATTAGCAAACGTCGCTCCAGAAGGATGTTCTAAAATTTATGAATTGTATAGAAAGGGAGACACAGCAGGTGCAAAGGTTTTGAATGAGAGTTTAGTAGAATTAAATCGCGGAGTGACCGGGATTTTTGGTGTTTCTGGCTTGAAAGCTGCGATGGAAATGAGAGGTGCTCCTGCGGGGTTTGCTCGTAGTCCGCGTCAGATTGTAGGAATAGAAGAAAAAGAGGCCCTTCAAAATCTGTTGAGAGAAGCGGGATTATATTAATTAAAGTAGTTACAAGATCCAAAGATAGAGAGATGAAAGGCACCGTAATTCGTGTCGTGATTGATTCGGGTGTGTTGGTAGAGGATGCCAAAGGAAAGGAATCTTCGAGGGAAGTTATGGACATCGTCCGGGGGAACCCTTGGATAATATTCATTGCTAGTTTACCATTGTTGGATGTGGCGCAGAAAAATATTGAAATAAATCTAGGAGAAATAATGGCGCAGAAATGGAGGGAAGACATAGAGAGAATATGTGAAATTGTAGATCATGCTGAGGGAGATCATCCTGCACTTGCTTCGGCATATGTTGGGAATGCACAGCACATTATTTCATTGGATGAGAGGTTGACTAGTGCCAAAGGTGGTGTGTCAATTAGGGCACGGGTTGAAACTAGTGTGAAGAAACCAGATGCGTTTGTGAAACTATTTGGAAGTTTTACTTGACCCCACGATGTTCTACTGGGTCGTTTTCAAGCCAAGAAGCCAACTTTGCAAGTGCCCTTCCACGATGAGAAATTGCATTTTTTTCTAGGATATCCATTTCTGCCAGAGTTTTACCATTGTATTCGAAGATCGGGTCATATCCAAACCCTTCATTTCCACGGGGGTCGACTATGGTTCCTTTGATAGAACCTTCGAAAACCACAATTTGTTCATTGGAGCAATAGGCTATTGATGTTCTAAAGTAGGCACGGGGGGAATCGAATTTTTTGAGCAAAGTGAGAATCCCAGATAGTCCAATTGTGTGGTAGACATATGAAGAATATGGACCTGGAAAACCACCCAAGTCATCGATAAAAATTCCAGAATCATCTGTGATGACGGGGCGGTCACCACCTGCTGCGTGGAATGCTTCGTTGGCTCCGTGGGTTGCTATCTCAGATAGGCTCTCGGATTGCAATTCAATATAATCGTAATCTAGGTGTTCGACCGAGGGTCCTAAGTATGCTTGTGCTTCACGAACTTTTTCTGCATTGGTAGTGGCAAACAGCACCATGGGAAAATGGGAGTTCCGGGGGGACAAATAGACGTCGTAAAGTAGTTATTTAGAGATACCTACCACGTAGTTCGATTTCTTTGAGACGTGTTAGAACGTGAGGGTCTCCTTCTTCGCCGTATATAGATTCTGCGTGGCACCAGAGTTGCTCGTAATTGGTGGCAGTTCCAACAAGACTTTCCTTGAATATGTGAATATCCATCGCGTAATCCTCTATATTATCTGTGTGGAATCCCAGGCCGAAATCAATTAAATATACCTGATTAGATGTAGAATCGACCCTAATGTTTCTAGTTGTGGGATCCCCATGTACGATGCCAAAGGAATGAAGTTTTGACAAATGCCTCATCACACATTCGACCCTGTGTTGGGTCAATGCTTCTGATAAATCAAGATCGCCGACTTTTTGGAATTTGATGATAAAATCAACAGGATCGATCTCCTTGATAATAGGAGTTGGAATGCCTATTTTTCGTGCTTCGTGAGTAAGTCTTGCTTCGGCGTTAGTTCTTTGGCGCCTGAGACGGCGATCCATGGCAGAATTCCGATAAGATTTTCTTACTCGTTTTTTACAAACGGTATCTGAATGGAATTCGACGAGTGCTTCTGATCCTTGTATAGTTGTTTGAGAGAGAGGGCAAGAGTTCCTACTCTGAACCGGCCAAGTTACTTTCACTGTGTCTGGGCGGAAATGAGGCAAAGCATGTGAATCTTCGATGGGAATAAAATCCCCTACATCGAACATGTGTGATCCTAGGATTGCGATCATACCCGCATTGTCACTGAGAAATCGGGGTTCAGGGGTGAAGAAATCAACTCCTCGATTGGTGCACATTATTTCTAGGATTTCTTGTAGTCGAGCATTATTGCCCACACCGCCTCCGAGAAGGAATTCGTTGCATTGTAGCAACGAAAGAGCACGTTCGGAGACTTCTGCGAGAATTGAAAATATTGTTTCTTGAAGCGAAAAACAGACATCTTCTATTGGACGTCCTTGGTCATATGCCGTGATAGCAGCGGTTGTGAGTCCAGAAAAGGAAAAATCCATTCCCTTGACTACATAGGGGAGATCAAAGAAACTCCCTTCAAGTGCAACTTGTTCTATTTTTGGGCCGCCTGGATGTGCCCAACCAACATGGCGGGCGAATTTATCTAGAGCATTTCCCACCCCGGTGTCCATCGTCTCGCCTAAGATTCGGTAATAGTCATTATGGAAGCCTAAAAGGTGGGCATTTGCACCGCTAGCGTTTAGGCAGACAGGGGAAGCGTATCCTGAAAAATGTCTTCCGACTTCGAGGTGGGCAAGCATGTGATTAACCCCTATCAGAGGGACATTGAGAGTGCCAGAGAGTGCCCTTGCTGCTGTAGCGCATAGACGGAGGCAAGGGCCTAGTCCAGGGCCTCTAGAAAAGGCAATTGCTTCGGGAGGCATTTCCAATTCTTTGATTATTTTTTCGATGACGGTTGGCAATGATTTTCGCATGTGTTCTGCCGCCTCTCGGGGGTGCAATCCTCCACTGGTTGGGAGATAGGGAATTGTTTCGATGTTTATTGTATCAGAAGTTGAATCGAAAATGGCAGCGCTAGCTGCCCATGCTGTCCCTTCAAGGCCCAAGATAACAGTCATATCGAAAACACCATGTTTAGAGGATTAGAAGAGAGAGATCATTATCTCTGTTGATTGGCGGTTTTACAAACGTTCTTCCAGTAAGTGTTATTTCCATTTTGTGTAACTACACTTCCCGCAATGGAAACGGTCGTGGTGTTCTGCTAGAAAAGATGCATCGCACTCGGGACAACGTTCATTGGGGTCAGATCCATCGTTGCCATAATTTTCTCTTGCTCCCATTTACTCCTCCTCTACATCTTCTTGAGATGTGGATTTATTTCGAAGGAGGATATGGTCATGCTCGATGGTTTGTGCGAAATTAGAATTTTCATAAACCTTTGCATCCCCAACAGTTTTTCTCGTGCCAAATTGAGTCCTGAGATTTCGTATTATAACTTCATCGGTGTTTTTGTTTAATGTTGCTGCGAGATTGTTTCTGACTTCGGTGCGGTTAGGAGTTGCCCCCGTATGGTCGATGAGGAAAGAAACGTCGATTCTGTGCAGCAAGGGGTTGGACGTTTCAGATAAGATAGTTATTTCCATTAGTGGGTACATTTTCCAGTCTTATCTAAAAGTATTTCGAAGGCACTACAGATCCAATTCTACGCCCATAGAGAACACAGAAGAGAGATTTCCATCAAAATTAGAGAGGATATCCCACACAGTTTGTTTAATGGTCGTAGTTACAAGTACATGGACCATTCCTCGGTTGGGTTGACCATATATTATACTAGTCCCAATAGAGGCCAACATAATTGCAGGTAGGGTTGAAAGATCCTCTTCTCCTATTATTAAAATTTGGCATGGTTTGTTTCTGTGTTGAATTGCTTTATGAATTGCTTGAACTAATTCCTCGGTTAGCACTCCGGGAGGATTATTGATTTTGAAAATGGGATCGAGATGGGAGAAAGGCCGGGGGAAATTGATAGGTTCGCGTTCTGTCAATTGGTCGATTATAGATATATCGGGGGGAATGTCTGCGGCTTCGAAAATGGATGTTACTACATCCCCTATAGTGATGATAGAAGGACCTAGATGGGGGGCCATATCCTCTATATTTGTATATACGATACCCATTGGATTTTTTAATATATCCCGGAGATCAAGAGGGAGGTTAACTGAATTTGACAATAGTTATCTAACTTTCAGAGCATACTGTCCGGGCTCATTTATTCCCATGATTTGTGCCACTTCTGATTGTTCGGGGTGGATAATAACTACATACCCACTCCAATCGTCTGTGATACTAGCAGAACCACAAGAGGGGCAAGTTTCTATTTTTTTATCATTTAATACCCGGAGACAGTCCCTACACGCAAGACGTTTTTTTGTGGGCATTAACTATCAGCCTCACGTTCCCGTTTGTCTTTGAGCCATCCGTGTTTTCCGAGACCTGGTTGTTTGGCTGTTAGGCCTATTTTAGATTCTCTTGGATTTCTTTCGTCGATGCTTTTGGTAACAATCCTTGTTCTGACGGGATCGTCAACTTTGATCGATTTGCCAGATTCATTTGATGCCAACTGTTGGTTTTCTCCATTGAAACTCAGATACTCGTCAGAAATTTGAGAGACGTGTAAAAGACCGTCAATAGGGCCAATTCCTACAAATGCACCGAATTCTACGACTTCTACTACAGTTCCGTCAACGACCTCTTGCATAGAAGGATCAAAGGTAATAGCATCGAAATCAGTAGGGTAGTAAACGCCTGGTTTGCCAGGGAGTACGACTCCTTCTTCAATGCCGTGTACATGAGTAACGGTGATGACACTACCGATGGACTTGTCTACACTTCCTTCGAGCTTTTCTTGAAGTAGCACTTTGACTAAGTCTTTGTTTATGTCTCCTAATTTATCGGGCGGTACTTCTACTGTGTCTATTATTCTAACCTTTTTGAACATATTAGGGCTCCATGAGATGTAACGTATTTTGGCCTCTAACGCCGATTACAGGGATACCAGCTCCCAAGAGTCTGTCGCGCAGAGACAAATCGTTTGTTACAACGTAATCGGTCTGATGAGTATAAGAAAGCTCCATAAGTGCTTCGTCTGCGGCTGTGTTCTCGGTCGAAACAATTTGGCATCTTGTTTTAGCTAAATCAATACCTACCTTTGCCGCTCTAGAAGCATTTCCTTTGCCGCTTTTTAGAAACAAAAGTTCTTGCAATACGGGTTCGGGGGCAATAAATGTGGGAGTTGGCAGCAGAAGTTCTACTTCTTCGAAGAGTCTTATCCCTAGTTCGACGGGGATCATTAGAGCGTTTGTATCAAGGGCTACGATCACCATAACTCAGTTTATCAGAGTCCCTATCCCAATCAATCTCCAGCGAGATCCGATTCGCCTACTAATAGCTATTTGGGAGTTCAAAGGAGTGCTTATTGGTCGCTTGAGGGATACTTCGCATTCCGATTTTCTGGCGCTTGTAACAGTTCCTACAGTGGTGGTAGTCCCAATCGAAAGCATTAGAATTTCTCCTGTATTTATTGGGCCGATATCACTGTATTCAGAGGTTCCTACTATACGCTCTAAGAGTTTTACATCCATAGTAAATGTGTCCCAGAGAGGAGGTAGTGTGCCAGGTTTTCCAGCTAGTCTTCCGGTTAAACCATCGCTTTTTGTGAGAGAGGGGTCCAGTCCAGTTCCAATCCCAACGAGACCGCCCGGAGTGACTTTGTCGGTGGTTGAATTTCCAGCTCGGATAGAGGTTATTGTTGCCAGTATTGGAGCATATTCAACTTTACCAGAAGTGGATACACGTCGTCCAGGGGAAATTTCGATTTCGTCTCCAACAGAAAACTCACCCTGGACCAAACTTCCCCCGAGGACACCTCCGACTAATTGGTCCCATGTTGCACCCGGGCGATTTATATCAAAACTTCTGGCAACATACATTAAGGGGGGAGATTTCTGATCTCGTTTAGGTGTTGGTATCTGCTCTTCGATCGACATGATAAGTGAATCCATATTGATATTTTGATCGGCACAAATAGGAATTATAGGAGCATTGTTAGCTATAGTTCCAGAAAGAAATTCCTTGAGTTGTTGATAGTGGGTTTTTGCTGTTTCTAAGTCAACTAGATCTATTTTGGTCTGGGCAATGACTATATTCGAAATACCAATTGTTTCGAGAGCCATTAGATGTTCTTCCGTTTGGGGTTGAGGTACTGATTCTGTTGCGCTGACAACTAGTATCGCCCCATCCATAAGTGCTGCCCCGGATAACATAGTGGCCATGAGAGTTTCATGTCCAGGTGCATCTACAAAAGAAACGGTTCGCAGGGTGTTGGTGTTTACATCATGATGGGGGCAGGTTTTGGATATGGTGTAAGAAGTGGACCCGTCGCATTTGGGACACTTTCTGAAAGTAGTATCTGCATATCCCAATCGGATGGAAATGCCGCGTTTGAGTTCCTCGGAATGTTGATCAGTCCAAGTTCCAGACAAAGCTTTAACTAATGTTGTTTTTCCATGGTCAACATGTCCAACGAGACCTATATTAACTTCGGGTTTGGTTTCTTCTTTCACGATTTAGATGCTTTATATCTGTAGCTGTGAGAGAAGTCTTCTTCGATTGGGTGAAAAGATTACTGTTCTGAATTCAAGAGGTATATGAAGAAGAGGTAAAAGGGATGGAATCGTAGTGAATGATATGAGATCTAACAGTCCAGCCAATATTGCAATTATTTGTGGAAGTCGAAGAGAACCATCTAGAGTTAGGGCGTTGATGGAGTATGTAGGCGAAGTACTAGAAAATAAAAATATAGAGTATGAAGTTATAGATCTAAAAGACATAGAATTGCCAGTTTTTAGGACGAAAAATCAAAATGAATGGAATGATCTGACTAAAGAAATTGTAAAAAAATATCTCGACGCCGATATTTATTTTATCGGCTCTCCAGTGTATTTTTTAGGAATTTCAGGAGCGCTTAAGAATCTTATTGACCATACACCTTGGCAAGAGTTTCAAGAGAAAAAAAGAGTAGCTGGGATTGTTATGTCTGGAAGGAATAGACAGCACAATTTGGTAATTGATACTCAATTGAGACCTGTGTTTGTTTATCTAGGGGTAGAAGTGGCCAACAAGAGCGTCTTTGCCATAGAGCCTGATTTTGGGGGCGATGGATTTGACCTAGAGAGTGAAGAGGTGAAAAGTAGAATAGAAGAGATGGTACAAGAAACAATTTCGTTGTGGGAAAGAATGATAAAAAATGACAAATAAAAATGATCAGAGTTCTAAATGGGATGAAAGGTATATGTCAGGAGAATATCGTCCGAGAACAGAGGCTTCTTCTCTTATAAAAATAGCAACAGAAAGAATGGATTGCAAAGATAAACGTTGTTTAGAAGTGGCGTGTGGAAATGGGAGAAATTCCGTTTATTTGGCAGAGAAGGGTTACGAAGTTGATGCAATAGATGTTTCTACCGTCGCTTTGTCACGGGCTAGGGAACGTGGGGAAAATGCAAAAGTTGATGTCAATTGGATATTGGGAGATGTGGATGAATTTGAGTTTGTCGAAGAGGAATATGATGTAATAGTGGTTGATTTCTATTATTGTGAAAAGGAACTGATTGAATCTATCAAAAAATCATTGAAGGTAGGAGGTTTGATCATATATGAACACCATATTAGAACAGAAAATGAAATTGAGAGAGGCCCGAGTAAAGATAAATACCGGTTTAAATCGAATGAATTACTGGATTATTTTTCTGATCTAACAATTCTTTATTATAGAGAGGGGATTCGACGAGTAGACAGAGGATCGATGGCTATTTCTTCTCTTGTTGCTCGGAAAACAGAAGGAGATTCTCAAAAATATCCTGATGAAATTGGTGGATCGATGTCGCAGAAGTGATAAAATGATGAAGGTATTAGAGTAATTAAAGATGAGTTCCAAAGAACAGAAAATTACTAGTGCAGAGGCTATTCTTCGTTCGTTGTTTTTTCAAGGCGTAGAATACATATTTGGGAATTATGGAACAGATCACACTCCATTGATAGAAGCAGCTGCAAAGATACGAAGAGGGGATGGGAAGATGCCAGAAATTGTTGTTTGTCCACATGAATTTGTAGCACTTAGTGCCGCGCATGGATATGCAGCTGCGACTGGGAAACCCCAAGCAGTATTAGTCCATGTAGATGTAGGAACTCAAAATCTGGGTGCAGCAATGCATAATGCCCACCGATCGAATGTACCAGTAGTAATAATATCAGGGTTGGCTCCGGTAACCGACACGGGTCATGTGGGTTCAAGAGATCATGTAGTACATTACCTACAAGATACGTTTCAACAGTCGAATATCGTTAAGGAGTACTGTAGATGGATAGCAGAATACAAACCCCCTTCAGATCCAGTTGCCATGGTCAGACGTGCAATTTATTTGTCAAGGGGGCCTCCAGCGGGTCCGGTCTATTTGACAGCTGCAAGAGAGGCATTAGAGGTGAAATGTTCGTTGGATTTCAAAGAACCTATTCCAATTAGAAAGACAGGTGCAGATAAAGAGACTGTGAAGGACATCTCTTCACTCATTAAAGCGGCTGAGCGTCCAGTGATAATTACGAGTCGAATGGGGGGGCCTCCGGTAGATAAAAACGTCTCTGCGTTGGTAGAATTTGCCGAAGTTTCAGGTGCAGGAGTAATTGAACATGCCCCATCTGTATTGAATTTTCCTAGGAATCACGCACAGCATGTAGGCTTCGTTCCAGGGAAAATATTTGATCATACAGATTTAATAATTTTAGCCGATACGGATGTCCCATGGATACCCTCTAGTTCTGCCCCGTCAGAAAAAATTCCAATAATTCAAATTGAAAATGATCCACTAAAGCCCACATATCCTCATTGGGATTTTGATATAGGCATGGCGATATCTGCAGATCCTGTTGAAACGCTAAGAGTAGTATCTGAAAAATTAGACCCACAGGATGGAGAAAATGGACGGAGATTTTGGGAAAGTTTCAGTGTTCAGAGTCGGAAGGATCAGGGAGAAAGTGTTGAAAGACAAATTAATGATGGTAAATTGAATTCTGCAACCATTTCTACGATCATAAATGGAGTGAAAGATGAAAATGCAGTGATAGTAACAGACGCTACCACGAGTACAGGAGGCATACTAAATAATTTGGACTTGGTCAATCCGGGGAGTTACATTGCAAAGTATGGATCAGGACTTGGATTTGCAGGAGGGGCAGCAATTGGGGCCAAGATGGCATTCCCCGATAAAGAGACGTGGTGTTTGGTAGGAGATGGATCATATCTTTTCACACATCCTTCAATTACGGCGTGGTTGTCCGCAGAGAGAAAAGCACCCACCATGACAGTGATATACGATAATGGAGGTTGGAATGCAGTGAGGGGTTCAACTAAGAGGACCCATCCGGATGGAATAGCAGTTAAAGATGGAATTCCGGAGAGTAAATTTAATTACCCAATTGATTTTTTGGCACCTTCAAAAATTGTGGAGAGTCATACGGAATCTGTTTCTGAATTAAGTCGACTGGGAGATGCATTGAGGGAGGGAATAGAGGCAACTGAGAATGGAAAACCTGCAGTGATACATGTTAAATTTTCAGAGTAGCATGGAAATAAATCTCATGACATTATGCCGATATTATAATGTAACTTTGTTTTTGAAACGGCTGATATTTAGCCTATAAGACTCAAATAAGATCATGGCAATAGGTGGAAAGACTATCTTCGATACGGATGCCCACTATGTGGAGACATTGTATGACATAGTAGACTATATTGATGATAACGACCCGTGGAAATTAAAATTTGAATATGGAAGTACAACTAAAAGAAGTGTTCCAATATCATTTTGGCCGAGTTTAT
>WTZU01000021.1 GCA_009889625.1 Candidatus Hikarchaeia archaeon HikBin5 | reverse complement strand
TCTTAGAATTGCCTTTAGAAGAGCAGCTTAAAATTATCCCATCATAGATATCCGTCATGCGTGTGTGTGACGGTGTCATGCGTGTGTGTGACGGTGTCATGCGTGTGTGTGACCAGTTTGTGTTTTTTTGGCGCGTGTCATACATCTGTGCGACTCATTTCCACTCCACGGATTGATCCTTGAAAGTGGGGCGAAATGGATTAGCCATGGTGGTGTGAGTCGGCGCAGGTATAACACGACAGAGTATTTACGTGCGGACTCTATTGTATTTTAAAATAATGTTTATTAAAGTTGACCCCAAAAAATTAAAATTCAATGCGGATGGTTTGTCAAAAGCCTCCAGGACTAGATCGCTTTTGAAAGCCTTGACATGGAGGACTATAGCTACTTCAGATACATTTGTTATTTCATTGTTCATCACAGGAACTATTTCATGGGCTGCAAGTATAGCAACCTTGGAGGTTTTTACTAAAACAGGTTTATATTACTTGCATGAAAGGGGTTGGGACAGAATTAGACTTGGACAGGAGCGAAATGATTCGTCTTGAGGACAGAGAAGATTGGGAACGAGAATTGGAAGAGGATTCGGACATATTTTGGGCATTATATGAGGAACAGTCACAAACAATTACAGGAGACATATTATCAACCATTATTGAAATGTATGGGAGGCCCGATCAAGTAGAAAGGGCTAAAAAAATTTATCAAGAGGGTGAGAAAAGGGCAAAAGAATTGCAATATTATCACAAATTGGATTGACTAAAACTAATCAGAAATGGAACTCCAGTTTTCCATTTTTCGATTTAATTTGTATTCTAGCTTAGATCTGCTGATAACTCCACGATCTGCTTTTCGATGACAATTGGGACAAAGAACAATCAAATTTGATGCGGTATTTTTTCCCCCTTCAGATCTAGGCACTATGTGGTGGATTTCTGGTGTGTCGACCCTTTCTTCGCACCATTCACAATGTTGGTTTGCTCTTTCGAAGTACAATTCATTTTTTAAATTTTCGGGTGTTGGATCGGTTTTTTCAGAAAGAGTCTGACCCCAAGTATCCCTATGTATTTTGGAGTTGAGAAATGAGGGAATTAGCAGGGATTTTAGCCTTTGCCTTCGAACTTTCTTTCTATTCTCCCGAGCCATGATTTGCAGTTTATAGCGCTCAATTCTCTCGATTTTTTGTTCTTCTTTGTATTTTTCCCTGGCAGTTTCTTTTTCTTCCCTTCGCTTCTTCCGGAAGGGAGCAGAAATATAATATAAAAAAAATCCAGCAAGACACAGGGCCACAAGGAGCTCCAATGGGATTTCGCGGAATTCTAAGATTTGGAGAGGAAGTTGCACGTATCAGAGGATATAAGTGAGGGGACATATTAAAAAATGCGACTTTATTTTATTTTTGGTAATATTTACCTATTTAAAGAGCTTAATACCCAGGGATGCAAATCATAGATATATATGTCATTAATAGATGAATTGTGCACTGTGAAGAATGCTATGTATTTGCAAATAATTACAGGAATTGGGTTCTTGGTTATGTTCGTGGTTACTTCCCAAGAACATCTCGCGGGAGGGGAAACGGCCCCATTGCCGGGGATTATTCTCTTTTTTGTATTTGGAGTTTACAAATTGGAAGTTGCTAGAAGGAAATTGACCAAAGGCCAAATGGTACGGTATGCAGTACCGATCCTGACAGTAATAGGAGTAGTGAAAATGATAGAATTCGGAGTGGCCACGGGCTTGGTCGTTGACACATTCTTTTATGCATATAGCATTACATTTGTACTTGAATTATTAGCAGTGGCACTTTTGTGGCACCCATCAACAAGGGCCGAACTGAAAGGTTGAATCTACAACAAAATTGATTTTAGAATGTCACGATTATCTTTGAGGAAGAGCTCCATTTCTTCATGGGATAGATTTTTTAATATTTCTTCTGCAGATAAGTTATCCAGTATTCCTTGACTTATTTTATCTTCAACTGGGATTTTTTTTCGTTCGACGAGGGATTTTTCTATGGGTCTAAAATGAGATAGTAGAAATTGATCTAGTTGCTCTTTAGAAAATCCATCAACAACTTCTCTGGCAGGCAAATGGTTTGAAAGTCGCTTTCGGATTTCATCGGTTATATCTAGCTCCATCAAGGTTGTGGAGGGAATCGAACCCCCGACATCTGGTTTACAAAACCAGCACTCTGGCCTACTGAGTTACACAACCACAAATTAGTTTTACCCCTTGGGTGAGATTTAAGCTTTTCTAAGAGTTAATGCGGCTATCGCAGGGAGAGAATCCCCACTTAATAGTTTCATTGCAGCCCCTCCACCGGTGCTTATGTGGGAAAAGTTCCGAATTCCAAATTGGTCCAAAAGTGCGATGGTATCTCCCCCTCCTACAATGCTAGTATCGGATTGGGTGGCTGCATCGTATGTATAAATTGTTCCTTGAGAGAAGTGAGAAACTTCTGCTAATCCTGCAGGACCATTCAAAATGGTTGTAGATGCAGATTCTAGAGAAGAGCCAAAGTCACTGATAGTTTGAGACCCTATGTCGAATATGGGGCCATTGGCAGGGAGGTCGGAGAGGGGTAGTTCTTGCCTTCCGCTAGAATCTACCGCGACATCTACAGGGAGTTTGATTTTATCGCCGTGGTCATTGAGCAGAGACTTGGCCCTATCTGAATAGTGTAGGATGCCGTTTTCTCGTAGTATGTCCATGCTAGGATTGCCCAGGTCGACCCCAGTGCAATGTAAAAGGAAATTCCCAAAAAGGCCAGCTGCAAGAACTTCATCTGCAATGTTATTTCTAAGAACAGATTCTGCCACAGCTAGAGAATCAATTGTTTTTTTCCCTGCTAAAAAATAGACCCTTGGTCGGGGTAGTTCATCGATAGTGCCAAGAACTTTTAATTCATTTTCCAATAATCTGCCAGCATAACTAGGTAAGAGGTAAGGAAATCCCACCAGAGAAGGATGGGATCTATGAGAAGTTCCAAATGCGTCGTTTACATACGCATCAAAATGGGGCGAAAGGGCAGAAACTAATTTGGTTTTTGCAGCTTCTTCAGGTTCCATTTCTACGTATTCTTCTTTACAAAATCGTACATTTTCTAGAACTAAAATTTCCCCACGAGAGAGGTTTTTGATCTCACCTATAGCTTTTTTTGAGTAAGTACTTTCAACATGGTGGACAGGTAGGTCAAGTAGATCTGCTAATCGAACGGAATGTGGAAGTAAGGAAATACAAGAATCCTGACCAGGTCGGCCTTGGTGGGCGAGTAATACAACTCGGGCTCCAGAGGATGTTAATTCAGAAAGTGTCGGGATGTGGGACCTTATTCGGGTGTCATCTGATAGTTCGCCGTCTAAAAGAGGGCTATTGATGTCGACGCGGACTCCGATGAGCTTCCCTCCAGGATCTAGATGATCAAGGGTCTCAATCATAGATATAGAGAGTCAGATAGGATCATTGAAAGGTTTTTCTGTATTAGTTTTGAGTTCACTCGCCTTTATTAAGTGCCACGTCCTTATATTGCGCATAGCTTCAAGAATGGTAGGATATTATAATACACTGAGAGAGAAAGTCCAAAATGATAGGGGTACCGCACTTGTACTTTTTGGTTTAGCCATACTTTTGTTAGATCTTATTTTTAAATTGATAACGGGAGAAACTAGGTCGCAAATTGTAGCCACATATCTATGGGATGGGTTGGTAATTGGGCTAGCAATAGGACTTGCAGGAGTGGGGTTGTCTTTGACATACAGTATACTTAAATTCGCAAATTTTGCTCACGGAGATATGATTACTGCAGGAGGGTTTTCGGGATGGGTTGCTGTTTTTGCAGTGATGGGAGTGGGCAGGTTCGACATGAAAAATTTACTACTAGTAGGTGCTGGAAATCCGATAAATGTAACCGAGTTGGGTATAAGTGTCTCCACAACCCCAATAGCAATATTATTTGGTTTAGTGGTCGCAATTATAGGGACGGTTTTGTTAACTCTACTTATTGATCGTTTTGTTTTTCGTCCAATGAGGCACCATAACGATGGTATTGCACTGCTGATTGCAAGTATTGGTGTTTCTCTTGCACTGCGTTATGGATTGGCATTCATATTTAAAACGCAAAATCGGGGTTTGACGGCAGCTAGTCTCACAGCGTCATATTCAGTTCCGGTTGGCACAGGGTCTGTTCAGATAGATTTGGGCGAAATAACATTGGTTCTAGTAGCAGTTGTACTGATGGTTTGTGTGCATATGTTCTTGCAATATAGTACGCTTGGAAAGGCCATGAGGGCAATGGCAGACAATAGAGATTTGGCACTTATCACAGGGATACCAACAGAAAAAGTTGTCCGGGCTACGTGGATCATCGGGGGTGCATTGACAGGTGCAGCAGGATTCCTTATAACGCTAGAAAGGGGAACGATCTCATTTCAGTTTGGGTGGATACTCTTGTTGCTTATTTTTGCGGCAGTCATAATAGGGGGTATCGGATCGGTATATGGAGCTATAGCGGGAGGGATAGTTATTGGGTTTACAAGTACGGTATCGTTGATTTGGATACCCGCTGATTTGGCCAATGTAGCTGTTTTTAGTGTAATGGTACTAGTTCTATTGTACAAACCAGAAGGATTGTTCAAAGGAGTTACGACAGCATGAAATTTGATATAGAAATGTTGCTGAAAAGTGATGCCAGGATAGTAGCAAGTACATTTGTTGGAATTTCACTTTTGTTCATAATAGTAGCAATGATTTTGGGATTGGATTTCAATGGTACTGTCAATACGATACAAAGAATAATGTTTTTATCTGCAGTGTATGCGATGGTAGTACTTGCACTGAATCTCCAGTGGGGATATGCAGGTATGTTTAATATTGGTGTTGCAGGATTCATGTTAAGTGGAGTGTACACAATGGCAATAATAACGGGAGACCCCAATGGGATAATTCCAGGGTTGGGACTGCCAATTCCAATTGGGATTATTGGAGGGGTCTTAGTGGCAAGTTTACTAGGATTGCTTATATCAATTCCCACGCTAAAATTAAAAGCAGATTATCTAGCGATTGTTACTATTGGATTTGCAGAAATTATAAGATATGCTGCGAATGCTCTGACATTTAAAACGTTCTCAATAGCAGGGGTTGAAATGGGAACAGGGGCAGGACGGGGGATTCATTTGCCAATGAACCCAATTAGAAATTTATACTACACAGACCCAAGTAATCTTGGGCTTGGGAAGACCGTTTTTGGACAATATGTTTTCGGATTTTTTGAGATTATTCAAGTTCAATCTTCAGTAGTAGTTTCGTGGACGTATGCTATTGTGTTGATATTCGTTGTAGGTCTATTTTATTTGATAATATACCGAATAGGAAATTCTCCGTTTGGTAGAGTTTTAAAGGCCATTCGGGAAGATGAGATTGTTGCGAATGCATTGGGGAAAAATACAGATATATACAAGATGAAAGTGTTTGCCATAGGATGCGGTTTGATGGGCTTAGCAGGAATTCTTTGGCAGGGGAGTTATGGATACACAAATCCGACTACATTTCAACCCATACTGACATTTTATATTTTTATTGCGTTGATAATAGGAGGTTCTGGTTCGAATACGGGCAGTATCATAGGAGGAGTTGTGTTTGCTAGTTTACTTTTCGAGGGGCCAAATTTCATCCGCCGAGTGATCATGCATGTATTCAAGTTTGATAAAGCTCCAAACTCAATTATAGAAGCAATTATCCCAATTTCTTCGTTTGATTTAGGACCCTTTGTGGCATATTCTTTAGCAAATATATCGTCTTTGAGAGTAGTGTTTTTAGGATTGGTTTTAGTTTATATAATACAGAACAGACCAGAGGGGTTGTTAGGATACAGGAAGGAACTAGCAGCTAGTATTGACATATCTAGACGCCCAGGAGCAGAAGTAAAAAGGGGGAAGAGACATGAGTAGTTCTGGAGCTAAAAAGAAACAGAAGGGGGGGAAGAATTCCGCAAAAAAATACCCATTAAAAGTGGAGAAAATTGGCAAAAGGTTTGGAGGACTTTCTGCAGTAGACGGTGTGAGCTTTTCCGTTGAAGAAGGGTCAATTACAGGGTTGATAGGCCCTAACGGGGCGGGAAAATCTACAACATTCGATCTGATAACAGGGATTACCAATCCAGACACAGGAGTGATTAAATTTAATGGAGAGGACATAACAGGAAAAAAACCATATCAAATTGCAAATATAGGCCTAGTTCGTACGTTTCAAATAACACGAGAACTCAAGGATATGACAGTGATGGAAAATGTTATGCTGGCTCCAAAAAACCAAATTGGCCAGCAATTGTCGAATGTGTTATTAAGCAAATTGAGAAGGAAAGTGAAAGATCAAGAGGAAGAACTATTAGAGAAAGCCTGGGAAACTTTAGATACATTTCATCTAGATAAACTGGCCAATGAATATGCAGGGAATTTGTCAGGAGGGCAACGGAAATTATTAGAGATGGCTAGAGTGATGATGATGGATCCATCAATGATATTACTAGATGAACCGATGGCAGGGGTAAATCCTACTTTGAAGAAGCAAATCATAACACTAATAAAAAAACTGAGTAAAAATGGATATACATTCCTTTTAGTGGAACACGATATGGATGTGGTGATGAATCATTGCGATCCAATTATCGTGATGCATAATGGAGAAGTGATGTTGGAAGGAACACCATCCGAAATTTCGACTAATGAAAGAGTCATAGATGCATATCTAGGTGGTTCATAATGGCACTATTAAATGTAAAAAATTTAATTGCAGGATATGGAGATCTCCGTATTTTAGAAAAGGTGAATATAGTAGTTGAAGAGGGAGAATATGTTGCAATAGTTGGCCCTAATGGGGCGGGGAAATCAACAGTGATGAAATCGATATTTGGATTAACCAAATATATAGATGGCAAAATTATGTACGAAGGTTCGGATATCAGTGAGTCTCCCACTGAAGAAATAATAAAATTGGGAATAAGCTATGTTCCTCAAAATGAAAATGTATTTCCAAATCTTACCGTGAGAGAAAATCTAGAGCTTGGAGGATATATTATGAAAAATGGAAGAGAAGAACGAATACAAGAATTGTTTGATCAATTTCCAATATTACAAGCAAAACAGAATGATAAAACATCTACATTATCAGGGGGACAGCAGCAAATGGTTGCGATGGCCAGGGCTTTGGTATTGAATCCAAAATTATTGATGTTAGATGAGCCTAGTGCGGGTTTGGCTCCGGATCTGGTGGAAGAAAATTTTGAGTATGTTGATCAAATTAGAGAAAGTGGGACTGCTATTTTGATGGTTGAACAAAATGCGAAAGAAGCCCTTCGTCGATGTGATCGTGGATATGTATTAGTTCAAGGGAAAGATAGATTTGCAGATACCGGAAAGGCACTGCTCAATGATGAGCATGTTAGAAAAGAATTTCTTGGGGGATAAAAAAACGAGAAAGAAAAAATAAGCGGATTATCCGCTGTAGTCGATGGTTTCGATGGTTTCGATTCCACTGCTGCCCCATTTGAAGTATTCATAGGATGCAGCTCCGAGATCACCATTGTCATCAAAGTCGACTGCACTGGAGGCGCCTTGGTAGTCGATGTCTTTGCCTGAAGCTGCCATTACGACACCCTCGGCTAAGTTTTGAGGAGTCACAACTTCACCACCAGGGTTGGCTATTTTTCTCATTTGTGCGGCGATGGCAGCGCCATCATTTGAACCAGCTGCTGCGTTGGCCAAGATGAGTACTGCTGCTGCATCGTATGCATATCCACAATAGCTGACAGATGGTTTTGCTCCAAATGCAGCTTCGAACTCGGTGTCAAAGAATTCTTTTCCGGGTCCTGCTGGTTTTGGAGAAGTGCCAGTAACATTCGCTAGATCGTTGCCAACTTTTCCAGGAAGATCTTGGTCATATAGACCATCTGTGACCAGAATATCTACACTAGAATCGTGATCAGCGTAGAAGTCACGGAGTATCTGTACACCGCTCTCGGGGTATCCGATGATCAAGAGAGCATCTGGATTTCCTGCTAGTGCTTTTTGCAATTGTGCAACATATGATGGTTGCTGTTTCTCGAAAGAGACTTGCTCTTGGACAGTTCCACCGTTTCCTTCGAATGCGGCTACAAACCCATCACTGAGTAGAGAGCCATAATCATTGTTGAGGAATAATGTGGATGCTGTCGAATGTCCCAAAGTGTCTTTGATCACATCTGCCAATACGAGTGATTGGAGTGCGTCGGTTGGGGGAGTCCTAAAGACCAAATCGTTGTCAGCCATCGTTGAGATGGCGGGAGAAGTGCTTGCTGCAGAACATACAGCTACCCCGTTGGGGATACATACGGTTTCTGCTGCTGCAATAGTAACACTAGAAGAAAGAGCCCCACAAATCATAGGGTAACCAGCATTGACTAAAGCTTCTGCTCCACTTACACCTTGAGTTGGGTCGGTTCCAGTGTCTTCAAATTGAGTGGTCACTGAGAAGCCATTTCCAGCATCATTTACGTGTTTTACTGCGAGTTCTGCGCCCTGTACGATAGGAGGCCCTAGTGCTGCAAGGCCACCGGTGACTCCCATTAGAAGTCCTAATTTAATATCTCGTCCTTGGGGCGCCCCTCCGGGGAGGCCAGCACACCCAGCAAGGGTTGTGAGTCCGACTGCTCCCATGCCTTTGAGCATAGTTCGTCGGTTGATAATATGTGTCATAGTAGACCATCAGTTATTTTTGTTTAAGGGATAATAAGAATTTCCCTAAAGAGGAAGTATTAAAAGGAAGATGTTGAGAAAGGTTAAAGGAAATACTGATAAGCCATATTGTCAGTTTCATTTTTGTAAGAATACCCAAGCCCATCAAATCGAGTTTCTAATTCAGAGATATCATCGACCTGAAGGCCAATTAAAACCCTTCCAAAATCGGCGCCATGGTTGCGATAGTGAAAGAGTGAAATGTTCCACCTTGGTTTCATTTTTTTCAGGAAATTCAAAAGTGCCCCAGGTCTTTCGGGGAACTCAAAATGATAAATAATCTCGTTCTCAGCGTTTGCATGGCCGCCAACCATATACCGGACATGGGTCTTTGCTATCGAATTATCACTCATATCAATGACCTCGAAGGATTTTCTCAGTTTAGTAATTAGTTTTTGTTTTTCAGATTCACCATTTGAAAGTTGAATGCCGACAAATATGTGGGCGTCTTTCTTTTCCGAGTATCGATAGTTAAATTCGGTTACTGAATGATTACCTAGTAGCTCACAGAATCTTAAAAGACTGCCCGGTGCCTCCGGAATTGTTACTGCAAAGATGGCCTCATTAATTTCGCCTATGTCGGCTCGTTCGGCAATATATCTAAGTCGGTCGAAGTTGACATTTGAGCCAGATAATACGGAGACAATGTTTTTGTCTCTAAGATCATTTTCAGCAATGTATTTTTTAACACCTGCGGTTGCAAGTGCCCCGGCGGGCTCGGATATCGATCGCACATCTTCATAGATATCTTTTATTGCTGCACACATCTCGTCATTGCTTACCAAAACGACATCATCAACAGTTTCCTTTGCGATCTCAAATGGCAATTTGCCAATCTGCTTAACGGCAACGCCTTCTGCAAATCTACCAACATCGTCCAGATTCACTCGTTTGTTTTCTTCAAGAGATCTGAATAGTGTTGGCGTATCAAATGGCTCAACTCCTATGACCTTGATGTGGGGAGAGTAGTGTTTAATATAGCTTGCCATTCCAGAGATTAAACCACCACCACCAACTGGTATGAATACCAAATCGATCTCCTTGAGCTGGGATAGAATTTCTTTTGCCACTGTTGCCTGTCCTGCAATAACATCGAAGTCATCATAAGGGCTGATAAATGTCAAACCTTTTTCAGATTCAAGTTGTCTAGCGTGATTAAACGCATCGTCGTAAACATCACCATGTAGAATTACCTCAGCCCCCAGCTGTTGAACTGCCTGCACTTTAATCTTCGGCGTGCTGATTGGCATTACTATGAGTGCTTTTATTTTTAACCTGTTCGCAGCGAGAGCCACACCCTGGGCATGATTTCCAGCAGAAGATGCAATTACCCCTTTACTTTTCTGAGCGTCGCTAAGGGAACTTATTTTTTGGTAAGCCCCCCTGAGCTTAAACGAGTAGATAATTTGCTCATCCTCACGTTTTAAATAGACCCGATTAGAAACTCGTTTGCTTAATTGAACTGCAAGTGACAAGGGAGAAACCTGGGCAACATCGTACACAGTACTGTTGTCTGCTAAGTCAATGAGTTTGTTCATGGGAGCGAGATATAGTGAGAGAGCATTCGTAGGGTTTCACTATAAAGGTGACGAGAAGAAATGTTAAAGAATTGGCGAAAGTCCATGGCAATTGTACGAGGCAGGGATAAATACATAGAGACCCCCAGAACATAGTATAGTGGCTGGTTTTTCTGATTTCGATATTTCTCCCAACTTGGTGCAGGCCCTCAAGAAAAAAGGTTTGACAAAACCATTTGAAGTTCAATTGGAAACAATTCCAGAAACGATATTGGGTAAAGATATTTGTTGTAGGGCACCAACAGGATCTGGAAAAACTCTTGCGTTTGGGATTCCGCTCTTAGAACGTTCGAAAAAGGCCAAATCCAAACTCCCAACATCTTTGATCTTAACACCCACAAGAGAATTGGCAGAGCAGATCCAAAACGTCCTTAATCCTTTGGCAAAATCTATTGATCGAGACATAGTTGCCATATATGGAGGTACATCATACCAACCCCAACTTCGAAGATTGAAAAGTGGAGTCGACATCGTGGTAGCATGCCCTGGTCGCCTTCTTGATTTACTCGATAGAGGTTCTCTTTCTCTTGAAAATATAGATGTCGTTGTCGTTGACGAGGCAGACCGTATGGCAGATATGGGATTCATAAAGCCAGTTCGGAGTATCCTAGATAAATGTCCTAAGAAGTGTCAAACAATTCTGTTCAGTGCGACGCTAGATAATGAAGTATCAGAGATAGTTAGATTGTATCAAAAAAATCCAATTAATATTCGAGTTGGTCCTGAAGACATAAGCATCGAAAACATGCAACACATGTTCTGGACCGTGAAGAATCATGGAAAGGCAACCATTGCAGTAGAAGTCATAAATAAGTGTGGCAGATCTATGATTTTTTGCAGGACTAGGAGGGGCGTAGATAGGCTTGGGAAAAAAATGTATGAAGCAGGAATAAGTAACTCTGTTTTGCACGGTGGGTTAAAGCAAGGGCAACGTGATCGGTCCATGAAAGAGTTCAGTACTGGAAAATCCATAGCATTAATTTGCACTGACGTTGCTGCTAGAGGGATAGATATCGAGGGTGTGAATTGCATCATTCATTACGACCCTCCTGAAGATGGGAAAGCTTACAAACACCGTAGTGGGCGGACTGCTAGGGCGGGTTCAGAAGGACTTGTAATCTCATTGGCCCAAAAATCTCAACAAAAATTATATGGAAAAATACAAACAGAAGTGGGTATTGATTATCATTTTAAATCTCCTGACATGAGGTCTTTGCCCCAACTTGATTTTGAACCAGGAGAGCTTAACAAGAAAAGAAATTCAAACAGAAACGGCGGATCAAGACGCCGGAGAGGGAAGGGGAATTCAAGAAGGGGAAAAAGAAGAGGACCTCCAAGAAAGGGGAAAGGTGGGCCCGCACGAAAGAACAAAAGAAGAGGGCCTCCAAGAAAGGGGAAAGGTGGGCCCGCACGAAAGAACAAAAGAAGAGGACCTCCAAGAAAGGGGAAAGGTCGAAGAAAAAATCGTTGACGGTGAGAGAGGCTTCGTATGGCTTCATTAAAAGGGTGCCGAGGAAAAAAGGTTTAGAAGTCACCAAATTTCTCGAGATGCCTAAGTGAGTGTGGTTATGATTTCGTGGTGGTGGCGTTCTGAGGAGTGGGCAAGTAGCACGTATTGGATAGAAGGCACT
>WTZU01000020.1 GCA_009889625.1 Candidatus Hikarchaeia archaeon HikBin5 | reverse complement strand
AGTAGATCGACATTTAACATGGGAAATGCAGTTAAAATGGCATGTGAAGATGCAAAACGTGATCTGTTCCAGCACGCTTCTCAGGTTCTTGAAGTTCCACCAGAAGACCTAGATACAAGTCACGGTAGAGTTCATCCGAAAGGAGATCCCGATGCAGGAATCGAGATAACAGATGTGTTCACTGCAGCTATTTATGAATCTGGATACTTCCTAAAACGGGGTGGGGAAATCATTGGAAAAGATACCTGGGTTATGGAGGCTGGAGATCCTAAACCGGGTAAACCAGGCCGTGTGAACTCGTTCTACTCTGAAGGGGCGATTGCGATACAATTGATGATTAATGAATTGACGGGAGAAGTGGTTATTTCAGACATGGTAGCTATTTTTGATGTTGGAAAGTCGATTAACCCAAAATTGGTAAACGAACAGATTATTGGAGCAATTAGCATGGGGATTGCGGGAGCACTGTATGAAAAAGTAATTTACGACGAAAAATCAGGAAGGACCATCAATGCAAATTATTCGGATTATAAAATCCCAACGATTCATGAACATCCACTGAACATTGAAGTAATAGTATTAGAAGAGCCCGTGAAGGATGGGCCATATGGGGCAAAAGGTATCGGAGAAGTTCCAATAGTAGCAATTGCCCCGGCGATTGCAAATGCTATTCAAGATGCAACAGGTAATAGAATTAGAAGTATTCCGATAACTCCAGAAGATGTATGGAGATCCATATGGGGTCAAATGAGAAACAAAAAGGTAATAAAAAATGAAACCACTTGAAAATATCCGAGTTATAAGTTTAGGGCAATATATGAGTGCCCCATATTGTACCATGTTACTAGCAGATATGGGGGCAGAAGTGATCAAAGTAGAAAGGCCAGGGAAAGGAGATCCAAGACGGGGGATAGCCCCATACCCAGATACTGAAAAGGAGAACCCGATGGGAGGGGGATTCATGGCATATAATAGGAATAAAAAAAGTATAGTAATCGATCTTCGATCCGAAGAGGGAAAGAAAATATATAGAAGTCTTGTAGAGAAATCAGATGTAGTAGTAGAGAACATGCGACCTGGATCAACTGATAGGCTCGGGATAGGGTATGAAGATCTCAAACAGATTAATCCGGCCATAATTTACTCTGCCATATCAGGATTTGGTCAATTGGAGGGATACAGAGGACCCAATACAGAACGACCTACATTTGATATAGTCGTAGAAGCGATGAGTGGAATAATGGCACAAGTTGGATTTGAGGATAGGGCCCCTCAATGGACGGTGTATGGATTGGCAGATTTATATTCGGGTTTGGTGGCTTCATACAGCATTATGTTGGCATTGTTTATGCGGGAAAGAACAGGAAGGGGGCAATTTGTAGATACTGCAATGTATGATTGCATGTTATCGCTAAATGAGAGGATGGTCATGTTACATTCATTCACAGGAGAGATGCAGCCGAGAGGAAAGTTAAGACACCAAGGTCCAAGGGCCGCGTTTCAAACTGCTGATGGGTATGTTGCGGTGAATGTCCCAGATAATATTATATGGGGGAGATTATGCAAAGTGATAGGAAGAGAAGATCTGATCGAAGATGAAAGAACAATGGACGGTCCGCAACGGGCAAAGAATGATTCCATCATACGAGAAGCGATTGAAATTTGGTTGGCAGATAAAGAAAGAGATGAAGTAGTCAAACTATTGAATGATAACGGGGTGCCAGCTGGCCCGGTTCAGACAGCTTCAGACATATTTGAAGACCCTCAAGTGAAAGCTAGAGGTATGTTGATAGATATTGAAGATCCAGACTATGGGACTCACACATTTTCTCGAACTCCAATGCGACTTTCGGATGTGGATGAAATTGAAAAAATACCCGCCCCCCGACTAGGTGAGCATACTGTGGAACTACTCCAGGAATTAGTTGGCATGGATAAAAATGAGATAGAGAACTTAATAGAAGAAGGAGTAATAGAAGGGTAGCATGGCACGAGTAGATCTTAAAAATCAAAAGGACTTACCGGAGGAATATCAATATTTGATGGGAGAAGATGCATTGGGAGAGAGAAATATATTTCGCGCGATGGGGAATAACCCACCCATTCTAAAGTCATATATGCTATATGGAACTACATTGTGGAAAGAATGTGGGTTGTCGGCGAAAGATAGAGAGTTGGTCATACTAGCAATAGCACGGGAACTGGATTCAGAATATGAGTGGCAACAGCACTATGATATTGGGCAAAAGGTAGGAGTGAGTATTGAAGAAATGAGAATTATTGGAGAAAATAAGTTGGAGTTATTAGGAGATAAAATTAGTGTGGCTTTGGAATATGCACAAGCATTTGTAAGAGGGAGGGTGACAGATGATATTCACCAACGGCTAAGTGAAAATTATGATGATAGAGAAATAGTGGGTATTGCCATGTTATCAAGTCATTATTTGGCTACTGCAGAGATGCTATCTGCGCTTGATGTTCCATTGGAAGATAAATTTGTAGGATGGAGTCCAGAATAAAATTAAATCAACCCATTCCAGGCCAGGCCACAATTCGACAAGGGCTAGACTCTACATCGATCATTCGCCATGGGAAACATCCAAGTAAAACGCGCTGATTCAATAATTGTTCGATGTCGCCGCCAATATTTTCGGCGTGGATCATTCCAGATGGAAATAATTTGTTATGCATAATATGGTAAGTCTCTTCAGGGAAGAGAGCATCCAAATCACCTAGTTTTTTCTCTGCTAATTTTGCGATATCGGGACGATGTTTTCTAATTGCACCATTCATCGGATGGTCCATACTTCCATTATCAATGGCCAACCATTTGAACTCCATTTCTAGACACCAATCTGCAAACTCTAGATCGGGTCCAGGATGTTTAAGGAAATACCGTTCTTCGTCCCCATCGGGTTGGTTGTACGCGAATTTATGATAGCCAGTGTGGACAACTAGTGCATCTCCTTTTTTTATTTCTACATCCTGGGCTAGTAGATCTTCTTTAGTATAGACAGAGAAATCTTCGACTCGGTCAGAGATATCAACGATGACACCTTTAGTTACCAATTTATCAAGAGGTTCTTCGCCTATTGCAATTCCATTTGTTACAAAATGCCGTTGTCCGTCTAAATGGGTCCCACAATGATTTGGGATTTCAAGCATCTGTGCATTTACTTTATGGTCTTTGAGTCTTTTGATATAGTACGTTTTTGCATTTGGGTACCCAGGCCATGAGGGACAATTATCGTCCCATGGTTGAGTTAGGTCGTAAATCTGCATATTAACAATGAATAAGTGAGATACAGTAGACATAAACTCTGTGGAAATGGCATAGGTGATTTTTTATAACTGGGAAAAGTAAAAAGTACGGGGGGACGTGGCCTAGTCCGGAAAGGCGGCTGACTCCAGAGGAATACAATACCCAGTGACGAAAACCAGTGAACGTTCTGAATGAGAAAATTGATCTTTTTCCATTATGAAGAACCTCTGGAGGACTGAGGTAGTACCGGAGATATCAGCCGATCGGGGGTTCAAATCCCTTCGTCCCCATTAAACTCCGGAGTTGTCAAGTCCGCGCATTCTATCAAAGGTTTAATTATAAGGGCAAATCGCTTGTATGAGTTAATATCTGCAGGTAGAGATTTGAACCCAGGAGTAAAATTATAAAGATTCGGGGAGTATCTTGATGTTAGAGATTTGAAGTCAGGAGGTCCAATCTGGGCAGCACCACTCGGTTTTTAATACGATCTGTCCCTCCCGAACCATCCCTTCTCATCTGTTATACCCGCCCATATTGCTGTTATGACCCAACTAAGAAGAAATAGCACGGCCAAGCCACCAACTATGAAAATAATGGCGGTGACAGGATTACTCATATAGAGATAGAAATATGGCAGATATGGGAATAAATTTGGGGCTATAACGTACAACACGTACAACAAAGCAGGGAATGAGATCAAAAATACAATTGGATGTTTTCGAATAATTGATCGCTCTTCAGTTTGTCCATCTCCCATACCAGATTAATAATCCTGCTTGTGTATAATTATATAGAATAATAGTGCGTTATTGGATCGGGCGACCATCGTTTTCTACAGGAGGGGCACCTACAACTAGCCAGACATGTTGCTGATTGCTTTCATTAAATAAACGCCGGGGGGTGGCAGGGGGAACTTTTATTACAGATCGTTCAGGGACAGCGATAAGCTCATCTCCAAGTTGTATTTGTCCCGGGCCTTGTATTTGAAAATAAAGTTCCTCTTGTGTCGCCTGGGTGTGATAGGTTGTTTGCTGCCCGGGTGAAATGTACCACACACTGGATCTGGTTTCTTGCAAATCTAATTGGTCGGTTAAGGCGACACGTGGAGTCCCTGATTTTCCAGGGGTTTGTTCTGCCTCGTCTAACGCAAGCATAGAATATAATGAATCCATGATATGTGTAAGATCATAGTATATGATAAATGCAGCACCCACTTGGAGACTGAGCCCACAATATTGGTACTAAGAAGGAGGGAATGAAATTATAAAGATTCGGAAGAGGTAATTGCGTTAGAAACGGCAGATATTATTTTTTCATATCCAGTGCATCGGCAGACATTCCCTTTAATTGCAGTTTTAATTTCATCACGGACAGGAGGGTTAGAAGGAGAAGAAGATAGATAATCCACAGTGGCCATAATGAACCCGGGAGTGCAATAACCACATTGTAAAGCAAAGTTATCCTTGAAGGATTGCTGTACAGGGTGGAGTTCGCCGTTGATAGATAATCCCTCTATTGTAGTTATAGAACGTCCATTTGCCTTAGGTGCCATGAGTAAACAAGATTTTATGACTTTTCCATCGAGAAGGACGGAACAAACACCACATCGGCCAGAATGACATCCTACTTTAACACCTGTTAAATCAAATTGAGATCGCAAAATGTCCCTAAGGGGTTGATGTGGAGAAACTTCTGCAGATATGATTTTACCATTTAATTCAAAAGTTATATTCATAGGGAACCACCTGCTCGATTTATAGCTTTTACCAAAGCTCGTTGGCATAAAACACCTGCGAGATGTGTTTTATACCCTGCAGATCCAGATAGGTCGTCGAGGGGATCTATATCGTTGCATACAAGTTTAGAAGATTCGCGAATTGAATCCATAGATATTTCAGATCCAATTAGGGATTTTTCTACACTATAGGACCTAATAGCAGTGTCCCCCACAGCTGCCAATGCTATTTTTACATCGAGAAATGAATCAATATTTTCGCCTAACTTAACTTGTGCTGCGACACCAACAGTTGGCCAACCCCCTTCTACATTTGCTACTTTTTCATATGCGCCACCATGAATCCCGGTGGGCTGATTGAAAGTGATCGAATGAATAAGTTCATCTTTCGATAGGTCGGCTGTCATGTATTCTTGATGGAAATCTGAAAGTGGTATCGCCCGTGTTGCATTAAGAGATTGTACAACTACATTTGCATCCAAGCAGAGAAGGGGTGGAACTATGTCTAGAGAAGGATCGGCATGGCCGAGTGCCCCTCCAATTGTACCTAAATTTCGGATTTGAGGGTCTGCGATAACATGAAGTGAATCTAGTAAAACAGAATATGGTTGAATTTCAAGGGAATTTTCAAGAGAGGTATAAGTGGTTGCGGCCCCAACATGGATGGCCCCCCCTTGGATAGATATCTCAGATAGCTCAGAGATGTCACTTATATCTATAAATATATCAGAGGATAGAAATCCTTGGCGCAGGAGTAGCATGATCGACTGACCTCCTGCAACTATTTTTGCAGAATCGCTATGTTCTGATAAGAGATTTAGTGCAGAAGTTAAGTCACAGGGGAGATGGTAAGATGAAGAAGAATTCATTGGTTAGTACCCTCCTTTAGCAATGCCATAGCTATATGTTCGGATTCAACTGGGGCTTTATTAAATCGAATTCCAGTTGCATCCCTAATGGCGTTAATAATAGCAGGTGCAATGGGAGGCATTGCAGGGGTTCCAATTCCTTTTGCCCCATAAGGGCCAGACTCTTCATTTGATTCGACTATTTCACATATGAGTTTTTGAGGCATTTCCCAAGCAGAAATTACAGAATAGTCAGCTAGATTTGGATTTAGAGGTATGCCACGATCGAGTTTAACTTCTGATCGGAGAGCGAATTCAATTCCTTGAGATATTGCCCCTTCTAACTGCCCTTCAACCATTTTGGGATTGATTGCAAATCCAACATCTTGAGCGGCGACGTAACATAAAATTGTTACATGCCCAGTTAGAGCGTCTATTTCCACTTCGGCGAAATGTGCCCCGTAAGCAGGTGGATTGAGTTCTGACTCTGCAAAACCTATAGAAATGATAGATTCGTCGAAGAGGTCCGAAAGTTGTACACTTTGGTTTCCAAAGGACACGGTATTGTTAGTGATAGTAATATCTTCAATTTTTCCAGGATCATAGAGAGGAGAAAGAAGATCTCTAATTGTGGAGATTAGATTCCTCCCAGCATCTTGAACTGCCAAACCAGTTATGTAAGTACTCCTTGATGCAACAGATCCTAAGTATGCATCTGCTGAATCGGTATCGGCATAATGTTGAACGTGAATATTGGAAATATCAATCCCTGTTTCTTCACTTGCTATTTGAGTCATTACAGTATCAGTTCCTTGGCCGTGGTCGAGTACTTCGACTTCAACCACGAGAGACCCATTGGGAAAAAGAATAAATTTTACTTCAGATGAATCCAAATCTACAGCTCCAAGACCGGTGGTATGGGTTCCTGCTGCCATCCCCCAACCTCTTAATTTTTCAGGGTCGTTAGAAGGGCCATTTTGGATTTTTTTGAAAGTGGATAGGCCACGTTCTACACATTCTATCAAACCACAACTCTCAATTGGCCTTCCTGTATTGGGACGGGCATACCCTTCTTCAACAAAATTCATAAGTCTGAATTTGATTGGATCTATATCTGCCCTTCGTGCCATTTCATCCATGTGAGATTCAAGTGCATATCCTAATTGAGTAGAACCAATTCCGCGGAATTCACCTGCTATTAGATTATTGGTAAACGCAGATACCCCTTCAAACTCATAGTGAGGAATTTTATATATCTCAAGGGGGCGGCTGAGCCCATTAGACAAGACTATGTGTCCAACTCCGTTGGGATATGCCCCAGTATCTGCAACAAGATCGATCTTGGCGGCAGTTATCATCCCTTTGGATGTGATCCCCATTTTAATATTATAGGAGGTTTGATGCCTATGATCGGTTGCTGTGAACTCTTCTTCTCTATCGAACCATAATTTTATTGGAGAACCGCCAACTTCTCGAGATAGGGTTGCTGCGACAGGTTCGAATGATAATTGAGGAACGGATCGGGCCCCAAAACTAGAGCTAATTACAGGAGGCATGACGACTCGAACTTTGTCATGGGGCATCCCCAGTAGATCTGCTATTTCATCTCTGGATCTACTGGGTGCGCCAAGGGTCTCTGTGAATACAACGGTATCACCATCCCATTCCGCAATTGTACAATGAGTATCTAAATTGCATGGATTTACACGGGGGGAGATATATTCATGCTCAAAAACAAAATCCGCCTCTAGAAATCCTTGTTCTACATCTCCAATGTGCACGTAGTGGTAGTCATCTATGTTTTGTACATATTCTACGTTGTCAACGGTGAATTCATGCCGGCCATGTTGACCAAAGTCCGGGTTATTGACATCATGTACTTTTGGCGATCCGGATCGAATCGCTTGCTTGGGATCGTGTACAGATGGGAGAGATTCCAAAATAGGGATGATAGAATCTGCTGCTTTTATCGCTAATTCAGGTGTTGTAGCAGCTACAGCCGCAATTACATCCCCATAATATCTGACTCGGTCATCGAATTGGCCTAGTAGTTGATCTCGAGTGACAACTGCCTTCACACCTTCCATGGATTCTGCCACAGAGGTATCTACGGATTTGATAACAGCATGGACGTGACGAGATCGTAAGAGGGCTGCGTGGAGGACCCCATCTGGTTGAATATCGGATCCGTATTTTGCCGCCCCAGTGACTTTGTCGTCCATATCAACTTTAACAACATTGTGGCCAACTGCGTCAAGTGAAGATCTCTTTTCGTCGTTGGGATTGGGAGATGAATTAAATGAAGTAGACATTTCTATGTTGGGAAAAGAAGCATGCGGGAATTAAATTCATTGTTATTCTTTAGTACAATAGTCTATGTATTCACCGTCAATTGTTGATAAAAGTAGTAGTGTTGGAGGATGGATATTAGGATTTTTGGTTGAATGCAATCACTTCGATTTCTATTTTTGCCCCTGGTGCTATCTCACTTATTCCAATAGCACTTCGGGCGGGATAAGGGGATGAAAATATTTCACGATATGCTTTATCAAATTCGGGTTTGTCATTTAAATCTGTGAAAAAAACGGTGTTTCGAACTACATCATTGAGGTCGCATCCTGCGGCATTAAGTACATTTGAAACATTTCTAAAAATCTGCCTAGTTTGTTCACCGACATCTTCACTGATTATTTTTCTGGTCTCAGGGTCCCTTCCAGTTTGGCCCGATATGAATATGAAATTGCCTGCTTGAATGGCTTGAGAAATAGGAGCTGCAGGAGTCACACCTTTTTTTGTACTGATTTCTTCGATCATACAATAGCTAGGGAAACAAAAAATAAAGGTTCTCCTATTATGGATTGGAAAGAAAAAAGAGAGATTAGTTAGATGCGTCGAATGTGAATCTAGATTGAACTGCTACAACTAGTAGTAAGAAGCTCATGATGATCAGAGATCCTGCGGCAATCATTGGGAGTGCACTAGGCGCATTGTTGTATAGGAACAATAGAACGGTCATTAGAACAGAGTTTCCTGCTGTAATAAGAAGAACGACCGCACTTACTTCTTTTACTGCGTCAATAAACACAAATAAGAAAGCATTCAAGATACCACCTTTTAATAAAGGAGTCACAATCCCTCGGAAGGTGGTGAACCAAGATGCTCCACTGATTCTAGACGCTTCTTCCAATTCATCTGAGATGGTAATCAATGCAGAGGAAATCATTCGGGTACCATGAGGTATTTTTAGCAAAATTAGTGAAAGAATCATTGGCCAGAGAGTACCATATAGGTGTTTGAATGGCCCGATCAAGATGAGCCAGAATATAGCAACACCATAGACAATTGGTGGCAATCCAAGGGGGATTGTGGCTATGTAATCTGCTGCTTGGTTGACTTTACGGCCACGAATGACTATATCGGATTTAAGTGCAGTATAGGATATGAAGATACCAAGAACGACGACACCAATTCCATCTGCAAAGGAGATCAAGAATGTATTCCATGTGGCTTCAGCAATTCCTGCAGTTCCTACGAACTGGGTGAAATTCTTAGTTGTCATCATAGACGGTTCAAACAATTCTGCAAGATTTGGGGCGAATGCAAGGGCAAGTACACCAATTAGAGGCAGGATGAAAGCCGTGAATGCGAAGAAGAAACAGATTAAAGTTCCAACCAATTTGAATCTTCCAAGGTCATGTTTTGTATGGCGTTCAGATTTCCCAGTTACAGTCTGGAATCTGAAATTGTCTTTAGTTAATCGGTGGTAGAGCCAGATCATGAATACGGCAATTCCAGCATACACAATGGAATAGATGGTTGCTAGATCATACCGGGGGAAAATATTGAAGAAAACGGTCTTGAAAATGATGGTGGCAAATGTATCAATTCCACCTTTGGAAGATCCGAATACGAATGGGTATTCGAAATTACCAAACGAATAGATGGAAGAGAGTAGGAAAACGGACATCATACCTGGTATCAAGAGAGGTAATGTGACTGTCAAAAAGGTAGATAATATGCTAGATCCTGTCGATCTTGCTGCTTCTTCTAGGCTAGAGGATACAGATTGGATTGCAGGTTCCATTAAAAGATAGGAAAGTGACAGAGATGAGATACCCATCACAAAGACACAACCTTCTAAAGTATATAGGTCAAAAAGGACCAATCCAAAGAGATCTTTCCCGAGGGTATTAAAAATACCAATTGAAGGGCTTAGAATTGCCACCCATCCAATCGATTTTACCAGGGCAGGCATAGTAAGTGGGATAATTGCTAGTATGCGGAGGAATTTCTTTCCAGGTGCATTTGTTCGGACTAGAATCCAGGCATAGATTGTTCCTATGAAAGTTCCCATTGCCCCAGCGCCAATACCGATAACTAGGGTGTTGTAGAATATAGTGACCCCTGCGAGCCCCCATAATACATCTATAATCTTTTTGAAAGTGATGGCTTCATCTCGAGTTGGGGCGAAATATGTACTTCCGAAAAACATCACTACAACGAGTGCAGTGAACATTATAAGAATCAGAATTGTGACAATAGCCGGAAGCCATTCCATGTTGAATCTGGATAACAAACTGTTCTTATTATCAGATTTAATTAGGTTTGCAATAGGTTTGCTAATTGCTGACATCTGATAACATTGATCGGCCTGGTCCATTAAATGTTGCGAATGTTAACTCCAATAGAAATGAAGGTATGTAAGTCAAGATTTAAGGCAAATAGTGGTGAAATAACAGCATGAAATTTGTAAGATTCATGGACGATAGTGGCTACATTCGAGAAGGTGTTTGGGAAAATGGAACAATAGAATGTTATGGAAAAATATACAATTCTGTCAATGTGCAAATATTGCCACCTTCAAATCCTAGTAAGATAATAGCCACAGGATTTAACTACAAGGACCTGATCAAACGTCTAGATGTCAAAACCCCTAAAAAACCACGTTTATTCTTTAAAACTCCAAATACAATCACCAGTCATGAGAATGTCGCAGAGATTCCCCCGGGGCTTTCTGCTGTGTATGAAGGAGAAATTGGAGTCATAATAGGAAAGCAATGTAAAAATATGAAAATAGGGGATGAGAGAGAATATATAGCAGGATTCACTTGTGTCGATGATATAGCCATTACCAGTGAATTGGAAGATGACCCAGGAGCGGTTCGGAAGAGTGGGTTTGATACGGCCACCCCTATTGGGCCAGTGATGGCTTCCTATGATGTGATGCCAGAATGCCCCAGTATGGAAATCAGAGTCAATGGAAAAGTAGAGAGGTCTACAGACTTTTCTGGGCAGCTTTTTTCCACGGGAGAGATATTAGCAGAGATAACAAAATACATCACATTAGAACCAGGAGACATATTTACAACGGGGACCCCAATAGAACCCGGACCAGTTTCTGATGGAGACATAATTGAAATAGAAATAGAAGGAATTGAAACGCTACGCCATGGAATTAGACTGGGGAACTAAATTCTAAGAGATAGGAATAATCGATAGAGTGATACTTGAGAAGAAAGTGTTTCACAATATGGATGAAGAGAAATCGTATAGAAAAAAAAGAGAATTAAGAGAAGTTGATGTAAAAGATCAAGCGTGGGGATCCGATTTCATTGCAGACTTGATAAAAGCATATGGATTTGATTTTGTAACATTCAATCCAGGAGCTTCTTTCAGAGGAGTAGAAGAGTCCATAGTCAACTACAACGATAACTCTCCCAAAGTAATCACAACGCCGAATGAATCATTGTCTGTTTCAATAGCGCATGGATATGCAAAGGCAACTGGGGAGCCTGCTCTTTGTATATTGCACAATGTAGTAGGTACGTTGAATGGGGCCATGGGAATATACAATGCATATGCAGATAGAGTTCCAATTGTAATTTTGTCAGGGACTGGACCCATGAGGAAATCAAAACGAAGACCATGGATTGATTGGATCCATACTGCTCAATGGCAAGGGAACTTGGTCCGAGGATATACAAAATGGGATGATCAACCAGTCCATATTGATGGTGTTGCGGATTCGATAACTCGTGCATATCGGATCGCAAATACCCCTCCGAAAGGGCCAGTTTATGTTGTTCTAGATCACGAGGTTCAAGAATGCAATCTAGAGGAACCTATAGAGATACCTAATTTGGAGAAATTAATGGCACCATCTCGAATGGGTGCAGATCCGGATGCAATAAAACAAGCTGCAGAAATATTAGTTGGTGCAGAATTTCCGGTAATATTCGTTGACCAAGTTGGAGACTCAAGAAATGCTGTTAAATCATTGATAGAGCTAGCAGAGACATTGGGTGCCCCAGTGATAGATAAGCGGATGCGCCGCTATAATTTCCCAAACACACATCCACTTGATCTATCAGGTACTGAGGTTTACAAAAAAGCAGATGTGATACTTGCAATTGATGTGTGGGATATAGATTATTGTACCAAGAAAGAAATTGGAATTACCCACACTATGACCGATCAAATCGAGGGAGAATATCAAATAATAACTATTGGAACTGATGATTTGGAATCGTCTAGTTTAATTCCAGAATATTATGCCATAAGAGAAACAGAAGTTTCAATACTAGCAGATAGTGAATTGGCAATTCCTGCATTGACCGATTCGATTGTGAAGTTGATTGGAGATAATAAAAAACTCAAAGAAAAGATACAACTCCGAGCTCGAAAAATGGGAGAAATTCATTCTGAGCAAAGAGAAGAATGGAGAAAATCCATTGATAAGACATGGGATGAAACCCCAATAGCACCATCTCGTTTGGCGCAAGAGATATGGGAAGTCATACAAGATGACGATTGGATACTTGTTAATGGTAGACTCGCGTATGGAGGTTGGCCACATAAACTCTGGGAAATTGATGAATTCGATCGATACTTCGGAGGAGATTCTGGCGGAGGCGGTGTGGGCTATGGCATTGGAGGGGCCATAGGAGGAGCACTAGCTTATCTCGATAGTGGAAAGCTTCCAATAAACTTACAACAAGATGGTAGCTTATTGCAATTTCCAAGTGCATTATGGATAATAGGGCATTACAAAATACCTCTATTTACTGTAGTCCACAATAATCACGCTCTGTTTAATTCTACAAATCATCGGATGAAATTGGCAGAGGTTAGAGGGAGAGATTCGAGTCGTGAAAAGGCACTTATTGGAACAGGATTGGATGACCCAATAACTGATTTTGCGAAACTTGCAGAATCCATGGGAGTTTCAGGATATGGACCAGTTACAGATCCGAATGATTTGAAGCCCATACTACAAGAAGCATGGGAAGAAATGAAAACAGGAAAACCAGTTCTAGTGGACGTCATATCACAAGACAGATGAAGAAAACATAGGCTTACCAATTGTTGAGATTAAACTTGTCAACCATTTTTTGTTTCAGTTTCGCATCTACAGAATTGGTTTGAGGAAATTCATCTTTCCAATGGTATGGTTTGCAAGCGTCTATTAACATGGTCGAAGTTGTTCTTACCCCTTGCTTTTTCAAATCGGGAGGAATCCGTGGGTCGAGGTGTGAATTTGGCATTCCCCGGACTATATCTATATCCTCATAAGGATCACATCTAGTAGAGAATGCAAATAGAACATCCTCCCAATTGGAAGGATCAATATCCTCGTCTACGATGATAACCGCTCGGCTTAAAGTTCCATTTGCTAAAGAACCCGCAATGGAAGTTGCAGTTTGTTTAGCGTGGCCATCGTATGTCTGTTTAATAGATACAGCGGTGATATGAGCACCCTGTTGACATTGTTGATAGATTGCATATACACCTTGGATATTTGGAATTTCGTTTTCGATTGCATCCCACATTCGAGAGCTAGTAAGTATTTCGGCCCCTAGTGCGTGCCTCATTGCAGATCCATGCATGGTCGGATTTCCTTGGAGAATTGGATTATTTCGATGCCATATTTCAGTTACATTTACTACAGGGTGGATTCCACCGTGTGTAAAATATCCGGTGCACTCTCCAAATGGGCCTTCGTCTTCGGAATCTTCATCCAGAGGAGGCACAAATCCAATGATAGCAATTTCTGCTGTTGCGGGGATGGGAAGTCCAGTTTCTTTGTGTGTAATCACTTCTATTGGTTTTCCCATTAGTCCACCTGCATATTCCAATTCAGGATATCCGGCAGGCAGGGGTGTGCATGCACCCGCATAGGTGTACGGGTCTTGTCCAGCCACCATGACAATTGGTGCGTGTTCTCCGGCGTCCCAAAAAGAGTTGAGATGTTGTTTACCATGGTGAGTTTCTGCGATTTCTATTGTCATTCTTTTGGGGCCAAAAAGTTGAGCTCTGTAAGGAGCAGCATTTACCCAGCTCCTTTCTGTATCAGTGGTAAAAGTCACATCACCAGTTCCAATATACCTTCCACCATCAGGAGCACGCCATTGGGGAGCAGGGAATGAGAATAAATCAATTTCATTTCCTGTCAAGACATTTTCGCGTATGGGCCCATCGTTGACTTCGAGTGGTGAGAAGCGCTCCAATTTAGAAGTTCGAGAACGCCAATCTTTAACTAATTCTACCCCACTAACGCCAAGGGGCATTCCTAAAGCTAGCGCTTGTAAATCTCGAGATATATGTAAATTGGTGGCCACTCTAAATCCGGGTTCATAATCGATGATTGAATCGAAAAGAAGGGCGCGAGGATGGTCAGAAAAGGCAACTTGTTCAGTTATTGCCCCAATTTCTAAATTCCAATGTGCGTTGGGGATGTGCTGTAACAATCCTTCGGATTCAATTGCGTCGATATGATCTCGAAGGCTGGTAAGTGGTTCAGGCTTCGTCATGATAGTGAATACATCATGAGAGGGAATGAATGTTGGTAATGTGGCAATATTTAAAAGACGGAAAGGGAATAAATAGAAGGTTAAGATTCTGCCCTTTCACGAATATTGTCGAAGAAGACACCGATATCAGAATTTATTTTTCGTTTTACAATTCGGGCTCCGAGAGTTGCAAGTCTACCTGTGAATTCGACGTCTACATAATAGGTTAGGGTTGTTGATCCATCTCCATTATCCTCCATAGACATTTCGGCTGTTGCATCCATCCTACTGTTGGTTTTTGGGTCTTGTCCTTCTACTAGTGCGACTAGATTTTCAGGAGGGTTGAGTTCAGTCATTTCAACTTCTCCTACTAGGTTGATTGATACTCCCGCAATACCCCGTTCAATGATCCCACGATATTTGGTTTCTGAGAGTTGTTCTATCTCTTTTGCACCAGGAACGCACGAAGCCAAAGCCTCGGGGTCCGATACTAGGTCCCATAATTCTTCTCGAGGTAGTTGAATATGTATTTCATCTTCAAATTCCATGCTTCATTTAATCTCTAAAGGGATAATCAACTTTCGATACTGTTTTCTTGAAAAATGATAATGAGAACTGTGTGGTGGAAAGGGAGAATAAAATTCGCAGATATGATCTTGACTGGCTCAGAGTTCTGGCGTTTGGACTACTGATTATATTTCACATTGCTATTGGGTTTGATGAAGTGGGAATCGCAGTGTATGGGTACGGAAACGATCAGCTAGGTGGTACGTGGTTAAGCCTATTCATATTATTCACTCACGGGTGGAGATTACCATTGTTATTTTTAATAGCAGGGATGGG